>DASTZE010000105.1:0-4731 GCA_035764425.1 Gaiellaceae bacterium
GAAGTCGGCGTCGAGAGCCTGCACGTCGATGCGTCGGTGCGGAGCCGCCTGGGCGCCGTCGACCACGACGATCGCGCCCTGGCCGTGCGCCCACGCGGCCACGCGCTCGACCGGGTTCACGGTGCCGAGCGAGTTGGAGACAAGGTTGATCGCAACGACCTTGACGTTCCCGGCCGCGGGCAACTCGTCGAGCACCTGGAGGTCGAGCTCGCCGGCGTCGTCCACCGGGATCATCCGCAGCGCCGCGCCCGTGCGCTTCGCGATGTACTGCCACGGCACGAAGTTCGAATGGTGCTCGAGCTCGGTGACGATGACGATGTCGCCTGAGCCGAGGTTCGAGAGCCCCCACGCGTAGGCGACGAGGTTGAGGCTCTCGGTCGCGTTGCGCGTGAAGACGATCTCGCGCGGGCTGCGGGCGTTGACCAGTCCCGCCAGCTTCTGGCGCGCACCCTCGTAGCCCGCGGTCGCGCGCTCGGAGAGCGCGTAGACGCCCCGGTGCACGTTCCCGTACGACGTCTCGTAGAAGTCGCGGATCGCGTCGAGCACCTGGCGCGGCTTGTGGGAGCTGACCGCCGAGTCGAGGTACGCCAGGGGCTTCCCGTGGATCTCCTGCTCGAAGATCGGGAAGTCCGCGCGGAGCGCCCGCGCGTCGAGCTTCTGGGTCATCACGGCCACCTCGCCATCGTACTCACGGGCCTCCCGCGTCGGCCCTGTGCCCTGGTGGGCGACTTGGCGAGGAGCGGAAGAAGCGTTAAGCGCGCGCGGCGGGCACGACAGACCGGCACGCGTCGACGAGGCTATACCAGTCGACCTTGTCCACGACGGTCATGCCGAGCTCCGCAGACTCGCGCTCGACGTCCTCGTCTACGAATGCCGAGAAGAGCACGAGCCGTCCGTCGAACCCGTCGGCGACCAGCCGCTGTGCGACTTCGATCCCCGACATCTCCGGCATGCGGAGATCGAGCACGACGAGGTCGTAGTGGCCCGCGGCGGCGCGAAGCAGCGCCTCACGGCCGTCGGCGGCCTCGTCGACGTCCCACCCCTCGGTGGACAGGACGATCCCGAGCATGCTGCGGATGTCGACTTCGTCGTCCACGACGAGCACGCGGCCAAGTGCAGAAGATTCTGTCATCACTCCTCCTTCCATCGGCCGCCGCAGCCGGGCCTTGAGTCCTAGTTCCCAACGAACGCGGCTCCCGAACTCACCCATCCGAGGGAATCGGGAAGAACCGCCACCCCTGGGGACACGAATCACCTGCATCGACCTCACAGGGAAGGAGCCGTCTTATGCGGTACCGCATTGCCATCGTCGCCGTCCTCGCCGCCGCCGTCTGGGCGGTCGCCGCGAGCGCGGCGATGAGCCCCGTTGTCTCCGCCAGGATGAGCGGCGCAGCCGAGACGCCCAAGGGCGCGCCCAACGGCTCCGGGCTGGCCGTCATCCACCTGAACGCGTCCAAGGGCAGCGTCTGCTGGAACTTCTCGAAGTTCAAGAACGTCAAGAGCCCGACCGCCGCGCACATTCACAAGGGCGGTAAGGGCGTGTCCGGGCCGGTGTTCATCCCGCTCGGCGCCAAGTTCGCCCTGAAGGGCTGCACCACCGCGTCGAAGAGCTCGATCACCGCCGTCGAGTCCAAGCCCGGCGCGTACTACGTGAACGTGCACAACGCCAAGTACCCGAACGGCGTGGTGCGCGGCCAGCTGGTCAACGGCGCGGCCGGCTAGGAACGACGGCTGGGGGCGGCTCCGGCCGCCCCTAGCCGAAGGTGAAGGCGTAGCCCGAGATGCCCGGCGAGAAGCGCAGCTCCAGCAGGCCGGAGCGCAGCTTCGGGAAGGTCGCGAGCGTGTAGAGCCGGGGCTCGCCGCGAACGGCCACCGTACGCAGCGGCTTCCCGTCGACGACGACCTGCACGTCGCCGCGGCCGCCGAGCACGAGGTGAATCTTCTGGGCGGAGAAGCGGAGCCGCAGCCGGGCAAAGGGCCCGGAGACGATGCGCTGCTCCAGCACCTTCCAGCTGCCCGAGTAGGCGAGATCGTCCTGCGGCAGCTCGGACGGGAACCTGTACATCGCGTAGCGGTCGAAGGTGACCCGGCCCGGGAAGCGCTCGAGCCGCCCGTAGCCGAGGTAGGACTCGGGCGTCATGAAGTGCTGCGGGGTCGTGTCCGCAACGTCCGTCATCGGCTGCGTGGCGTCGCCGAGGTACTGGCGGATGAGCCTCTCGGTCTCCGGGTACTGACCTTCGCCGAAGTGTGTATGCCGGACGCGCCCGGACCGGTCGATCAGGTACTCGGCCGGCCAGTACTCGTTGTGGTACGCCGACCAGGTCGCGTACTTGTTGTCCAGCGCGACCGGATAGCGCACGCCGAGGTTCTTCACCGCGGTGCGCACGTTCGACGGGACGTGCTCGAAGGCGAATTCGGGCGTGTGCACTCCCACGATGACGAGCCCGTCCCTGCGGTAGCGGGCGTCCCACGCCTTCAGGTGGGGGAGCGTGCGCAGGCAGTTGATGCAGGAGTAGGTCCAGAAGTCGACGAGCACGACCTTGCCGCGCAGCTGCCCGAGCGTCAGCGGCTTGCCACCGGGCGTGTTGATCCATTCGGCGATGCCGGTGAAGTTCGGGGCGGCAGGCCCCTTCTCGGCGGCCAACGCCTGACCGCCGCCGCGCAGGTCGTGCAGCTCGCGCTTCGCGACCGAGCTGTTCTCGACGTGATCCTGAAAGGCCTGCGTGTAGCCGGGCAGCGAGGTCGTGAAGCGCTGGTCCCAGCCCTCCGCGATCACGAGCGCGGTGACGGCCAGAACGACGCCTGCCGCCACGCGGACACGCGGCGCCTCGCGCTTGAGAAGACCAACGCCGGACGCCAGCCTCTGCGACCCGAACAGGATCGCCAGCATCGGCAGCGCTGCGCCGAGCGCGTAGGCGAGGGTCAGGAGGACGACGCGCACGCCGACGTCGCCCGTCGCCGCGAGCGACGCCACCGCGGCGAACACCGGGCCGGCGCAGGGCACGAAGACGAGCCCGAGGCTCGCGCCCAGCACGACGCCGTTCCCCTCCGTGTTCACCCGGCGACGGGTCAGGCGGTAGAACGGCCGCTCGACCAGCCGCGCCACGGGCGGGAAGATCAACGTCGCCGCCAGCAGGAAGAGCAGCGCGATCGCGAGGTTGCGCAGGAAGTCGTCGGGAAGCCCCAGCGCGTCGAGCAGCGCGGTGCCCGCCAGCGTGAACACGGTGAAGCTGCCGACGAGGCCGGCCACAATCGCGAGCGGCCGCCGCTTGCTCGTCCCGGTCGCACCGCCGACGAGCAGGATCGGCAGCACGGGCAGGACGCAGGGCGACAGCGCCGTCACGATTCCGGCGAGGAACGCGATTCCGAGCAAGATCACCATGGCACGACCCTGCTCAAGCGTAGTTCCGAGGTGTTACCGGCGGCTTAATTTCCAGTCGCTACGGTGCCGCAATGCGTCTGGTTCTCGCAGCGCTTGCCGTGCTGCTGCTCGCCGGCGCGTCCGGGGCCGCCACGCCGAAGCAGGGCGGCGACTGGACGCGGTTCGGCTACGACGCGCGGCGCTCGTCGAGCGGCCCCGCCGCGACCGGGATCACGGCCGCGAATGTCCGCCGGCTCGTCCGCCAGCGCGTCGCGCTCGACGGCACCGTCGACGCCTCGCCGATCTACCTGCGCGGCGTGACCGTCTCGGGCCGCCCGCACGACACCTTCTTCGTCACGACCACGTACGGGAGGACCGAGGCGATCGACGCAGCGAACGGCCGCGTGCTCTGGCGCTTCACGCCGCCGGGCTATGCCACGTGGGCGGGCACGGCGCGCATCACGAATGCGACGCCGCTCGCCGACCCGGGCCGGAAGTTCGTCTACGCGGTGTCGCCCGACGGGAAGATCCACAAGCTCTCGGTCTCCAGCGGCCGCGAGGCGGCCGGCTGGCCGGTCACGATCACCCGCGACGCGACGCATGAGAAAGTCGCGCCGCCGCTCAACTACGCGCGCGGGCTCGTGCTCGCCGCCACCGGCGGCTACATCGGCGACGCGCCGCCGTACCAGGGGCACGTCGTCTCGATCGACGCGAGGACCGGCCACATCCGGCACGTGTGGAACTCGCTCTGCTCCGACCGCGCCGGCTTGATCACGCCCTCGACCTGCGGGGAGAGCGACTCGGCGATCTGGGGCCGCGGCGGCGTGGTGGTCGCCCCGGGCACGGGCAACCTGCTGGTCGCGACCGGCAACGGGCAGTTCGACGGCAGCCGCTACTGGGGCGACAGCGCGCTGATGCTCTCGCCCGACGCGTCACGCCTCCTCCAGAACTGGACTCCCACCGACCAGGCGACGCTGAACGCGAGCGACGGCGACCTCGGCACGACGGTGCCGGCCGTTCTCACGCCGACGCTCGCCGTCCAGGGCGGGAAGGACGGCAAGCTGCGCTTGCTCGACCTGCGGCGAATGAACGGGAAGGGTGGGCACGGCGCGAAGACCGGCGGCGAGCTGCAGACGGTGGCGCTGAGCGGCGGGCTCTTCACCGCGCCTGCGGTCTGGAAGGGCTGGGTCTTCGCAGCGACGTTCTCGGGGACACAGGCGTTCCGGCTCGCCGGCGGCCGGCTGCGCCAGGCGTGGTCGAACGCCGACGCCGGGACGAGCCCGGTCGTCGCGGGCGGCCTGCTCTACGTGTACGACCCCAACGGAGGGCTCAACGTGTACCGGCCGACCACCGGCGGCCGCATTGCGCAG
>DASTZE010000106.1:0-17034 GCA_035764425.1 Gaiellaceae bacterium
CAATGACGGGTTCCACCTCACGCAAGTGGCTTGGGCTTGCGCTGCTTCTGACCGTGCAGTTCATGGTCGTGCTCGACATCGCGATCGTGAACGTCGCGCTGCCCTCGATCCAGAAAGACCTCAATTTCACGCAGGAGAACCTGCAGTGGGTCGTGAGCGCCTACGCGCTCTTCTTCGGCGGTTTCCTGCTCCTGGGCGGCCGCGTCGCCGACCTCGTCGGCCGGCGCAAGGTGTTCATGGCAGGGCTGATCGTCTTCGCGGCTGCCTCGCTGTTCTCCGGGCTCGCCTGGAGCGAGGCGTCGCTGATCGTCGCCCGTTCGGCCCAGGGCCTCGGCGCCGCGATGGTGACCCCGGCGGCGCTGTCGATCCTGATGACGACCTTCGCCGAGGGCAAGGACCGCAACATGGCGCTGGGCGCCTGGGGCGGCGTCGGAGCCTTCGGCGCGGTCGCCGGCGTCCTGGCCGGCGGCGTCCTCACCGAGTACCTCGACTGGAGCTGGATCTTCTTCGTGAACGTGCCGGTCGCGCTGGTCGCGTTCGGGCTCGCTCCGGTGCTCCTCAACGACAGCCGCGACGAGCACGCGAAGAGCTTCGACCTGCCCGGTGCGGTATTGGTCACCGGCGGGCTGGTCACGCTGGTCTACGGGATCACCCAGGCCAACAACTACGGCTGGGGCTCGGTGACGACGTGGGCGATCCTCGCCGCGGCCGGCGTCGTGCTCGCGGTCTTCCTGTTCTGGGAGTCGCGCCAGGCCGAGCCGCTCGTGCCCTTCTCGATCTTCAAGCTGCGGACGCTGGTCGGCGCCAACGTTGCCGGGCTCATCCTCGGCACGGCCAGCTTCTCCGTGTTCCTGATGCTCACCCTCTACATGCAGAACGTCCTCCACTACTCCGCGGTCCAGACCGGCGCCGCCTACCTGGCGATCGCCGCGACGGCGATTCTCTGGTCGGCCATCGCCGCCCAGCTCGTGACCCGCATCGGCGTCAAGCCGGTGCTCACGACCGGGATGATCTTCCTGACCGCGGGGCTCCTGTGGTTCACGCAGGTGTCGGTCGGCGGCAACTACGTCGGCGACCTGCTGCCCGGGTTCCTGCTCATGTCGGTCGGGCTCGGCTTCTCCTTCGTGCCGATCTCGATCGCCGCGCTGGCCGGCGTGAACGCCGACGACGCGGGGCTCGCCTCCGGGCTCTTCAACACCTCGCAGCAGATCGGCGGCGCGCTCGGCATCGCCGTGCTCTCCGCCGTCGCGACCTCCGTGACGGGCAACAAGGTGGACGACGGCGCCTCGCTGGCCGCCGCCTCCGTGGACGGATTCCAGGCCGCCTTCATCGGCGCCGCGGCACTGGCCGCGGTCGGGATCCTCGTCACGCTGACCATCATCCGCCGGAGCGACCTGGTCGAGCCGGCCGAGGAAGTGGTCGAGGCCGCGCCGGCGCTCGAGGCCGCGTAACGAAACCAACGGCTCCCGCGGTCGGTGTGAGGCCGCGGGAGCCGTTCAACCCGATCGTCCCGCTGTCGGGTGCAGGAGCGGAACGGCGCCGGCCCATCCCGCGCGTAGGACATCAACCAGTAAGGGCGGCGTGATCAGCGCCGCCCTTCGCTTCCTTCGGGGTGGCCCGTAGCCCGCAGGCGTCCAGGGCAGCAGGGCGTCCCCGCGGACGAGGCACGGCTCGTCGCCGTCGAGGACGAACGCGCCGTCGGGCAGGCGCGCCGGCGCCTCGTGGAAGCGGCGCACACGCTCCTCGTGGAGCCGCTCGTCGATGGCGTCGGCCCCGGGCGCGTCGACGAGCGCGAGAAAGCGGTTGTAGTCCTCGCGGCGGCAGAGGGCGCAGGGCCGGTGGCCGGCCGAGAACGCGGTCGCCTCGTCGAGGAAGAAGAGCTCGGTGAACTTGCCCGGCTGCATGAGCGGGGAGCGGTGCCAGCCCTTGAACTCGAGCCGGCAGGCGATCCAGCGGCGCGTGGCCCAGCGGCGGCGGATCCTGCCCTCGTCGTCGTGCAGGCAGCCGCGGTTGCCGTAGACGAGCCCGCGCGCAGGGTCGACGATCAGGTCGCCGAGCGGCGTCACGCGGTTCTGGAGCGGCACGTCGGAAGCATCCCTCGACGGAGGGATGCGAGGAGGGGTCTGTCACTCGACACAAGAAGTACGCCTCATGTTCGATCCGACGCCCCGCAGTGATCGCCCCACCGTCATCGTCGTCGACGACGAGCCGGACTTCCTCGCCATCCTGCAGACCCGGCTCGGCGCCGAGGGGTGGCGCGTGCTCCAGGCGGGCGACGTGGCCGGGCTCTACGACCTGCTCGAGGAGAACGAGCCTGACGTGCTCATCCTCGACCATTCGCTGCCGGGCATCACGGGCGTCGCGGCGGCGAAGGTGCTGCTGCGCAACGACTTCGCGGCGCCGATCGTGATCTTCTCGGCCTACCTGTCGCCCGATCTGACGCAGGTGTGCCGCGAGATCGGCCTCCACCCGGTGGACAAGATCTCGTACGAGGAGCTCGTGGCGACCTGCTACACACTCCTCGAGACCGAGCCGGTCCCGCACCTGTAAGCATCCGCGGCGTGCGGCCGGCGCGCCTCGAACGCCTCCCCGAGCAGTACTTCATGGCCCTCCTCGGGCGCGTGCAGGCGGCTGCTGCCGCCGAGGGCGAGCCACTCGTCGACCTCGGCCGCGGCAACCCGGAGGTCGGCCCTCCGCCCCACGTCGTCGAGGTCCTCGCGCGGACGGCCGCAGATCCAGCCATCCACGGGTACGCCCCCTTCCGCGGGCTGCCCGAGCTGCGCGAGGCGATCGCAGCGCGCTACCGCGACGTGTACGGCGTCGAGCTCGACCCAGGTCACGAAGTCGCGATCGTGCCTGGCACGAAGACGGCGCTGGTCGAGCTGGCGCTCGTGCTCGCCGAGCGCGGGCGGCAGGTTCTACTTCCGGATCCCGGCTACCCGGACTACCCGTCCGGCGTCGCGCTGGCCGGCGCCGAGCTGGTGCCGCTCCCGCTCGAGCGGCCGGGCTGGGCGCCCCACCTCGAGCGGGCGCCTGACGCCGCCGCGCTCTACCTGAACTACCCGTCCAACCCGTGTGCCGTCGCCGTGCCGGCCGGCGTCTTCGCCGGCGCGGTCGAGTGGGCGGCGCGGACGGGCGGCGCGGTCGTGCACGACTTCGCCTACGGGGATCTCGTCTTCGACGGCCGAAAGCCGAAGAGCTTCCTGGCCACGCCCGGCGCGCGCGAGGCGGGCGTCGAGATGTTCTCGATGTCAAAGTCGTACGGCATGGCCGGCTGGCGGCTCGGCTTCGTCGTCGGCAACGCGGAGATCGTCGAGCGGATCAACTTGCTCAACGACCACGCCCGCGCGGGGATCTTCATGCCGCTCCAGCATGCGGCGATCGCGGCGCTGACGGGGCCGCAGAGCTCCGTTGCTGAGCGCGCCGCGACCTACGAACGTCGCCGCGACCGGGTCGTCGAGACGATCGGCGGCGCGGCCGAGGGCACGTTCTTCGTGTGGCTCGAGCTTCCGGCCGGGCTGACCGCCGAGCAGCTCTTGACGCAGCACCGCGTCGCCGTGGCGCCGGGCGAGGGCTTCGGCGCGCGCGGGGCCGGCTGGATCCGGATCTCGCTGGCCGTGACCGACGAGACGCTCGAGCGCGGACTCGAGCGCCTCGCCCCCGTTTTCGTCTAGGAGCTGTCGCGCCGGCTGCTCGCGAGCGCTTCGAGCGCCCCGCGATCGGCCGACTCGAGGTCGAAGATGGCGACACGCGCCGGTGTCGTCGCGGTGAGCGTCGCCGTGCGGTGCCCGCCCTCGAAGGCGGCGCGCTCGCCGACGATCGCGCCCGGGCCGAGCTCGGCCACCTGATCGCCGTCGATCTCGACCGAGAAGATGCCGTCGAGGACGAGGAAGATCTCGCCACCCTCGTCACCCTGCTTCACCAGCGTCTCGCCCTGCGACAGCGACTGGCGCCTCGGCTTCGACCCGTTCTGCATCAGCGCGTTGCCGATCTCGCGCTCCACCTCGGACTCCACCTGCGTCACGAGCGCCGGCGACTCCTCCTCGCCCCACGGCGTGTTGCCGCCGTGGGCCTCGCGGTACCACTGCTTGAAGTCGATGACGCCCGACTTCTGCACGAGCTTCCCCTCGTCGTCGTAGACGAAGTGGCGCGGAAACGGGCTCGCCCCCGCGAGCTCGCGCTCGACGCGGCCGTCCGCGTAGAGCGTCAGCGCCAGCGTCGTCCACGCGGACGACGAGGTGATGCGGAAGAACGGCTTGCCCCGGACCATGCGCGGCGCCGGCAGGCCCATGTGGCCGCCGGCCGTCTGCTGGAACCGCACGAACCCGTCGCCGACCTGCGGCTCCGGCCGCAGCATCTCGTACTGCACGGCCTTGAACGGGACCTCGCGCCCGGCGAGCTTGATGCGCGTCACGCCGATCAGCGCCCGGCCGTCCTGGCCGTGGCCGGTGATCTTCCCGTCCTCGACCTCGATCCAGCCGCTCAGCTGGTTCGCCTCGCGGAACGCGTCGCGCCGGTGCCACTCGTCGAGATCGTCCAGGCGCTCCGGTAGCGGCTCGTCGTAGTGGGCGATCCCGGCCTCGAACGGCAGCTTCGGCATGCCGGAGATCGCCTCGGATGGAATCCAGGTGACGGCGGTGACGGATGACTCGTAGCGCATTGCAGACTCCCCCTCTCGGATGTGAGCCAACGCTACTCCACTGGCGGAGGAGGAACTAGCGGGCTCGGATCGGGAAGCGGTCCGCGACCGCCGTGCGCAGCCGGTCGGCGATCTCCGGATACGTCTGCTCGCAGATGCGGAAGTTCTGCTGGAAGAGCGTGATGAGGGTCATCGGCGACAGCGCCTTGACGGTGGCCGTCCGTACACCGGTCAGCATGAGCCCGACCTCGCCGAAGAAGTCGCCCGGGCCGAGCTCCGCGATCCGCTCGCCGTTGGCGCTCACCTCTGCCTGCCCGTGCTCGATGACGAAGAACTGGTACGCGTACTCTCCCTCGGAGACGAGCGTCGTGCCGGACGGCACGTCGACCTCTTCGGCGTACTCGGCGATCGTGGCGCGCTCGGCCTCCGGGAAGGCGTTGAAGAAGTCGAGCGCCACGAGGCGGTCCGGGCTGACCATGCGCTGGAGCCTACGGATCGCCGCGCGGCGCTCGCAACATCTTCACCACCGTTTCACCGTCGTTGCCAGCAGGGCAAAAGCCGGAGATGCGCCGGATCACGATGCTCACGCTGGCCGCGCTCGCACTCGCCGGATGCGGGCAGTCGGCGAAGAAGCAGGCCGACGACCTCGGCTCCGTCGCCGCGGAGGGCGCGCTCGTCGCGCACGACGCCTCCGAGGGCTCGACCACCGACAACTTCACGCGCGTGCACGGGCGCGCGCTGCGCGACCTCGCGAAGAAGGTGCGGGACCAGCCCGCAACGCCGCGGCTCGGGCAGCTCGCGGGCCGCATCGTCTCGGACCTCGACGAGCTGGCGGACAACCCAGGCGACGAGAGGCGCGCCGGCCGCATCCAGCGCGACCTCGAGCGAGCCGCGAAGCAGGCGAACGCCCTGTGAAGACGCTGTTCTCGATCGCGCTCGGGATCCTGGCCGCGATCGGCGGCTACGTCGACATCGGGGACCTCGTGTTCAACACGACCGCCGGCGCGACGTTCGGCTACCAGCTGCTCTGGGCGATCGTCCTCGGCGTCGGCGGGATCATCGTCTACGCCGAGATGTGCGGCCGCGTCGCCGCGGTCTCGAACCGGGCCGTCTTCGACGTCGTGCGCGAGCGGCTCGGCTTCGCCGTCGGCCTGGTCACCCTGGTCGGCGCCGAGCTCGTCAGCCTGCTCACGCTGGCCGCCGAGGTCGGCGGCATCGCGCTTGCGCTCGAGCTGCTGTTCGGGCACTCGTACCAGCTGTTCATCGCCGTCGCCGTCCTCGGGCTCGCGCTCGTCCTCTGGGCCATGCCCTTCGAGTGGATCGAGCGGGTCTTCGGCTACGGAGGGCTGTGCCTGCTCGTGCTCGTTCCGGCGGTGTTCAAGTTGCACCCGGACTGGGGCGAGGTCGCGAAGGGCTTCGCGCCGCACCTCGAGACAGGCAACGTGCCGCTGTACCTGTACTACGTCGTCGGACTCGTCGGCGCAGGCATGACGCCGTACGAGGTCTACTTCTACTCGTCGGGCGGCGTCGAGGAGGAGTGGACGCCGAAGGACCTGACCACGAACCGGCTGAACGCAATCGTCGGCTACTGCCTCGGCGGGATCCTGTCGTTCGCGCTTCTCATCTGCGCGGGCGCACTCTTCCTGCCGCGCGGGATCAGCCCTGAGCTGCTCGGCAGCGTCGCCCTCGTCGTCCAGTCGCCGCTCGGCCCGATCGGCCTGATCCTGATGCTCGTCGGCATCGCGTTCGCGGTCAGCGGGGCCGCCATCGACACGGCGTTCTCCGGTGCCTACAACATCGCCCAGTTCTTCGGCTGGGAATGGGGCAAGTACCGCCACAACGCCGGCGCGCCCCGGTTCACGATCGCCTGGATCGTCATGCTCGTGCTCGCGTTCGCGATCGTGATCACCGGCGTGAACCCGATCCAGGTCACCGAATTCGCGGTCATCTTCTCGGTCGTGGCGCTGCCGGCCACCTACCTCCCCATCCTGCTTGTCGCGAACGACCGCGCCTACATGGGGCAGTACCGCAACCAACGGCTCTCGAACCTGTTGGGGATCTTCTATCTCGGCGTGATCGTGCTCGTCGCGCTCGCCGCCATCCCGCTGATGATCATCACGAACATGGGGACGCAGTGAGCCGCATCGACCTCGCCCTCGGCATCCTCGACCACCAGCTGATCGACTCGCAGGGACGCCGCTGCGGGAAGGTCGACGACCTCGAGCTGGACGGGCTCGACGTCAAAGCGATCGTCTCGGGCCGCTCGGGCTGGGCGGGCCGCGGGCGGCTGGGACGGCTGACCGCATGGCTTGCGCGCGGGCCGCGCGCGGTGCTCGTCCCCTGGGACGAGGTTCGTGCCGTCGACGACGCGGTGCGACTGAGGAAGACCGCGGGCGAGCTGCGGCTCGGCCGTGGCGACGACCGCGCGCGGCAGCTCGTCGAGCGGATCCCCGGGAGCGGGCTGTGAGGATCTCTGAGATCATCGGCCTCGAGGTCAGGACCGAGTCCGGCGACGGGCTCGGCCGTGTCTACGACGTGCGCGCCGAACTCACCCAGCGGTCGCTGAGGGTCGTCGGCCTCGTCGTGGGCCGGCGCGGGCTGCTGGAGCGGCTCGGGATCGATGCGCCGGAAGCCAGCGAGCGCGTCCGCAAGCCGGACGAGCTGCCCTGGTCGGATGTGGTGCGCCTCGACCGGCGCGGCGTGATCGTGCGAGACGGCTCCAAGCCGGTGCGCTAGCCGCAGCACTTCGGCCACGTGCACACCGCGCCGCCGGTGCCGCGGTGGCTAGGCGAGAAACCGCAGCGCCTTCGGCGTGAGCAGCCAGCGCAGCTGCTCGCCGTCGTCAATCGCGCCGCCTCCTTCAGCTCGAGCGCCAGCGCCCCCTCGGCGACGGCACAGAGCAGCGACGCGGGCCGTGACAGCTGCGACTCGTGGCCGACGCGCGCGTGCGACTGCTCGGCGGCCCGGTGGAGCCGGTCACCAGCACGACCCGGCGCTAACCCCAGGCACCGGGTCGTGCGTGGAACCCGTCGCGCAGCGACCGCTGCGCGAAGATGGAAACGCTCCCGACGACCTCTATCCCCAGTTGGCTAGGCGAGAAACCGCAGCGCCCTGGGCGGGAGCACCCAGCGGAGCGCCTTATCCTCGAGTCCGACCGCCCCGGCCTTCTTGAGGTCGAGCGTCAGGGCGTGTTCGTCGCCCGTGCAGAGGAGCGACGCGAGCCGCGACAGCTGGGGCTCGTGGCCGACGAGCGCCAGCGACTGTTCCGTGCGGCCGCGGAGCAGGCCGACGACGGCGATCGCGGGCACGCCCGCCTCGAGCTCTTTCAGCCGCTCGGGCTCCGGCCAGCCGGCCTCGTGCAGCAGCTCGGCCGTCTGCCAGGCGCGCGCGTACGAGCTCGCGAGCACGGCGTCGAGGGACGGCAGAAAGCGGACGAGCCCGGCGGTTGCCGCCCGCGTCCTGTCGACGTCGCTCAGCGGCCGCTCGGTGTCGTCGGGCCACCGGGACGGGTCGAGGTGGCCGGCGGGGCCGTGGCGGACGAGGACGATCTCCATTCCGGAGAGCAAACCAGGATCGGGCGGCATCAGCGGCGAAAAGCGCGGTTGTGAGCATGCAAGAGGGTTGGTATCCGGGACGACGGGTCGAGCGGCTGCACGCGAGCCACAGCTATGGATTCGTGCTCGCGCTCGTGCTCGCCGCGTTCCTCTGGGGCGCCGTCGCGCCCGAAGGCGCGTGGGAGCGGACGGTGCTCGTCGCCCTGCTCGCGGGGACGCTCGCGACCGCGGCCTGGACGTCCGGGCTCGGGCGGTTGGCGATCCTCCTCTCCGGGGGGCTGGTGGCGGTGGCGCTGGTGCTCGGCATCGTCGCGACGCAGACCGGCAAGACGGTGACGGGGTCGCTGTATGTCCTCGGCGCGATCTTCGTGCTGACGTCGGTCGGCGTCATCGGCCTGGGCGTCTTCGACCAGCGCGCCGTCAACCTGCAGGCGGTGCTCGGCGCGGTGTCCGCGTACCTCCTGCTCGGGCTCCTCTTCACGTGCGCCTACGGCTCGATGGCCGCCCTCGGCAGCGGAGACCTGTTCGTGCAGGGCACCGACGGGACGCTCTCGCTGCGCCTCTACTTCAGCTACGTCACGCTCACGACCGTCGGCTACGGGGACTACACGCTCTCGACGAATTTCGGGCACACGGTCGCGGTGCTCGAGGCGCTCACCGGCCAGCTGTACCTGGTCACCGTCGTGGCGACGCTCGTCAGCCGGATGCCCGCCCGCAGCGCCGCCTAGACGCGCACCGGCGAGGACAGAAGCCAGACGACGGTTCCGAGGTAGATCAGCCAGCCGAGGGCGAGCAGCACCTCCTGATGCCGTTCGGTGCGCAGCTTCGTCGACACCCCGGCGAAGAAGAGGGCAGAGGCGAGCAGCACCACCGCCAGCACGTAGTTGTTCGAGCGCTTGTTCGCCTGCTCCGACGCGGCCGAGCGGGCGGTCGCCTGCGCGTCGAGCGCCGCGCTCTGCGCCAGCGACGCGGGGTGGTACTGGGGCATGGCGAACGGGCTCTTCGGCGCACGCGGGTTGGTCTTCGGGTGCAGCGCGAGCCAGGCGTCGAACGCGGGCGTGAACTCCGGGCGGAAGCGCTCGCGGTAAAAGGCGGCCAGCTTCTCGTCGCCGCCCGCGTAGGCGTCGAGCCACTGCGTGAAGAGGGCGAGGTCGACCTGGGCCTCTTGGCCGGCACGCGTCGCGGCCTCCGACGACTGGATGCGCGCGGCGGTCGCCTTGCTGGTGTTGATCGCCTGCTGCCCCCGCCACTGCGCCGACTGGTAGGTCGCCCAGGCGGTCGTGACGGCCGCGACCGCGAGCAGGATCGTGGCGAAGGTCTCGAGCCGGTCCTTCACGCGAAGACGTTGACCGCGCGGGCGATGACGAGACCGACCAGCGTCAGCGCGATCAGCGACTGCGCCGACATCATCATCTTCGCCCACCGGGCCATGGGCATCACGTCGGTCGGGCTGAAGGCAGTGCTCGTCGTGAGCCCCAGGATCAGGTAGTCGACGTATTGAGGCCGCCAGTTCGGCGGCGCGAGCTCCGGGCTCTGCTGCTGGGTGAACGCGAAATCCGGGTACTCGTGGTCGTGGCGGTAGCGGGCGAGCGGGCCGCCCGAGTCGAGCAGCCAGTAGAGCAGGCTGAAGATCAGGATGTTGCCCAGGTAGACGGCGGCGCCGGAGGCGAGCAGCGAGCTCGCCTCGTTCGTCACCGCGCCGCCCTGGATCAGCTCCACGATCAGCTTGCCCGTCGCGGTCAGCACGACGACGGCGAGGAGCGAGACGAGCACGATCGACGCCGTCCGCAGCCAGCGGTGCCGCCCCGCGTCGATGCGGGCGGGGTCGGCCGCGATCAGCAGTACGAGCAGCGCGATCTCGAGGCCGGGCACGAGCCAGCCGGGCCCGAGCCTCTCGTGATGCTTGACGGTCGACCGCAGCACCGTCGTCACCACGATGAACGCGGCGAGGACGAGCGCCAGCTGCCAGCGCGGCTCGGTGAACTCGTCGTCGGGAGGCACTAGACCGTCACCACCTCGCAGTCGACGCGGCCCCGTACCTCCTCCGCAACGTCGTTGCCGACCAGCCGACCGAAGAACGAATGCTCGTGCGCGCCGAGCACGACGAGCGACGCGTCGCGCTCGCGGGCGGCCTCGACGATCGAGTCTGCGGGGTCGCCGACCGCCCAGACGTAGTCCGCCTTCGCGGCGCCCGTCTTCACGCGCGCCCGGGCGCGGGTGAAGACGGACTCGAGCTCGGGCGGTTCGGCGAGCGGCGCCGTCTGCGGCGCCGAGTCGTCGAGGGTGCCGTAGTTCCGCGCGCCCTCGGGGTCGAGCGGGACCTCGAACACCGCGAGGACGACGAGCTTCTCGTGGGCGTCACGGGCGGCCGCGATCGCGCGGTCGAGTGCCGCGTCGGAGCGCGGATGCCCGTCGTAGCCCACCAGCACGGTCACGACGAGGTCGTGGTGCCGAGCTGCTTGCAGTTCGACGAGCTCTGGAACGCATCCTTGAGCTCGCCCTTCGCGTCGAGGTTCTGGAGGTTGTTCACCGTCGTCTGGGCCTGCGTGCCCATCTTCTGTGCGGTCGTGCTGATCGTCGTGACGGCGGACGCGATTCCGGCGCCGCTCGAGATGTCGTTCAGCGCCGACTTGATCGTGTCGGCGTCGTTGCTGAGCTCGTCGGCGAGCGTGTTGATCTCCTCCTTGGCCTGCTGGCCCTGCTCCGTGTCGGGCGGGCCGAGGGCCTTCACGTCGTCGACGAACGTGCTCGTCGCGCTCTTCAGGTCGTCGCCTGCGCCCGTCAGGGACGCCTTCGAGATGTCGCCCTTGCTCACGGGGCTCATGGCGTCCTGCACGGCCGTGACCCAGGTCGACATCGCCCCGCAGACGCTGTTCGCCCAGTCGGAGGCGGACTCCGTGTCGCTGCTGCTCGAGCTGCTGCTGCCCCCACACGCGGCCGCGAGCGCGACCAGCGCCGCGGCCAGCACCGTGGTCATCGTCAGTCCTTTCATGTGCTCCTCTCCTCTCGTCGCCCGCGGATTCCACGGTCAGCGGACGCCAAGCGCATCATCCCGAGCGGACGATGCGCCGCGACGGGGCAAGCGAGAATGTGGCCCTGATGGCCGACGAATACGGGCAGGCGCCCACCTGGCAGCCGGAGGTGCCACGGTTCCAGATCACCCGCTTCGTGGTGAGGGTGCTGCTCATGGCGCCGGTGCTGCTGATCGCGGCGGCCATCGTCCCGGGCGTCGAGATCCCCAGCTTCTGGGGCGCGCTCCTGGTCGCGCTCTTCGTCGTGGTTGTGAACGCCTTCGTGCCGCCGCTTATCGCGGCCATCCGGCTGCCGCTGACGCTCGTCGTCGACTTCCTGTTGATCCTGGTCATCGACGCGCTGATCTTCAGCATTGCCTCCGACCTCAGCAGCTCGGCGATCCAGGTGAGCGGTTTCGGGGCCGCGCTGCTGATGGCGCTCGTCGTGTCGGCCGTGGCGGTCGTCCTTGAGGTCTTGCTCGGCGCCGACGACGACGGCACGTACGCGCTCCGCGTCGTCGACCGCATCGCTCGCAAGTCGGGCGAGCGCGTCGAGACGGACGTCCCCGGCATGATCTTCCTCGAGATCGACGGGCTCGCCTACCCGGTGCTGCAGCGCGCCATGCGCGACGGCAACGCCCCGAACATGGCGAAGTGGCTCAGCGAGACGCACCACATGATCGAATGGGAGCCCGACCTGTCGTCGCAGACGGGCGCGAGCCAGGCGGGGATCCTGCTCGGCTCCAACGCGGACATCCCGGCCTTCCGGTGGGTCGAGAAGGAGACAGGGACGCTGATGACGTGCTCCGCGCCCCCGGACTGCGCGGAGATCGAACGGCGCCGCTCGACCGGGATCGGCCTGCTCCGCGACGGCGGCTGCAGCCGCGGGAACCTGCTCTCGGGGGAGGCCGACCACGTCATCCTCACCGTCAGCCGGATCGAGGCGGAGAAGGAGTCGAACCCCGGCTACCGGGCGTTCTTCTCGAACGGCTACAACGTCACGCGGACGCTGGTCCTGTTCGGCTGGGAGGTCATCCTCGAGCTCACTGCGGCCGCCCGGGCGAAGCGCCGCGACGTCCAGCCGCGCGGGCACCGCGGCTTCGTCTACGCGCTCATGCGCGGGGCGATGTGCGTGGCCGTCCGCGACCTGATCGTCTACGGCGTCCTCACGGACATGATGAAGGGCCGCCCTGCGATCTACGCGACGTTCTCGAGCTACGACGAGGTCGCGCACCACTCGGGGCTCGAGCGCGCGGACACGCTCGAGGCACTGCGCAAGCTCGACGGGCAGTTCGGGCGGATCGAGGCCGCGCGCCGCTACGCGCCGCGGCCGTACGAGATCGTCGTCCTCTCGGACCACGGCCAGACGCAGGGCGCGACGTTCAAGCAGCGGAACGGCTACGGGCTGGACGAGCTGGTGCGGAAGTCGCTGGCGACCGGCGACGTGACCGCGATCGGCGGCGGCGACGAGAGCCAGGCGAACGTCGGCAATGCCGTGGGCGAGGCGACGGGCAAGCAGCCGAAGAAAAAGAAGAACGACGTCTCGGGCGAGGACGTGGTCGTCCTCGGCTCCGGGAACCTCGGGCTGATCTACCTGATGGACGAGAACCGGCGGCTGACCAAGGAGGAGATCGACGAGAAGCACCCCGAGCTCCTGCCGACGCTGCGCTCGCACCCGCACGTGGGCTGGCTGCTCGTGCGCTCGAGCCAGGACGGCGCGCTCGCGCTGGGCGGTAAGGGGACGCGCCACCTGGAGAGTGGCCGCGTCGAGGGCGAGGACCCGCTGGCCGACCTGGCGCCGCGGGCGGCACAGCACCTCCTACGCACGGACGGCTTCCCGCACGTGGCCGACATCATGGTCGGCAGCTTCTACGACCCGGACATGGAGCAGGGCTGCGCGTTCGAGGAGCTGATCTCGTTCCACGGCGGCCTCGGCGGCCCGCAGACGCGGCCGTTCGTGCTGGCCCCGGCCGAGCTGCCGTTCCCGGACGAGGACGTCGTCGGCGCGGCCGCCGTGCACGGTCTGCTGCTCGGCTGGCGGCAGCACCTCGAGCGGCCGGCGGAGCCGGCCGCGGCCGAGCCGTCCGGCGAGCTGACGCCCGCTTAGGTTCGGCGACAAGGCGCGTGCCCGTGGCGCTGTGCCGCACGCGCCTGAGCAGCCAACCGTGCCAGGCACGGACGCGCGCCCAACCGAGTGCCAGACACAGCAACAGGTCTGTGACGCCTCAGACTAGGACCGGCGTTGCGCCCCTCCGTGCCAGGCACGCGCACGGGCCGGAGACCGTGCCAGGCACGGAAACGAATGTGTGCCGACTGGCGGAGCTCGATGTCGGCCGAGCCTACGCTCGGGCCATGGGACGGGCGCTCCGCACACTCTTGCCGGACGGGATCTACCACGCCTACACGCGGGGCACTGGGCCGATGGTCATCTTCCGGGACGAGGCGGACTACGACGCGTGTCTCTTCATACTTCGCTCCACCGGGCGGCGGTTTAGCTGGCGACTGATCACGTACTGCCTGATGCCGACGCACTACCACGTCGTGCTCGAGACACGAATCGAGGACCTCTCCAACGGCATGCAGCGGCTGAACAGCTCGTACGCGCACTACTTCAACCGCCGGCACGGACGCACTGGAGCCCTGTTCCAGGGCCGGTTCCACTCGCGGCTCGTCGAGAGCGACGAGCACATCGAGCGTCTGTGCGCGTACGTCCCGCTGAACCCGGTCCGCGCCGGTCACTGCGACCGTGCGCAGGACTGGCCTTGGAGCTGGTCCGCCTACGGCCTCGCGCGCAGCTGACAGTCCCTTCGTGCCAGGCACGGTCACTGACGCGACGCCTTGGTCATGCGGCTCAGCGGGTCGCCGTCACACTTTCGCGCGCGTGCCTGGCACGGAGGAGTGGCACGCCGCCCTCAGCGCCGCCGCGGCCGCCGCACGCTGCGCGCGGGCGCGCCCAGCACGGGGTCGAGCGGACGCTCGAGCGCATCGACGAACAGCACGCACGCCCCCGCCTCGGCCGGGAGCGCGCCCTCGACGAGCTCGATCGAGACCTCGAACGCGTCGCCGTCGATCCGCGGCTCGCGCAGGATCACTGCCGCGTCCGGAGCGCCCTCCAGGAACGACACGACCGCGTTCGGCTCGAACCCGCCGTTGAAGAGCTGCACGAAGTGCGCGGTCGGCACGTGGCCGGCCTCGCCGTCGGCGAAGAAGACCGTCAGCGCGGAGGCGCCGTTGATCGTCATCGTTCCCTCCCCGCTCGTGAACGAGCTGCCGGTGAGCGCGAAGAGGGCGTCGAGGGCGTCGCTCATGCGCCCGAGGGTAAATCACCCCGTCCGGACTAGACCGCTCCGCCCCGCTCGGCGAAGATGGAGCCGACTACGCAGCAGAAAGGAGCATCGTGAACGACGACGGCTCGTTGGGCGGGAAGTTCTGGGCGAAGGCGGTCGGGTTGATCATCGTGATCGGCATCGCCGCGATGATCTTCTTCATCCTCATCGGCAACGCCTGGGCGAGGTTCGGGTTCCTCGGCGTCCTCGTCCTGGTGTTCGGCACCTTCCTTGTGATCGCCTACATCAGCGACCGGCGCAAGATCAAGGAGTCCGAGGAGTACATGTAGCTCCTAGGGCTGGTCGATGCCCTCGAGCGCCTGGCCGACGTCCAGGCCGAGGGCGAGGCCCAGCTTCGGCGCCGCGGAGACGATCCGCGGGGCGCCAACGATCGGCAGCAGCGCCACGAGCGTCCCGACGATCTCGTCGTCGGTGGCGCCCGCGTCGCGCGCGTCGTCGACCGGGTCCAGGTAGGACGGCGTCGCCGCGTCGATCGCCACGAGCGCGGCCACTCGCGCCAGCGCGTGCGTCTTCGCGTCGAGATGCGAAGCGGCGGCATTGCGCGCGTCGTCCGCGACCAGCGGATCAACTGTCGCGCCGTCGCGAATCGCGAGTCGAATCAGCAGGTCTTCGTGATCGGCCACCTGCACTCTGTGACCGATTTCACCGGGTTCACGACCCGGTTGCGTCGTCCCGTCGGGATGAAACCTCGATCAGCCCCAGGTGCTGCGCACGCTCGACCGCCGCGCTGCGGGTCGAGACGCCGAGCTTGCGGTAGACCGAAATCGCCTGCGTCTTGATCGTGTTGCGCGAGACGAAGAGCCGGTCGCCGATTTCCCGGAACGACATATGGGTCGAGAGCATCGGCAGCAGCCGCAGCTCCGCGGCCGTCAACCCCTGGCCGCCGGCGTCGCGCGCCTCGCGGCGGATCTCGGTCAGCTCCTGCGACAGCGTCTCGACCCCTGCGGCCAGCACGCCGAGGCCCGGCCGCAGGCGCAGGATCCGGCGGACGTCGTCGAGCAGCGCCCTCGCCTCGGCGTCGTCGCGAAGCGCCAGGAATGCATGGGCGAGCTCGAGCCGTGTCTGCACGGCCGCCCAGGGCAGGATCTCCGTCACCCGCGGCACCAGCTCGAGCGCCAGAGCGAGCTGCGCGCGCGCCTGCTCCCAGCGGCCGTGGCGGAGCAACGCCCGTGCCGACGCCGCGTAGGTGAGCGCCGACAGCGGGTAGCTCTCGTTGCCGCTCGTCTCCACGACGGTGAGCGCCTCGGCCGCGAAGTGGTCGTCGCCGGCGAGCAGGGACCGCTCGGTGAGCGCCAGCGCGTGCACGTCCGGGATCCCGAGCCGTCCGGCCAGCGCGGCCGCCTCCGCGAAGACGGCAACGGCCTCCGCGTCGCCCAGCAGCATCAGCGCCAGCCCGCGCAGGGTCAGACAGCTCGCCCGCAGGCGGCTGTCCGCCGGCAGCGCTGCCAGGGCAGCGTCCGCGTCGACGAGCATCTGCTCGGCGCCGTCGCGGCAGAAGACGGCGTGCAGCGTGCCCAGCAGCACCGTCAGCGGAGTGCCGTCGGGCAAGGCGTCGCGGCGGCGGCCGTGCTCGGCGATCGCGAGCAGCCGCTCGGCCTCGGCCCCGCGGCCGGCCCCGGCGCAGGCCCAGGAGGCGAGCGCGGCTACCGGCGCGTGGCGGTCGAGGGCGCCCGCCTCGAGCAGCAGGTCGAACCAGCCGACGACGACGTCGAACTTGCCCGAGTTGGTCGCGGGGATGGCCGCTGCGCCGACGAGGTCGGCAAGCCGGTCGGGGTCGCCCCCGGCGGCCGCGGCCGCGACGGCCGGCTCGTACATGCCCTTCAACTCGAACCAGTCGGCCGCGCGCCGGTGCCGCTCCGGCACGGCGTCGAGCTCCGACCCGTCGAGCTGCGCGAGCAGGAAGTCACGGAAGAGGCCGTGGAAGCGGTACCAGCGGCGGTCGTCGTCGAGCGGGGCGACGAATGCGCCCGCGTCCTCGAGCGCCCGCAGGCGCCGCGAGGACGAACGCGCGTCGAGCACCGCGTCGCACAGTGGGCCGCTGAGCCGGTCGAGCACGGCCGTCCGGCGGGCGAACGTGAGCTCCGAGTCGGTCAGCGACGACGTGACCTCGGAGCGGAAGTAGTCGGCGACGAACCGCTCGCCGCCACGGGCCAGCAGCGCCAGCCCGGCGGGCCAGCCCTCGCTCCGGCGGCACAGCTCGGCGAGCTCCTCGGCGTCGCCCCCGACGCCGGCCGCCCGCAGAAGGAGCGCCGCCTCGCGTGCGCTGAAGACGAGGTCGGCAGCGCCGAGCACGGCGACCGCGCCCGCGGCGCGAAGCCGCGCGAGGGGGATGTTCGGGGCGCGCCGCCCGGCGAGCGCGACCGTCGAGCCGGGCGGAAGCGGCAGGCCCGCGAGCGCGTCGGCCGCGTCACCCGAGCGCAGCAGGTGGGCGTCGTCGACGACGAGCAGCAGCGGCTCGTCCACGCCGTCGAGCGCCGCCCGCA
>DASTZE010000107.1:0-2730 GCA_035764425.1 Gaiellaceae bacterium
TCGTCCGGCATACGCGCGATCAGACCGTCGCGGGTGAGGCCGGCGTTGTTGACGAGCACGTCCAGGTCGCCGGCCTCCTCGACGAGCCTCTTCGCCTCCTCCGGGTCCGAGAGGTCGGCCTGCACCGCCCGGCCGCCGATCGCAGTGGCGACCTCCTCGGCCTCATCGGCCCCCGAGCGGTAGCCGACGACGACCGACGCGCCGGCGGACGCGAGCTCCTCGGCGATCGCGCGGCCGATGCCCCGCGAGCCGCCGGTGACGAGCGCCGTCCGCCCCTCGAGCGACGCGAACGTCACGCGCTCTTCGAGAGGCTCTCTTCGAGCTGGTGCAGCGCCGCGACGCTGTTGATCGACACGGTCTTCACGCTGCGGTCGATGCGCTTGACGAGCCCGGAAAGCACGTTGCCGGGGCCGACCTCGACGAAGGTCTTCACGCCCTCACCGAGCAGGCCCCCGGCCGACTGCGTGAAGCGGACCGGCGCGGTCAGCTGGTCGACGAGCAGCGTCCCGAGCTTGGTCGCCGGCTCCACTTTCGCAGTCACCGTCGACATGAACGGGTGCGTCGTCTCCCGAAACGGCACGCGCTCGATCGCCGGCCGTAACCGCTTGGCCGCGCTGGCGACGAGCGGGCTGTGGAAGGCGCCCGACACCTTGAGCTTGATGGCTCGTCGTGCGCCGAGGCTCTGGGCCTCGGCGCTCAGCTCCTCGACCGCAGCGTCCTCGCCCGAGACGACGATCTGGCCTGGGCAGTTGTAGTTCGCGGGCCACACGCCGAGGATTTTCCGACAGAGGTTCTCGACCACGTCGTCCTCGAGCCCGAGGACGGCGGCCATCGAGCCCGGCCGCTCGCGGGCCGCTTCGGCCATCGCGAGGCCGCGTTCGCGCACGAGGGCGATCGCCTCCTCGAGCGTCATCGCGTCGACGGCGGCCAGCGCGGAGAACTCGCCGACGGAGTGGCCGACGACGTAGTCCGGCTCGATGCCCAGCTCGCGGATCGCCGCGAGGATCGCGAGGCTGGTGGCGACGAGCGCGGGCTGCTGGACCTCCGTTTCGGTGAGCTCCTCGACCGGAGCCTCGAAGCAGAGGTGGCGCAGGTCCAGGCCCGACGCCTCGCTCGCGCGCTCGTACACGTCCATCGCAGCGGGCACCGCCTCTGCGACGTCACGCCCCATGCCGGACTCCACGGAACCCTGACCGGGGAAACAGAACGCAATCTTGCTCATGAGCCTCCGTTCAAGGTCCACGTCATCAGCGCCGAGCCCCAGGTGAGGCCGGCGCCCATGCCCGTCATCAGCACGAGCTCGCCGGGGCGTAGCCTGCCATCCGCGGCGGCGTCCGCGATGGCGAGCGGAATCGAGCCCGACGAGGTATTGCCGTAGCGATCGACGTTCACGACCACCCGATTGTGCGGTATTCCGAGCTTTTTCGCTGCATGGTCGATGATCCGAACGTTCGCCTGATGAGGGATATATACGTCGACGTCGTCGATCGTCCTGTCGCACTCGTCGAGAATGTCGTTCGCCGACGAGACCAGCACTCGGGTCGCGAACTTGAAGACCTCGCGCCCGTTCATCTGCACGAAGTGGTCGCCCTTCGCAACCGACTCCGCCGTCGTCGCCTCGCGCGACCCACCGGCCGGCAGGTAGAGATGCACGCCACCGGAACCCTCGGCGCCGAGCTCGAAGCCGAGGAAGCCGCCGTCGTCGACATGCTCCAACACCACTGCGCCTGCACCGTCGCCGAAGAGCACGCAGGTCGAGCGGTCGTGCCAGTCGACGATGCGCGAGAGCACGTCGCCGCCGACGACGAGCGCACGCTCGGAGAGGCCGCCGGCGAGCATCCCGTACGCCTGCGCAAGTGCGTACATGAACCCGGTGCAGCCGGCCGACAGGTCGTACGCGGCGGCATCGGGCGCGCCGAGCGCGTCGGCGAGCAGCGCGCCGGTCGACGGGAACGCCATGTCCGGGGTGACCGTCGCGACGACGATCAGGTCGACGTCCATGGCGGCGATTCCGGCCTGCTCGAGCGCGTCGCGAGCGGCCGGCAAGCACAGGTCGGAGAGCGCCTGGTCGGGTGCGGCGACCCGCCGCTCGCGGATGCCGGTGCGCTCCATGATCCACTCGTCCGAGGTGTCGACCATCTTCGAAAGCTCGTCGTTGGTCAGCACCCGCTCGGGCGCGTAGCAGCCGAAGCCGGTGATCGACACCGGCCGCTGCCCGTTGGCCTTGGCGATCACGACTGCTCCACCGCGAACGTCAACGTGCCGCGAGCGGCCAGCTTGCCGTCGACCTTCGCCGTCGCCATGCCGCGGCCGATCGGCCCGCGGACGCGCTCCAGCGTGCACTCGAGCTCGAGCTCGTCGCCCGGCTCGACGATGCGCTTGAAGCGGACGTCGTCGATGCCGGCGAAGAAGGCGATGCGGCCGCGGTTCTCCTCCTCGCTGAGCACGGCGACCGCGCCGGCCTGCGCCATGGCCTCGACGATGAGGACGCCGGGCATGACCGGACGGCCCGGGAAGTGCCCAGCCGCCCAGAATTCGTCCTCGCGGACGTGCTTGCGCGCCACCACGCGGCTCCCCGGCTCGAGCTCCACGACCTCGTCGATGAGGAGGAAGGGGGGTCGGTGGGGCAGGATCGCCTCGATCTCGCTACGTCCCAGGCCCACGAGGCGCCTAGTGTAGACCGGTGAGCGACCTCGACCCCGAGGCGGTCGTCCCGCGGCTGACCGGGCG
>DASTZE010000108.1:0-3762 GCA_035764425.1 Gaiellaceae bacterium
CGTAGTTGTGTGCGGGCCAGCCGTTGGTGTTGGCCGCCCACTCGGGCGGGGCGATGCCGGCCATGGCGTGGCTCGGCTTGGCCGTCGTGTTGCCAATGCTGCTCGACGAGCTGCTGCCGCAGCCCGCGAGCGCGACGGTCAATGCGAGGAGCGCAGCGGCGATCGCTGCCGTTCCCACCCAGGCTCGAATGTTCTTGGTCGGGTTAGTAGCCACTTCCGCCTCCTGAGCTCGGGGGTGTGCTGGTGACCTGGTCGCCGGCCGGCGAGAGCGCGTACCAGCTGCCGCCGAACGCGTTCAGACCCTGGCCGTCGGTGTCGCCGGGGTTCTCGTCGTCTTTGAAGAGGTAGAGCGGGTGGCCGTTGTAGGTCACCTGCTTCGCCCCGCCTGGCCGGCTGGTCGTCGAGACGAGCGCCGCGTTTGCGCCGCTACCGATCGTCGGCTTGCCGGTCGCCCGGAGCGGCGGCCAGTTGACGGCGCAGGCACCGCTGCACTCGCTCAACGTCCCCGAGTCGCGGGTGAACATGTAGAGGGTGCGGCCCTGCGAGTTGACGAGGATCTTGCCGAGGCGCTCGTTGGACACGCCGACCGTCGCAGCAGCTCCGCTCGCGGTCTTCGGCGGGCCGGACGACGCGTTCGAGTTGCCCCCGCCGCCGCAGCCGGCGACGGCGAGCGCAGCCAGCAGGATCAAGGCCCCGCCGGCGAGGAAGGTGATGGATCTCGTGACTCTCATCGAGATACGGCTCCTTTCCGAATCCGTCTTTTGGTGACGCAAACCAGCGTCGCGCTGGGGGCTTCCGAAGCGCATCCCCGGTACCGGTCGTCGCGCCGCGCCGCTGACCGCCGTTCTCGAGCCCCGCTGGCGGGTACTAGCGTTCGGCGCTCGTTGCGAGAACCCGAGCGCTCCTCGCATGCGCGATCGTGGGCGCGTACCGCACATGTCCACCAGGAGAGGAAGAAACGGATGTTCGAGAAGCCCAGGTCCTCCTGGTGGCCGCGAGGGCCACGCCAGCACCAGCGACGGCCGTGTCGACGTCGACCTCGACGTTCCGGTTGAGATGGGCGGGTCGGCCGGGCCAGCGACGAACCCCGAGCAGCTCTTTGCCACCGGCTGGGCTGCCTGCTTCCGGTCAGCGCTGCTGCGGTTCGCCGTCGGCAGAGGGCTTGAGGTCAGCGACTCGCGTGTCGCCGCACGTGTGGGATCTCCGAGGCGACGTAATAGGACGCCACCTCGATGGATTGAGGTCAGCCACTCCACCGTTCGCACTTCGAGCCCCGACCGGAATCGGCGGTCGATGCGCGAGGATCTTCAGAGCCGGGGAGAGCCGACCCCCGGCGACTATGGCCGGATGGGCCGAGTGCGATCTCGCGCAGCTCGTTGAGGGCGGTCGTGAGCCCCGCGGCGATGTGGGAGACAGCTCGTCTTGATGCTGGCTCACTCTCATTCGGCACGGATGCCGTGGCGCACGCACCTCGAGCGCCGGCGAGACGAGCCACTTCGGCGGGTGCGTTACGCCGGGCCACGGAGTTCGCGCACCGAATCCGCCTCTTTGCCGATTCGGGCGGAGGACGACCGGCGCGATAGTCGCCTTGTCCAAAGCACAAAACGGGGAGGTACCCAAATGGAATCCATGGTCGATCGGGTCGGCCGGATGGCGGACACCCAGTTGACGAAGGTGAGGTGGGCGCTCGGCCTGAACGGCCTGCTCTCGATTGCGCTCGGCGTGCTGATCCTCATCTGGCCCGGCATCAGTCTCGAAGCGCTCACGATCGTCTTCGGCGTGTACGCGCTCGCGACCGGGGTCGTCTCATTCTTCTACGCGTTCACGTCGGGGGCCGCCGGCGAGCGCGGCTGGCTTGTCGTCTCCGGCCTGCTCGGCATCGCCGGCGGGATCGTCGTGCTTGTCTGGCCGAGCATCTCGGCGCTCGCGCTCCTCTACGTGATCGGCGCGTACGCAATCGCGCTCGGGATCATCGCGATCGGCGGCGCCTTCTGGCTCCCGATCGACGGCGGCGATACCGCATTGATGGTCCTCGGCGGACTGGTCGCGATCCTTTTCGGGATCGTGATGTTCGCCAAGCCCGGCGACGGCGCGCTCGTCACCCTTGCGCTAATCGCCGCCTTCGCGCTCGTCAGCGGCATCACCGAGCTCGTCGTGGCGATCGGCGGCAAGCGGCTGGTCCAAAGCGACCTGAAGCGCGCGTTCGCACCGTCCAGGCAGTCGAAGGCGCAGCCGTCGAACTGACCTCCGTCCAAGGCGCGGGAGAGGTCCCTCTCCCGCGCCTCCCCCCGGCGGTCTAGGCATGAGCTCGAACCTCCTTCTCTTCTTCGCCACCTTCCGCGCGAGCGCCGTCGAGGCGGTCGAAGCGCTGACGATCGTGCTGGCCGTCGGTACCGTCCGCGGCTGGCGCTCGACCTTGAATGGGGTGGCCGCTGCCTCCGTAGCGCTTGCGGCGATCGTCGCTGGGCGCAGCCACTGCAGGCCGAACGACCGCAGCGGCGCGCCGACGACGAGCCGTAGCGTTGAGATCGGGATCACGCTCAACGCAGGCCCGAGTGAGGCGCGGAGAACTGGGAGATGAACGACGCACCGATCCTGATCTGCTTCGACGGTTCGGCTGACGCCGTGCGGGCGATCGAGACGTCAGCCGAGCTACTCGGCCCTCACCGCGCGGTCGTCCTCGACATCGGGCCGCCGTTCTCCCCCGAGGAAAGTCTCGCCACGCTCGCCCCCGTCGTACCGTCGTTCGAGGAGCTGAACGCAAGTCAGGCGGGCCAGGTTGCCGCTCGGGGCGCCGAGATCGCGCGCGCGTCGGGCTTTGACGCCGAGGCACGTGCGGCAGTCGCAGCTCCTACGTGGCAGGGAATTGTCGACGTCGCCCATGAGCTCGACGTGCCTCTGATCGTGATCGGCTCGAGAGGCCTGAGCGGCCTGAAAGAAATGATCGACGGGAGCCTGTCGCACCAGGTCGCGGAGCACGCCGGGCGCCCCGTGCTGATCACGCCGCCGCCCAACGGCTCATAGCTCGCAGGCGCAGAACGGCGCAGCAGGTCGGCTGATTCTCGGATGCCGCTCGCGGCCGTGGCAACAACGATTGTTGTATGCACATCGCGTTCGCACAGACGGTCGGATGCGTCGTCGCTGCTGGCGTGGCCTGGGCGATGGTGCGCGCGGGAGCAGCCAAGGGAGCGCTCAGGCTGAAAGCACCCGGCCGGTGCGCGGCCTGCGGTCGGCAGAGGGTCTGGGGCTCGTGCCCCTGCACGAATTGCCGGCGGCCGAGCTGATGGGATCTCGTAACGCGGCGATTCGCTTTCCGAACCGCACCTTCGTGTTACTTGCGCTCGCCGCAGCGCCCCAGATAGGGATGACGATCAATGCCCAAGGCGAGTGGTGGAAAGTCACCAGAGTGCGATGGCTGTGGGGTCTCGACGAGCACGGCGATGTCGTCTACGACATCGACGTCGAGCCTGCGCCTCCGATCCTGCCCCCGGACAGCTGATCATCGAAGCTAGCCCGTTCGTCGTGGCGCGCGCAGAATAGGCCAAGGGATTCAGGAGGCCAGAATGCGCCAGAGCGAGACGGAGCAAGCGGCCCTGCGGCGAATTGCGACGCTGGTCGCCCAGGGGGCTGGACCCGAAACGGTCTTCCGCGCCGTTGCGGACGAGGTCGCGGCCCTCCTGGACTGCGACAGATCGGCGATCGCCCGCTTCGAGACGGGGGGGACCGCAACGATCATGGGAGGCCACAGCGCTCGGCGCAAAC
>DASTZE010000109.1:0-16137 GCA_035764425.1 Gaiellaceae bacterium
GGGCTATCATCCGCCCGCTCGGAGAGGTGTCCGAGTGGCCTAAGGAGCGCGACTGGAAATCGCGTACCTGCCGAAAGGTGGGTCGCGGGTTCAAATCCCGCCCTCTCCGTGGAGCGCGTCGGGACAGTCCCCGACGGGGACTGTCCCGTACTGTCCGCGCGTGACCGAGATCTGGGAGGAGCCGGTTCGAGGCGCGCCCGCCGATCCGGCGATCCTCGCGCTGCCCGGCCTCGAGCAGCTGCGCTCCTTCCTCGACGGCCGTGCGCCGGCGCCGCCGGTGGCGCGGCTGACGGGAAGGGCGCTGGCCGAGGCGGAGGACGGCCGCGTCGTCTACACCATGCCGGTCACCGGCTGGATGGTGGGGCCGAAGGGGACGCTCCATCCGGGCGTGCTCGCCTTCCTCGCCGACGCGCCGCTCCTGGCGGCCGTCGTCTCGACCCTTCCGCCGGCCACGCCGACGACCACGGCCGAGGTATCGATCACCTTCCTCGGCACCGCGCCGCTCGGTGACGAGCTGCGGGCCGAGGGCCGCGTCATCCACGTCGACTCGACCACCGGGCTCGCCGAGGTCTTCGTGCGGGCGCGCGACGGCCGCCTGCTCGCGCACGGCACCACGCGCGGGTTCATCCTCCCGCCGCTCGACCTCGCCGGCGTCAACCCGCCGACGAAGCCCGCGCTCGTCCCGCCCGACGAGACGCCCGACCCCTACCTGCGCCCCGTCGACGGCGGCACGCTGAGCGGCGACGCGATCGCGGCGACGAGCGGCATCGACCTGCTGCGCCTGCAGCTGGCTGGGGATCTGCCGCGGCCGCCGATCGATCACCTGACGGGCATGCGCCTGACCTCGGCCGACGAGGGCCGCGTGACGTTCGGGCTCCCCGCCGGGCCGTGGGCGACGAACGAGTTCGGCACCGTCTTCGGCGGCATGCTCGCGCTGCTCGCTGCGTCCGCGGGGTCGGCGGCCGTCCAGTCCGTGGCCGAGGTCGGGACCCCGTTCGCGGCGCTCGACATGAAGCTGAACGTCATCCGGCCGGCGTACCCCGACGGCACCGACCTGACGGCTACGGCGGCGGTCGTGCACGCCGGCCGGAACCTCGCGATCGCCAACACGGAGATCGTCGCCGCGAACGGCAAGACCATCGCGCTCGCCACCGGGACAACGGCGCTCGGGGACGCCGCGGCCGCCCGGGCCGCGGCCGCGCTCACGTACGACTGACACTGGCCCGAGTTTCCCTCGTTCAAGGGATCAAGACCGGCCGCCGAGAGGCGTACGATGCCTCTTGTGATCCTCGAGTGCGCCGAGTGCAAGGTCGTCTCCACCGGTAAAGCCCGGGGCTGGCGGGCGCTGCTCGGGCTCGAGGACGACGACACCGAGACGGTCGTGGTGCTCTGTCCCGAGTGCGCGGAGCGCGAGTTCGGCGAGGAGCGCCACGGCGACTCCTACCTCGGCGTCGAATAGGACTAACTTGGCCCGCCACGGGCCTGACTACTCGGGTGTGACGTAGGCGGCGGTCAGCCCGCCGTCGACGAGGAACGTCGACGCGTTCACGTACGAGGACTCGTCGCTCGCGAGGAAGAGCGCCGCGTCGACGATCTCGCGCGGCTTCGCCAGCCGGCCCATCGGCAGGTGGATCCGGCGGCGCTCGTACGCGGCCGGATCGTCGCCGAAGATCCGGAGAAGCAACGGCGTCTCGACCGGCCCCGGGCACAGCGCGTTGACGCGCACGCCCTGCCGCGCGAACTGCACGCCGAGTTCTCGGCTCAGCGACAGCACGGCGCCCTTCGACGCCGTGTACGAGATCTGCGACGTCGCCGCGCCGACGAGGGCGACGAACGAGGCGACGTTGATGACCGAGCCGCCGCCGCGGTCGAGCAGGTAGGGGATGCCGTAGCGGCAGCAGAGGTAGACGCCCTTCGTGTTGACTCCCTGCACCCGGTCCCACGCGTCCTCGTCCGTCTCGAGGATCGAGTCGTCGTCGGCGGGGGAGATGCCGGCGTTGTTGTAGAGGACGTCGATGCCGCCGTACCGCTCGGCCGTCGCCGCGTACATCGCGCGCACGCTCTCGGCGTCCGAGACGTCGACGGTGAACGGGAACGCCTCGCGTGCCTCGCCGGCCGTCTGCGCTGCGGCGTAGTCGTCGACGTCGGCCACGCAGACGGACGCACCCTCGGCCGAGAAGACAAGCGCGGCCTCGCGGCCCATCCCGGAGGCGGCACCCGTGATCACGACGACCTTTCCGTCGAGGCGGCCCATCAGGTGGCGATGTACACGTTCTTGATCTCGGAGTAGCCGTCCATCGCGTGCATGCCGAGCTCCCGGCCGAAGCCTGACTGCTTGAAGCCGCCGAAGGGCGTTGACACTCGGACCGAGGTGTTCGAGTTGACGGAGAGGACGCCCGTCTCGATGCCGCGGACGACGCGCATCGCCCGGCCGACGTCACGCGTCCAGACCGAGCCCGACAGCCCGTACGGCGTGTCGTTGGCGAGCCGAATCGCCTCCTCCTCGTCGGCGAATGGGATCACGGCGGCGACCGGCCCGAAGACCTCCTCGCGCGCGACCCGGTCCGAGTTCGATGCCTCGACGAGCATCGGCGGGAACCAGAAGCCCCGGCCCTCTGGCGCGTCGCCCCGGAAGAGGACGCTGCCGTCGATGAACGAGGAGACCTGCTCGCGCTGCGCGGCGGAGATCAATGGGCCCATCTCGGTCGTCTCATCTTCTGGATCGCCGACACGCAGACGTCGGGTGGCCGTCGTGAGATAAGCGAGAAATTCGTCGTAGACGGATTTCTGGACCAGGATGCGCGACCGCGCGCAGCAGTCCTGGCCCGCGTTGCCGAACACCGCGTACGGCGCGCCGGCGGCGGCGGCCTCGAGGTCGGCGTCGGCGAAGACGACGTTGGCCGACTTGCCCCCAAGCTCGAGCGTGACGCGCTTGACCGCCCCGGCCGCGCCGCGCATGACGGCCTTGCCGACCTCGGTCGAGCCGGTGAAGCCGATCTTGGCGACGTCCGGGTGCTCGACGAGGCGTTCCCCGACGATCGAGCCCTTCCCCGGGACGACGTTCAGCACGCCCTCCGGGATGCCGGCCTCGAGCGCGAGCTCGGCGAGCCGCAATGCCGACAGCGGCGTCAGCTCGGCCGGCTTGAGCACCACGGTGTTGGCGCACGCGAGCGCTGGGCCGAGCTTCCAGCTCGCGATGTTCAGCGGGAAGTTCCAGGGGACGATCAGGCCGACGACGCCCAGCGGCTCGCGGAGGGTCAGGTCGACGCCGCCGGCGACGGGGATCGTCTCGCCGTGGTGCTTGTCGATCGCGCCGGCGTAGAACTGGAAGACCTCGGCGACCATGCCGACCTCGCCGCGCGCATCGGAGATCGGCTTCCCGGTGTTGCGGCTCTCGAGCCGCGCCAGCTCCTCGCCGTGTTCCTCGACCAGGCCCGAGAGCCGCCGGAGCAGCCGTCCGCGGTCGGCGGGCGCCACCGCGCGCCAGGCCGGGTAGGCGGCCCGCGCCGCCGCAACGGCGGCGTCGGTCTCGTCGGCGCTGGCGCCCGGGACCTCGGCGATCGTCTCCTCGGTCGCCGGGTTGAGGACCGCCGTCACGCGGCCTCCCGGTAGCGCCGCGCCTCTTCGACGAGCCCCTGGAAGAGCGCGAAGTCCTCGCCCTCCTCGGGATGCCAGAGCACGCCGAGGGCGAAGCGCTTGCCGGGGTCCTCGAGGCCCTCCACGATCCCGTCCTCGGCCCAGGCGACCGGGCGCAGGCCGTCGCCGATCGTGCCCATGCCCTGGTGGTGATGCGACTTCACCGGCGCATGCTCGCCGAGCAGCGCGCCGAGCCGGCTCTCCGGCTCGATCGCGACCGTGTGGTCGGAGAACGACCCCGGCTCGTCCTTGTGGCCCTCGTGCCCGACGGTCTCGGGCAGGTGCTGCACGAGGTCGCCGCCGCGCGCGACGTTCAGGAGCTGCGAGCCGCGGCAGATCGCGAGCACGGGCATGTCACGCTCGAGCGCGGCCTCGAGCAGCGCGAGCTCCGGCCCGTCGCGCCACGGCTTCGGCACGTCGGTGGCCGGGTGCGCGTCCGCCCTATAGGTCGCCGGGTCGAGGTCGCCGCCGCCCGAGAAGATGATCCCATGCAGCGCATCGAGGGTCTCGTCGATCCCCTCGTCGACCGGTGGGATCACGAGCGGCCGGCCGCCCGCCTCCTCGACGGCGCGGACGTAGGCGATCGGGACGACGGCGCTCTCCTCCTGCCACACGCCCATGCGCACCTCTTCCGCGTAGGAGGTGATGCCGATCAGGGGCCTCATGCGCGCTCGAACATGCGCTCGCGCTCGTAGCAGGTGACCACCTCGTCGAAGAGGCGCTGCTCCGTGCGGGCGTAGTTCAGGTAGTGGTCGACGACCTCGTCCCCGAGCAGCTCGCGGGCGACGTCGCTGCGCTCCAGCCGCGCGATCGCCTCGCGCAACGTATGCGGGAAGCGCTCGGCGTCCGACTCGTACGCGTTGCCCTCCAGCGGCGGCGGCAGCTCGAGCTCGTGCTCGATGCCGTACAGGCCGGCGGCCAGCAGCGCGGCGAAGGCGAGGTAGGGGTTGGCGTCGCCGCCGGGGATGCGCGTCTCCGTGCGCAGCGCGCGCCCGTGTCCGACGATGCGGAAGCCGCAGGTGCGATTGTCGTAGCCCCAGGCGAGCGTGGTCGGCGCCCAGCTCCCCGCCGAGAAGCGTTTGTACGAGTTGATCGTGGGCGCGATGAAGATCGCCAGGTCGCCGAGCAGCGCGATCTGCCCGGCGAGGTAGTGGTCGAACACCGCGCGGTCGGCGAACGCCGGCTCGTCGCCGCGCCAGAGGCTCGAGTGGATGTGGCACGAGTTGCCGATCCACGTGTGGTCGGGCTTGGCCATGAACGTGATCGAGCAGCCGTTCAAGTGCGCGATCTCCTTGGCGCCGTTCTTGTAGACGACGTGGCTGTCGGCCATCGTCAGCGCGTCCGAATAGCGGAAGTTGATCTCGTGCTGGCCCGGCCAGGCCTCGCCCTTCGAGGTCTCGACCGGGATGCCCGCGCCCTGCATGCCGTTGCGGATCTGGCGGATGAACGGCTCGTCGTAGGTCGAGGCGAGGATGTGGTAGTCGAGGATGTAGGGCACCGACGGCGTCAGGTCCCGGTAGTGCTGCGCGTGCGCCTCGGCGTAGGTCTGCCTGAGCAGGAAGAACTCGAGCTCGGAGCCGAACATCGGCGTGAAGCCGAGCTCGTCGGCCCGGCGCATCTGGCGGCGCAGGACCTGGCGCGGCGACGGGTTGACCTCCGCCCCGTCGTGGCCGTGCACGTCGCAGAGAATGAGCGCGGTCGCCTCCAGCCACGGGACGCGCCGGAGCGTCGCCGGATCGGGACGAAGCTGGAAGTCGCCGTAGCCCTGCTCCCATGACGTGAGCGCGTACCCCGGCACAGGGTCCATCTCCATCTCGAGCGCGAGCAGGTAGTTGCACGCCTCGATGCCGTGCGCGAGTGAGTCCTGGACGAAGAACTGCCCCTGGACGCGCTTGCCCATGAGGCGGCCCTGCATGTCGGTGAACGCGACGACGATCGTGTCGATCGTCCCGCTCTCGACATCAGCGGCCAGCTCTTCGAGGCTCAGCATGCGCTGAATCTACGCGACTCGCTTCGGTCTACCGCCGGCGTGGTGGGACAGTCCCCGAACGGGGACTGTCCCGTCGGGACGGCCGTAGGATCCGCCGATGCAAGCGCGGGCAATCGCCGAGCGAGCATGGCCGGGGCGCGTCCTCGACGTCGAGCCGCTCGGCGGCGGGATCACGAACCACAACTTCAAGGTCTCCGTCGACGGGGAGGCGTACGTCGTGCGCATCGGCGGCGAGCGGACCGAGCTGCTCGGCATCGACCGGCACGCGGAAGAGGAGGCCGCCCGCGCGGCCGCCGCGGAAGGCGTCGGCCCCGAGGTCGTGGCCTTCATCGACGGGTCGCTGATCACCCGCTTCGTCCCGGGCGAGCCGGTCGCCGACATGCGCGAGCCCGCCACCCTGCGCGAGGTCGCCGCGCTGCTTCGCCGCGTTCACGACGGGCCTCCGTTCCCTGCTCGTTTCGACTCGTTCCGCGTCGTCGAGGCGTACCGCGACACGGCTGCCAAGCACGGCGTGCTCGCATCGGGGTACGCCGCCGCCAAGGAGACCGCCGTCAGCATCGAGCGCCGGCTCGGCCCGCAGCCCGCGCGCCCCTGCCACAACGACCTGCTGGCCGCGAACTTCATCCGCTCGCCTGACGGCATCCGCATCGTCGACTGGGAATACGCGGGCATGGGCGACCGCTTCTTCGATCTCGCCAATCTGGCCGTCAACAACGAGCTCGGGCCGGACGGAGAGGCGGAGCTCCTCGCCGCCTACGGCGAGGGCGATTCCGCCCACCTGGCGCTGATGCGTTTCATGTCCGACTTCCGCGAGGCGATGTGGGGCGTCGTCCAGCAGGCGGTCTCGGAGCTCGACTTCGACTTCGCCGGCTACGCGGAGCAGCACTTCGAACGGCTCGCGCGTACCGCTGCCGATCCGGCCTTCAGGCGGGCACTCGGGTGAAGAGCTCCGCGCGGGTAATCGTCATCGGCGGCGGCGTCGGCGGCTGCGCCATCGCCTACTGGCTGACGAGGTTGGGCTGGGACGACGTCGTCCTCGTCGAGCGCGCCGACCTGACCAGCGGCTCGACCTTCCACTCCGCCGGCCTGGTCGGGCAGCTGCGAGGCTCGCTGAGCCTGACGCGGATGATGATGAGCTCCGTCGAGCTCTACCGGACACTCGGTGACGAGGTCGGGCTCGAGACCGGCTGGCACGAGGTCGGGTCCCTGCGGCTCGCGTCGAGCGAGGAACGCATGGAGGAGCTCACACGCCAGGCCGGCTGGGCGAAGACGTTCGGGCTTCCGCTCGAGCTGATCTCCGCCGAGGAGGCCCATCGTCTCTTCCCGCCGATGACGACCGACGGCGTGCTCGGTGCCGCCTACCTGCCGAGCGACGGCTACATCGACCCCAGCCAGCTGACCTTCGCCCTTGCCGAGGGCGCGCGGCGCGGCGGGGCCGAGATCAACACGAACACGCGCGTGACCGCGATCGAGGTGGAGCGTGGCCGCGTGCGCGGCGTCGAGACCGACCGCGGCTCGATCGAGACCGACGTCGTCGTCAACGCGGGCGGGATGTTCGCGGCCGAGATTGCCCGGCAGGCCGGCGTGACCGTGCCGATCATCCCCTTTGCGCACGAGTATCTGGTGACGGAGCCCGCCAACCTGCCGTTCGACCTGCCGACGATGCGCGATCCGTCGCTGCTCGTCTACTTCCGGGGCGAGTCGGGCGGCCTGATCATGGGTGGCTACGAGCGCCGCCCGGCCGCGTGGGGCCTGGACGGGATCCCCGCCGACTTCAACGGACGGCTGCTCGAGGAGGACTGGGACCGCTTCGAGGAGCTGATGGAGAACGCGATCCTGCGCGTGCCGATGCTCGCGGACGCCGGCGTCGTGCGGCTCGTCAACGGGCCGGAGGCGTTCACGCCGGATGGCGAGTTCATCCTCGGCCCGACCGAGGTGCGCGGCTTCTGGACGGCGGCCGGCTTCTGTGCGCACGGGCTGGCGGGTGCGGGCGGCATGGGCCGGCTCGTGGCCGAGTGGATCGTCGAAGGCATCCCCGGCCTCGACGTCTGGGAGATGGACTCGCGTCGCTTCGGCCGCCACTACGTGAGCCGCGAGTACACGCTCGCCCGGTCGTACGAGGTCTACGCGACGTACTACGACGTCAAGTACCCGGGCCACGAGCGCGAGGCGGGGCGGCCGCTGCGCGTCTCGCCCGCGTACGGCCGGCTGCAGGAGCTCGGCGCCGCCTTCGGCGAGAAGTCGGGCTGGGAACGCGCCAACTGGTTCGAGCCGAACGCGGCGGACGGGGACGAGTCGCTGCGCCCGCGCGGCTGGGCGGGGCGCCTCTGGTCGCCCGCCATCGGCGCCGAGCACCGGGCGACGCGGGAGACTGCAGCGCTCTTCGACGAGACCTCCTTCGCGAAGATGGAGATCCGGGGCGACGGCGCCGCGGAGTTCCTCGAGCACCTCTGCGACAACCGCGTCGCGCGCGACGTGGGGGCGATCACCTACACGTCGATGCTGAACGAGCGCGGTGGCATCGAGTGCGACTTCACCGTCACCAGGCTCGCGGAGGATCGCTTCTGGATCGTGACGGGCACCGCGTTCGGCCAGCACGACCTGGCCTGGATCCGCTCGCACGCCCCGGACGACGTCACCGTCGAGGACGCCACCTCGCGCTTCGCCTGCTTCGGGCTCTGGGGCCCGCGGGCGCGCGACATCCTGCAGCCGCTGACGACGGCGGACCTGTCCAACGACGCGTTCCGCTACATGCGCGCGCGGGAGATCGCGATCGGCTGGGTGCCGTGCCTGGCACTCCGAGTCACGTATGTGGGCGAGCTCGGCTGGGAGCTGTACTGCCCCGGCGAGTTCGGGCGCAGGCTCTGGGACGAGCTGTGGGCCGCCGGCCGCGAGCACGGCATGCTCGCGGGCGGCTACCGGGCGATCGACTCCTGCCGCCTGGAGAAGGGCTACCGGGTCTGGGGCGCCGACATCACGCCCGACGACACGCCGTGGGAGGCCGGCCTCGGCTTCGCGGTCAAGCTCGACAAGGAGTTCATCGGGCGCGAGGCGCTGCTCCAGCACGAGGATCCGGCGCGCCGGCTCGCCTGCATCACCCTCGCCGACCCACGCTCGGTGGCGCTCGGGTCGGAGCCGGTGCGAATCGAGGGGGACATCGTCGGTCGCGTGACTTCGGGCGGCTACGGCTACACGGTCGAGCGCTCGATCGCCTACGCCTACATCCCGGCGGGCGACGCGGAGCCCGGGCGGCCGGTCGAGATCGAGATCTTCGGGCAATGGGTGCCGGGCGAGATCGCCGTCGAGCCGCTCTACGACCCGGAGGGCATGGCGGTTCGGGCTTGACACAGAGACCACAAACGTGGGTCAATCGCCGCTTCCAGCGGCGTACGATCGAACGGAGGTGGCTTTGAGCACCGGACCAGCGGTAAGTCGCTACGAGGACGACGAGGCCCAGCTCCACCGCCTCGGCTACGCCCAGGAGCTCTTCCGCTCCATGGGCGGCTTCCAGAACTTCGCCATCTCCTTCACGATCATCTCGATCCTTGCGGGGTGCCTCACCTCGTACGCGATCGGCTTCAACCAGGGCGGCCCGGTCGCGATCACGTGGGGCTGGCTGCTCGTCGGCCTGGCCTGCACGTTCGTCGCGCTTGCGATGGGCGAGATCGCCTCGACCTACCCGACCGCCGGCGGCCTCTACTACTGGTCGTCGAAGCTCGGCAGCCCCGCGTGGGGCTGGTTCACCGGATGGTTCAACCTGGTCGGGCAGATCGCCGTCACCGCCGCGATCGGCTTCGGCTGCGCCATCTTCATGACCTCGTGGCTGAACCTGATCACGGACGGCAGCTACGGCAACACGTACCACTGGATCTACCTGACCTATGTGTTCATCATGCTGGCGGCCGGCCTGATCAACATGCTGAAGGTCCCGATCACCGCCGGTCTGAACGCCATCTCGGCGTGGTGGCACATGATCGGCGTCCTCTTCATCGTCGGCGTGCTGATCTTCGTGCCCGACCACCACCGCTCGGTTGGCTACGTCTTCGGCCAGACGATCAACAACACGGGCTTCGGGAACGGATCGACGAGCGGGTTGATCTTCTTCTACGTCTTCCTGACCGGCCTGCTGCTCGCGCAGTACACGATCACGGGCTACGACGCCTCCGCGCATATGAGCGAGGAGACGCGCCGCGCCTCGATCGGCGCGGCGTGGGGCATGGTCATGTCCGTCGTCGTCTCGGTGGTTTTCGGCTTCATCCTGCTCGTCGCGGTGACGTGGACGGTGCCCAACGACGCCGACGCGGCGGCGGCCGGGAGCTACATCATCACGTACATCTGGCAGACGTCGATGAGCACGAGATGGGCCGAAGTGCTGCTCTTCATCGCGATCGTGGCCCAGCTGTTCTGCACCATCGCCTCGACGACGTCGGCCTCCCGGATGATGTTCGCGTTCTCGCGTGACCGCGCCGTTCCAGGGCATCAGCTCTGGCGCAGGGTTTCGAAGCGCGACCGGATCCCCGTCTACACGGTCTGGGCGATCGTCGTGCTGGCGTTCCTGACGCCGCTCCCCGCCTGGTGGTTCAACTACACGGGCTACGCGGCGTCGACCGCGGTGGCGGTTATCGGCCTCTACATCGCCTTCCTGCTGCCAATCATTCTCCGGCTGAGGGCGGGGGAGAAGTTCCAGCGCGGCGCGTGGCACCTGGGGCGGCACTACAAGTGGATCGACGCGATCGCGATTCTGTGGATCGTCTTCATCTGCGTCGTGTTCATGCTCCCGTTCGCCTACGCGGGGATCCCGTGGAACGAAGGGTTCGACTGGAACCTCTTCAACTACACGCCGGTCGCCGTCGGCGTCACGTTCCTGCTCTTCGGCGGCTGGTACGTGCTGTCTGCCAAGAAGTGGTTCAAGGGCCCGGTCAGCATGGGCACGGAGGAGGAAATGGAGCGCATCGAGCGCGAGTACGAGGGCGGGGGCGGTCCCACCCTCGGGCCGTCGCCGGCGTCCTGATCTGGTTCAGCTGATGAGCTCGGCCGCCTCACGGCGGCCGAGCTTCAGCACGCCGAGGTTGCGGAAGACCGGCCGCGGGCCCTCGAGCCAGAGCTGCTGCCACCACTCGCCGGTCGACGGCACGCGCCAGCTGAGGTAGCCGCCGCGAAGCACCTGGCGCGGCCGGGTGATCGCGCCCGTGTGGCTGTAGCGGACGCCGTCGCGCGGGGCGGGGTCGAAGTAGCGCGGCGTGTAGAAGTCCGACACGGCGACGCCGTCGATCTCGTAGGCGACCGCCTCGCACGGGTCGCAGACCTCGACGAGGTAGTCGACGCGCCCCTGGCCCGCCTTGACGGCGCGCGCGGTCACGAGGCGGGACCCGTACGGGTCTGCGCACATCTCGAGCAGCTCGTGGCTGGCGGCCTTCGTCCAGTCGTCGGCGTAGTCGACGTATGCGACCGGACGGCCGTCGGCGTCCGTGTGGACGCCGGCGCCGGGAGCGTCGTCGCTGACGATCAACGGCCAGGCGGTGCCAGGCACGCGCCGCGGCGTCGTGACCTGCGCGTCGACGTGCCAGACCGGCGCGAAGTCGCGGCGCAGCTGCGTGTTGAGCGCGGAGGCGGCGCGCGCCAACTCCTTCGGGCCGATCTCGTCGGCCTTCGAAACGAGCGCGATCTGCTGGGTCATGGTCTCCTCCTGTTGGCGGACCAGCCAACAATCGGCGCTCGGCCCCCCCGGCAACCATGCGTGGACGATGGGAGCTCGATGGACGTAGGAGAGCCGCGCCGAGCGTGCGACAACGATCCATCTCGATATATCGTGTTATTCTGGCTGCTGTGCAGTCGGCATCGTGTTTCGACTTCCGCCTCCGAGACCGGGGGCTCGGCGTTCTGGCAGACCACAGGCGGCTGCTGATGGCGGCCCGCCGCCGCGGACGCCACGGACCGCCGTTCGGACGCGGCCCGTTCGGCGCCTTCGGTGGGCCGTCCGGGTTCCCGGGTCCGAGGGCCCGCCGTGGCGACGTCCGCGCTGCCGCCCTGCTGCTGCTCGCGGAGGGGCCGCTGAACGGCTACCAGATCATGCAGGAGATCGAGAGGCGCTCGGACGGCGTCTGGCGCCCGAGCCCGGGCTCGGTCTACCCCGCGCTCGCCCAGCTCGAGGACGAGGGCCTGGTCCGCACGCAAGAGGTCGGCGACCGCCGCACGTTCGTGCTGACGGAGGCCGGGCGCGCGCACGTGGACAAGCGCCGCAGCGAGTTGGGCGCGCCGTGGGAGCAGATGACCGGCTCGGTCGACGACGACGTCGGCGCGTTGTTTCGCGAGCTTCGCCGCGTGTGGATGGCCGCTGGCCAGATCAGCCAGCTCGGCAATGCGAATCAAATTGCCGGGGCGCGCCGCATTCTTGCCGACGCACGCCGAGCTCTCTACTCCCTACTCGGAGAGGACGAGAGCGATGAGTGACCCGATCGAACGAAAGGACGCACGTGCCAGCATCGACTGACTACCGGTACCACCCTGCGGAGGGTCCGCGTGACCGCTCGCTGCGTGTCGGCGACAAGGAGCGCGACTCGGTCGGCGAGATCCTGCGGCAACGCCATCTCGAAGGACGGCTCGACGCAGACGAGTTCCAGGCGCGGCTGGATCGCTGCCTGACGGCCAAGAACTACGCGGAACTCGACGCGCTCATCGCCGACTTTCCACGTGAGGAGGCAGAGCGTCCTCCGGCGAGACAGCCCTGGGCGTGGCGGGCGTGGCCGCTTCCGTTCTTCGCGCTCGCTCTCATCGCCGCGGTCGCCGTCGGCGCCCACGCTGCCTGGCTGATCCTCCCGCTGCTCTTGTTCTTTGTCGTTCGGCCGTTCGCCTGGCGCGGGCGCGGCGGCTACGCGCGCGGATCGTGGGCCTGCGGCCCGAGGGGCCGCCCCGTCGACCCCTCCTAACCATCTACGTCGACGAAGACCCCGCCCACCTCGGCCCCGGAACGATCGCCGGCGGCGGGGTGCCGTAAGGACACGAGCACAGCGTGGACGGGCCGGTTCTCGCTCGCGCGGACGTCGCCTTCACGCCGGCCTGGGCGTGATCGGCGACCGATGCGTTGGCTGATAGAGGCCGACCTGAGCACCACCAGGGAGCCGGAACCGGGTCACCGAGCCCCATGCGGCGTCCTCGATATCAGTGAACCGGATTCCCCTGGACTCGAGGGTCCGGATGTCGGCAGCCAGGTCGGTCGACATGAGGTACAGATCGATATCGGCGTGGTCGGCTGGGTGAACGGCGACCTCGGCCGGAGGGAGTGCGAAGATCAGCCAGCCGTCCGCAGCGTCGACGGCATCCCAGCCGAACGCGTCGCGGAAGAGCGTGCGGTCGGCGGCCGCGTCCTCGCTGTCGATGAGGAGGTGCGCGCCAAGGATCACGACATATGGAAGTCAACACGATCGTCCCGGGTGTGATTTCCGCCCCGTTCGCTCAGGCAAGGGGCCGTGATCGCAGAGCGACCGTCAGTTCAATCGGCCCTGGAGGTGTCCCGCCCGGGGAAGAACGCCCGGCTCTCGGCGGATGCGATTGACTACCGGCTGCCACCGTAAGGAACGCAACGCGAGACAAGGGGGAACACGATGAAGACCTCGCGAGCACTGGTGTCGACCGGCGGCATTCTGCTGCTCGCTCTGCTGGCGCCGATCGTTGCCGCCGCACGGCCGCCGGTCCCCGGCCTCACCGTGCCGCAGCTGCCGTCTCCGCCCGTGAAGCCCGCGAGCTTCGCCGGCGCCGAGCTCACCGTCGCGTCGATCACCTCGCCGCCGGCCGACGCACGCGCGGGTCACGTCTATTCGCTGCACGGAGTGATCGTCAACGACGGGAGCGCTCGCGTAGCCAGCCAGGTCGTGGTCCATCTCCTCCGTGTCGGGAGCCGTCCGCTTTCGATCGGCCGAGCCTCTCTCGGCCTCGCCGCTCATGACTCGCGCGCGTTCGGCGTGCGCGTCCGCTTGCCGAGTGGCCTGCGCGACGGGTCGTACGCGCTCGTCGCCTGCGTGCGACACGCCGCGCTGAGCGGCGCTCTCGGTTGCGCGACGGCTGAGCGGCATCTGAAGATCGGATCTGCGCGCGTCCGCACCACCCGTGTACTCGCCTCCACGTCGAGCACCACGTGTTCGTCCGGCGCGCACTCGCTGTCGCCGTTCGGCGCGCACGTCTATCCGGAGACCGGCAACGGGGGCTACACGAGCGTGCACACCGACGTGTTCCTGAACTACGACACGACGTCGAACCTGTTCCTGCCCGGGACGCACGTCGTCCTGACGGACCGGGCGACGCAATGCCTGACCGACTTCAGCCTCGACTTCGAGCGGACGTCGCAGAACACGAAGGACGGGCCCGACCTGAGTGTCGCGTCGGTCGTCGTCAACGGCACGCCCGCGAGCTTCTCGTTCGTCCAGCCGACGTATCCCGGTGATCCGAACGGCCAGAACGATCCGGATCCGCGAGCGCACGAGGCCGGCCAGCTCAACCCGGTCGGGGGGCCGGATGATAACCCGCTGCCGCCCGCGTGCTCGCCCGAGCTGATGTCGACGAACCCGAACAAGCAGTTCGACCTCGACGGCACCCAGTGCCCGGCAAACAAGCTCGTCGTCATGCCGTCGAGCCCCATCCCGAGCGGTGCACAGTTCACCGTCGAGGTCAACTACACCGGCCGCCCGGGCGTGCACAACGACGGCGACGGCACGACCGAGGGCTGGTTCAGGGTCAACCAGCCGAACGATGCGGGCAGCTTCGTCACGACCGAGCCGGTCGCGACGGAGGACTGGATGCCGCTGAACGACCATCCGAGCGCGAAGCCGACGTACGACTTCTACGACACGGTTCCGCTCGGCAAGACCGCGATCGCGAATGGAGAGCTCGTCTCGCAACTCGCAAACCTTCCCGACGGGAACTTCCCGGGCGGTTCGATTACCTGGCACTGGCACTCGCCCGAGGGCATCGCGTCGTACCTCGTCGAGAACAGCATCGGCTCGTACGACCTCAGCGAGCGGCTCGCCTCGAGCGGGATCCAGTACTACGAGGCACAGGACCTCTCGATTCCGAAGAACACGGCTGCGGCGAACAAACAGATCATGGACATGCAGGAAGCCGTCATGAACTTCCAGAGCGGCTTCAACGGGCCGTACCCGTTCACGACCGACGGGATCGTGATCGGCGTGCCGAACGCCGGCTTTGAAGAGGAGATGCAGACGAAGATCACGTTCGCGAACGCGTACATCGACCTCGACCTTCTGCACCACGAGAACATGCACCAGTGGTGGGGCGACAACGTGTCCGAGTCGAACTACAACCTCACGTTCTTCAAGGAGGGGCTGGCGACGCTGGGCGAGTTCTTCTTCAGCGCGGCGAACGCGCAGGCGGCCGCCGGAGGGTCGAGCGCAGCCTTCGAGCAAGAGCTCGTCGACATCTTTGACCAGTACTACGCGGGCTCCGACCTGCTCTGGACCGGCGCGCCTTCAAACCCGCGGCCGTACACGCTCTTTTCGGGCTCGAAGACGTACATCCGGCCTGGCATCGCGTACATCGCGCTGCGCCGGATCCTCGGGCCCGCGAACTTCGACGCCGCGCTGCAACAGCTCCAGCGCACATACCGGCAAGGCAGCGTGACCGAGGCGCAGCTCGAGTCGGGGTTCAAGTCCTTCCTGCCGACGCCGAGCGCCGCGTGCAAAGCGGCACTGACGGAGTTCTTCACCGAATGGTGGGACGCTGTCTACCCGCCCGGAGGGGGGCCGAACAGACCGCAGCTCACCGCGCCGGGGCTCGACGGCGGCGGCTTCCACTGCTGATCGCGAGGCTCACGAAGGGCGGCGATTCCGCCGCCCTTCGCCGGCGCGATCTCGCAGGAGTCTCGTGCCGATAATCGGACGAAGCGTTCGAACGGCAAGAGGCCCTTCTCGAACGCCTCTATCAGCGGAGGTGCAGCTTGTTGGCTGGGACAAGAGGTCCCCGGTTCAAATGCGGGCGCCCCGATGGAAAGGCCCGAACAGCAGTGCCTGTCGATTCGGGCGGTGCCTGGCCCCAGCGTCGCGCCGCACGTTCTACGTCGCCAGCACGTGGAGTGCTGCGGCGCTTGACGCTGCGGGCGCGATGACGGACAACTTCCGCACGCTGTCGACCTGGAGGTCGTCACTCTGACGGCTCGGCAGGAGAAGGAGTTGCGGGAATCGCTCGACCGGCTGCGCCTCGAGGTCGGAGAGTTGCGTGCATCTCGGAAGCGGCTTGTCCTCGCCGCCGATGCCGACCGCCGCAAGATCGAGCGCGAACTGCACGAGGGTCCCCAGCAGGACCTGGTCGCCGTCGCGGCCAACCTGCAGCTGGCAAGCCGGCTCGTCGAGGATGATCCCGCCGCGGCGAAAGCGCTGCTCGACGAGATGCGACGCGACGTGCGGGAGGCGCTGGACGTGACGCGGAAGCTGGCGGACCGGGTCTACCCGCCCCTGCTCGACGACGGCGGTCTTGGCGTCGCGCTGCGATCGGCGGCGGCGAGC
>DASTZE010000110.1:0-8230 GCA_035764425.1 Gaiellaceae bacterium
GGCGCCTCAGGACTCGTGGAGTCCTGGGGCTTTTTTTGTGGTCCGAAGCATGGGAGGAGCGGTGGGCACAGCAGGAACAACAAGTGCGGCGTGGCGACCGGGCGCCTTCGCTCGCGACCCCGGCATGAGGGCGGAGACGGCCGGCGGCCTGACCCTGCGGCCGCTCCTCGAGGCCGACTGGCCCGCGGTCGAGCAGATCTACGCCGCCGGAATCGCCGGCGGCAACGCAACGTTCGAAAGGGAGACCCCCGCGTGGAGCACATGGGACTCCCGCCACCCGGGTGGTCACCGGCTGGTGGCCATCCAGGCGGGGGAGATCGCCGGGTGGGCGGCCTTGGCCCCGTACTCGGAGCGTGAGTGCTACGCCGGCGTGGCCGAGGACAGCGTCTACGTCGCGCGCTGGGCCCGGCGGCTCGGCGTCGGCGCAGCGCTGCTCTCGCGGCTCGTGACCGACGCGGAGCTGGACGGCATCTGGACGGTGCAGGCAGGGATCTTTCCCGAGAACGAGGCGAGCCTCGCGCTCCACCGCCGCTGCGCGTTCCGGTTCGTCGGCGTGCGCGAGGCGATCGGCCGTCTGGACGGCCGCTGGCGCGACGTGGTGCTCATGGAACGTCGATCGGAGGTGATCCGGTGATCAAGGTCGAGGCAGTCGTCATCCGCGAGCGTGTGGAGACGGTCATCGACGCGGTGGAGGAGGAGACCGGCCACGTCGGCGTGACGGTCGTCGAGGCGATCGGCCACGGGCGCGAGCGGGGGATCACGCACGAGTACCGCGGGCGGATCTTCGAGTCGCGCTTCCTGCCGAAGGCACTCCTCACCTTCATCGTCGAGGACGGCATCGCGGAGACGGTCGTCGCGGCCGTCGCCGACGCCGCCCGCAGCGGCAACGAGTCGGGCGACGGGCTCGTCTGGACGACCCCCGTCGACAACGTCACGCACAACCGAACAGGGCAGAGCCTGAAGGAGGTGGAAGTCGGATGAGCAACAAGGATCTCGCCATCGCGGCGAGCACGATCTGGGTCGTCGTCGCGGCCGTGCTGGTCATGTTCATGCAGGCGGGCTTCGCCTTCCTCGAGGCCGGTCTGACGCGCATGAAGAACGTCGGGCACGTGGCCGCAAAGAACATCCTCGTGCTCGGGATCGCGTCGATCATCTACTACTGCGTCGGCTACGGAATCGCGTTCGGCGACGGCGGCAACGGCCTCATCGGGGGGAGCGGCTTCTTCCCGTCCGTCAACGAGCTGCTCGCGATCGGACAGGCGCCCTTCAGCTGGTTCAGCTCCATCCCGGCCGGCGCCGGTTACATGTTCCAGGTCGTCTTCGCGGCGGTCTCGCTCGCGATCGTCTGGGGCGCGATGGCCGAGCGGACGAAGCTGTGGGTGTACTTCGCCTTCGGCGTCGTCTTCACGCTCATCTACTCCGTCGTTTCGCACTGGATCTGGAGCCCGGACGGCTGGCTGTTCTCGAAGGGCATGCAGGACTTCGCGGGCTCGACGGTCGTGCACTACCAGGGCGCGCTCGCCGCGCTCGCCGGCGCGCTCCTGCTCGGCCCGCGCATCGGCAAGTTCGGGCCGGACGGGAAGCCCAACGCGATCCCGGGCCACAACATGGCCTTCGTCACGCTCGGCGTGATCATCCTCTGGTTCGGCTGGTTCGGGTTCAACCCGGGCTCGACGCTGAACGTCGTCACCGGCGACAGGATCGGCTACTTCGCCTACGTCGCGGTGACGACCAACATCGCGGCCGCGGCCGGCGCGCTCGGCGCCGTGATCGTGTCGTGGATCGTCATCAAGAAACCCGACCTTTCGATGATGCTGAACGGGGTGATCGCCGCCCTCGTCGCCATCACCGCCGCGTGCGGGTTCGTCGCGCCGTGGGCCGCGATCGTGATCGGCGCGGTCGCCGGGTCGATCGCCGTGCTCGGCGTCCTCGGAGTCGAGCGGCTCCGCATCGACGACCCGATCGGCGCCGTGTCGGTGCACGGCCTCGCGGGCGTGTGGGGCACGCTCGCGACCGGCCTGTTCGCCGTTCCGGCGCTCGCCGACAACCTGGCCACCGGCCAGGGCGGGCTCGTCTACACGGGCAGCTTCCACCAGGTCGGCGTGCAGGCGCTCGGCATCCTCGCCGTGGGCGCGTTCACGTTCACCGCGTCGTTCGCCGCGCTCTGGGCCATGAAGGCGACCTTCGGGATCCGGGTGGAGCCAGAGGTCGAGACCGCCGGCCTGGACGTGTCCGAGCACGGCATGTGGGGCTACCCCGAGTTCTATATCCCGGTGCCGGGCGGCTACGGCACCGAGTCGCACGGGCACCTCGGCATCGCGCACGCGCATCCGGCCGCCGCGACGGCGATGGCCTCGACGGCGCTGCCCGAGACGCCGTTACCGCGACCGCTCTAGCTGGCAGCTGCGGGGGGCGCCTCGGCCGGCGCCCCCCGCGAGCTGTCACTGCAGTGCAAACGTGACGGTGAGCGCTGCAGTCTGGTCGACGGTCCCCGGCTCGACCGGCGTCTTTGCCTCCGCACGCATGGCGTCGAAGGCGATCGGCGGCTCGAGCGACCCGCCTTCGACAACCTTGACTACCGCGCCCACGCTGGCGCCGGCGGCGTCGGCCACGGCGGCGGCCTTGCGCTTCGCGTCCGCGAGCGCGCGGTGCAGAGCCTCGGCCTCGTACGCGTCGGTGTCGGCGACGGTCAGGTTCGGGCCGGAGACGTTGGTCGCCCCGGCGCCGCTCGCGACATCGACGATCGCGCCGGCCCGTTTCACGGAGGTCTCGACGGAGACGGAACCGGAGGCCGTGTAGCCGGTGATCTGCCCGTCGCTGTCGGTGGACGGCCAGACCGACACCTGGTCGGTCTGGATGTTGTCGGCGGCGACGCCGGCGTCCTTCAGGGCGTCGATGAGCCGCTGCATGGCGCGGGCGTTGTCGGCGCTCGCGTTTTGCGCGGTGGCCGCCCGCGAGTCGACGCCGAACGAGAAGCCCGCGCGGTCGGGGGTCACCTTGACTGTGCCCGTGCCGTTGACGGTGATGGTGCGTGGAATGCCGGCGTCCCCGTGCGCGGCGGCCGGGAGGCCCACTCCGGCGAGCGCGACCGCGGTGACCCCCGCAGCCGCGACGGCGGCGATGGCGATCAGCTTCTTCATGCGGCATGTACGCCGCCGCCGCGCGCGATGTCACCGCGACTAGGTTCCTGCTGTGCGCTACCAGTTCGTCGACTGCCGGTGGGAGCTCGGCAAGCCGGGCCTCGGGCGCGAGGTGTTCGAGGCGGGCCACATCCCCGGCGCGTCGTTCCTCGACGTGGAGTCAGACCTCTCGGACCTTTCGGTCGAGGACGCCGGGCGCCACCCGTTGCCGTCCGAGGACGCGTTCGCGGCGTCGGCCGGACGCGCCGGGATCGGCCCGGGCGTCTTCGTGGTCGCGTACGGGTTGATGGGCGGCGCCGAGCGCCTGTGGTGGCTGCTCCGCCACTTCGGCCACGACGACTGCGCGGTCCTCGACGGCGGCCTCCATGCGTGGCGCGGACCGCTGACGCCCGGGCCGGAGACACCAGAGCCGGACGTCTTCATCCCGCGCGCGCGCGAAGACGACACGATCGGCGTGGACGAGCTTGCGGAACGGCTCGCGGACCTCGTCATTCTCGACGCGCGCCCGCACCACCGCTACCGCGGCGAGCCGAACCCGGTCGACGTCATCCCCGGACGGATCCCGGGAGCGATCAGCACGCCCTGGGCCGATCCGCTCCGGGCCCTCCCGGACGGCGACGTGGTCGCGTACTGCGGCTCGGGCGTCACCGCCTGCGTGACGCTCCACCGCCTGCACGTCGCCGGGCGCGACGGCCGGCTCTACCCCGGCTCCTGGAGCGAGTGGGAGACGCGCGACCTGCCGCGCGAACGGGGGTAGCGATCCCTATCTCGATAGTGCCTCCTCCAAGGCGCGCTTGGTCACGACGCGGGCGAGCTCGCGGCGGAACTCCGGGCTGGCGGTGACGTCGCCCGGCGGATCGGTGCCCTGATCGGCGACGGCCGCCGCCTCCGACAGCGCATACTCCGTGTCCGAGCCCGCATCGCGGGGCGCGCCGGCGAGGCGCTGCTCGGCCGCCGGCGCCCGCATCGGCACCGGGCCCATGTTGGTCAGCGCGATCCTCGCTTCGCCGATCATCCCGTTCGACCGGGTGACGAGCGCCGCAACCGCGACCATGGCCCAGTCCTGGGCCCGCCGGGCGAGCTTCAGGTAGGACCAGCCGACGTCCGGGCCGAGCTTCGGCACCCGGACCTCCGTGAGCACGTCCTGCGGGCCGAGCGCGACGTCGAACACGCCGCTGCAGAAGTCGACGGCCGGCATCGTCCGCTCGCCGTCCGGGCCGCGAATCACGAGCTCCGCGTCGAGGGCGACGAGCACGGCGGGCAGATCGGACGCCGGGTCGCCGTGGGCGATCGAGCCGCCGATCGTGCCCCGGTGACGGACCTGCGGGTCGCCGATCAGCCCGGCGGTCCAGGAGACGATCGGGCAGTGCTCCTGAACGAGCGGGTCGTTGTTCAGGTCGTGGTGACGCGTGCCGGCGCCGATCGCGAGCCGGTCGCCCGCATCGCTGACGCCGCTCAGCTCGTCGACGCGGCCGATGTCGACGAGCAGCGACGGACGCGAGAAGCGGAGCTTCATCAGCGGGAGGAGTGAGTGCCCGCCCGCGAGCAGCTTCGCCTCCTCGCGCGAGCCGAGCAGCTCGATCGCTTCGTCGACCGACCCGGCTCGCTCGTAGTCGAACGGTGCAGGGATCATGACCGCGCCTCCTGGATCGCACGCCAGACTCGCTCGGGGCTGGCGGGCATGTCGATGTCGGTCACGCCGTAGGGCGCGAGCGCGTCGAGCACGGCGTTGACGACCGCCGGCGTCGCGGCGATCGTGCCCGTCTCGCCGACGCCCTTCGCGCCGAGCGGGTGGTTCGGGCTCTGCGTGACCGTCCGGTCGAGCTCGTAGCTCGGGAGCTCAGCCGCCGACGGTACGAGGTAATCGACGAGCGAGCCCGTAACCAGCGTCCCGTTCTCGTCGTAGACGGCCTCCTCGTAGAGCGCCTGCGCGACGCCCTGCGTGATGCCGCCGTGCACCTGGCCGTCGACGATCTGCGGGTTGATCACGGTGCCCACGTCGTCGACCGCGACGTAGCGGACGAGATTGGCCACGCCCGTCTCGGCATCGACCTCGACCACGGCGATGTGCGTGCCGCCCGGCCAGCTGAAGACGGACGGGTCGTAGACCGCGGTCTCCTCGAGCGCCGGCTCGAGGCCGTCGGGCAGGTCGTGCGCGTGCCAGGCGGCGAACGCGGCCTCCTTGACCGTCATCGTCCGGTCGGTCCCGCGCACGCGGAACGTCCCCGCCTCGTACTGGAGGTCGGCCTCGGCCACCTCGAGCCCGTGCGCGGCGATCCGCTGCGCCTTGGCCACGATCTTGTCAGTGGCGCTGCAGAGTGCCGCGATGCCGATCGCCAGGCTGCGGCTGCCGTAGGTGTCCATCCCGAGCGGCACCACGGACGTGTCGCCGTGGAGCACCTCGATCTCGTCGTAGCCGACGCCGAGCCGGTCGGCGACCACCTGCGCGAACGTCGTGTCGTGGCTCTGCCCGTGCGGCGTCGTCCCGGTCAGCACCTGCACGGTTCCCGTGGGCAGGAAGCGGATCGTCGCCGCCTCCCAGCCGCCGGCCACGTAGCGCAGGGCGCCGAGGATGCGTGACGGCGCGAGCCCGCACATCTCGAGGTAGGTCGAGAAGCCGACGCCGAGCTGCTTCGTATCGCCGCGCTCACGCCGCTCGGCCTGCTCGCGACGGAACCCGTCGTAGTCGAGCATCTCGAGCGCCCGGTCGAGCGTGGCGTGGTAGTCGCCGGAGTCGACGGTCAGCCCCGAGGCGAGGTCGTGGGGGAACTCCGAGATCAGGTTGAGCCGGCGTAGCTCGACCGGGTCCTTGTCGAGCTTGCGCGCGAGCGCGTCGACGGCCCGTTCGATGGCATACGTCGCCTCCGGCCGCCCCGCGCCGCGGTACGCGTCGGTAGGCGTCTGGTTCGTGAACACGCCCGAGCATTCGAACGAGTAGCCCTTGATGTCGTAGGCGCCGCCGTAGACCCAGGCCCCGAGCAGCGGCGTGCCGGGCGTGATGATCATCAGGTACGCGCCCATCGACACGGTCAGCCGGACGCGGACGGCGGTGATCTTGCCCTCGGCCGTGGCCGCGAGCGCGATCTCCTGGATCATGTCCCGCCCGTGGTGCGTGGCGAGGGCGTTCTCCGTGCGCTCCTCGATCCACTTGACCGGCAGGCCCGTGCGCCTCGCGAGCACGATCGCGAGCGCCTCCTCCGGGTAGACCTGGAGCTTGGAGCCGAAGCCGCCGCCGACGTCCGGGGCGATCACGCGGAGCTTCGACTCCGGCACGCCCGTCCCGAGCGCGAGCGTCACGCGCGCGATGTGCGGGATCTGGCTCGACGTGTAGAGCGTGACCTCGCCGGTCGCGGGGACCGTGCTCGCGATCACGCCGCGCGGCTCCATCGGGTTCGGAATCAGCCGCTGCTGGCGGTAGCGCTCCTCCACCGTGACCTCGGCCTCGGCGAAGAGCGCGTCGACGTCCTCGCCGCCGGCCAGCGGCCACGTGTAGCACCGGTTCGTGCCGAACTCGTCGTGGACGATCGGCGCCCCGTCGGCGAGAGCGGCCTCGACGTCGGTCACGGCCGGGAGCGGCTCGTAGTCGACCTCGACGAGCTCGGCGGCGTCCTGCGCGAGGCCGCGGCTCGCGGCGACCACGACGGCGACGCCGTCGCCCGCGTAGCGGGCCTTGTCCGCCGCGAGCGCGTAGTGCGACGGGTTGTTGATGTCCTCGGTGACGGGCCAGGCCATGGGCAGCGGGGCCATCCAGTCGTCGGCGAGCTCGGAGCCCGAGAACGCCGCGACGACGCCCTCGGCCGCGCGAGCCTTCGTCAGGTCGACGCCGCGAATGCGGGCGTGCGCGTACGGGCTGCGCACGACGGCCATCCAGACCATGCCCGGGATCGTGATGTCGTCCACGAAGCTGCCCTGGCCGGTGAGCAGCCGCGCGTCCTCCTTGCGCGGCGCGGAGGTGCCGACAAGCGTCTGCGTTGCTTCTTCTGTGACAGTCATCGTCCGCTCCTCAGACAGCGGCGGCCGACTGCTGGACGGCCTTGACGATGTTGACGTAGCCGGTGCAGCGGCAGAGGTTGCCCTCCAGCGCCTTTCGGATCTCCGCCTCGGTCGGCTCGGGCTGCTCCTTGAGCAGGCTCACCGTGGCCATCACGAACCCTGGCGTGCAGTAGCCGCACTGGAGGGCGTGCTGCTCGTGGAAGGCCTGCTGGACCGGATGGAGCTGCCCGTGCCCGGCGAGCCCCTCGATCGTGGTCACGTCACCGCCGTCGGCCTGGACCGCGAGCAGCGTGCACGAGTTGACCGACTCGCCGTCGAGCAGCACCGTGCAGGCTCCACACGATGACGTGTCGCAGCCGACGTGCGTGCCCGTCAGTCCGAGCCGCTCGCGCAGGAAGTAGACGAGCAACTCGCGCGGCTCGACGTCCGCCTCGTGCCGTTCGCCGTTGACGGTAAGGGCAATCTGTCGCACCTTCACTCTCCTTCTTCGTAGAGGGCCGGCGCTTCGCCGCGAGCATACGGCTTGTGAATCGCATCCGCCGAATACGATTGGCCGGGTGCCGTTCGATTCCGTCGACGAGGCGAGGGAGGCGCTCGAGCGCGAGTCCTACCTGGCCGATCGCGGGCTCGCGACGGCGGTCTTCCTGGGACTGCGCATGCGCAGGCCGCTGCTGCTCGAGGGCGAGCCCGGGGTCGGGAAGACCGAGGTCGCGAAGACGCTCGCGGCCGCGCTCGGCGCCGAGCTGATCCGACTCCAGTGCTACGAGGGCATCGACGCGGCGCAGGCGCTGTACGAGTGGGACTACTCGCGCCAGCTGCTCTACGCGCGCGCCCTCCAGGCGGGCGAGATCGACGTCTCGCAGCGGGTTGCCGAGCTGTACGGGCCCGACTTCCTGCTCGAGCGGCCGCTGCTCCGCGCGCTGCGCTCCGGCTCGTCGGCCGTCCTGCTGATCGACGAGCTCGACCGCGCCGACGACGAGTTCGAGGCGTTCCTGCTCGAGGTGCTCTCGGAGTACGCCGTGACGATTCCCGAGCTCGGCACGATCGCCGGCGACGAGCCGCCGGCGGTCGTGATCACGTCGAACCGCACCCGGGAG
>DASTZE010000111.1:0-2372 GCA_035764425.1 Gaiellaceae bacterium
TGTCGCCGCAGCGGCGGAACGCCACGGTCGCGTGGCGCTCCTCCCACTCCGTGACGCCGCCGTCGACGACGGGGCGTGCATCGAGGCCCTCGTGCGCCAGCGCACTCGCGGCGACGGCGGCACGCGGCCCGCTCTCGCAGACCGTGACGATCGGCTTCTCAGCCGAGAGCAGGTCGCCGCAGCGGCGGACGAGCCGGTACGGCACGTTGCGGCTGCCGGGGATGAAGCCGTCGGCGTGCTCGTCCGGCTCGCGCACGTCGAGCACCTCGACGGCGTCGTCGGCCAGCAGCTGCTCGAGCTCGTCCAGCGTCACCGGCTCCGTGTGCTCGTCGTCGGCACTCGCCAGGACGTAGCCGGCGATGTCGAGCACGCCGACGGCGCGGAGCCCGCGCGCTGCGCGCATCGCCTCGTCCTCGGTGGCTGCACGGATCACGATGGCCTCCTCGGGCAGGAGCATGAAGCCGGCCTTCGTCGAGAAGCTCGAGCCGTCGACGGGCACGCTGATCGCGCCGTGGGCATGCCCGGCGAGGTAGGCGTCGAGCGGGCGGACGTCGAGCACGACCGCGTCGCCCGGGTCGTCGAGCCGCGGCACCGGCGCTGGCGCGCCGAGGAACGGCCCGCGGTTCAGCGCCACGATGCGCTCCGCGTTCGGCGGTTTCGGCGCCGTGATCGAGGCCGAGTCGTCGACGAACGCGTCCTCCGCGTCGATGCGCAGCGCCGGGTTGAAGCGCCGCTCGAAGCCGATCGTTGTCGACGCCTTGGAGCTCATGCCGGCGCCGCAGAGCGAGCCCGACACGTGGCCGGGGAAGACCTCGACGCCGTCCCCGAGGTCGACGAGCCGGTGCAGGCTGTGGAAGAGGTCGCGGGCGCCTTCGCGCGCCTCGACCGCGAGGTCGGGCCGCGCCGCGTCGCCGACGAAGAGCGAGTCGCCGGTCAGCAGCAGCCAGGGCTCGTCGCCGCGCGTGTGGTCGATCACGGCGAAGCAGGTGTGCTCGGGCCGGTGCCCCGGCGTGTGCACGGCGCGCAGCGTCACGGCGCCGACGCTGACCTCGTCTCCGTCCGCGAGCGGCTCGTACGGGTACTCGGCGTTGGCGAGCGGGTTGACATGCACCGGGGTACCGCGCTCGAGCGCGAAGCGCCCGTGCCCGGAGACGTGGTCGGCGTGCGTGTGGGTCTCGAGCACGGCCACGATGCGGAGGTCGTCGCGCTCGGCCTGCTCGAGGTAGCGCTCGATCGCGTACGCGGGGTCGACGACGACGGCCTCCTGGGCCTTCTCGTCGCCTACCAGATAGGAGGCACAGCCGAGATCTTCGTTCACGAACTGCCGGAAGATCACGAAGAGTGAGCCTATCTCAGCCGTCGGCGAGGAGGGCCCCGAGCACGTGCTCCTCCTGCTCGAGCCACCCGAAGTGGCCCTTGCCCGGGATCAGCTCGAAGCCCGCGACGTTCAGCTCCGCGATCATCCTGCGCACCGCGCCGATTGGCACGTTCCGATCGAGCTCGCCGTACCAGAACCAGACGGGCAGGGTCACGTCGCCGAGGGCGAAGCCCCAGTCCGTGCTCAGTGCCCATGCGTCGGCGAGCCAGCCGTCGGGCCCGTTGGCGAACCCCTCGCGGATGCCCTCGATGAGCGTGGCGCGCACCTCGGGACGGGCCATCCATTCCCGGTCGGGTGCAGGCGCGTCGGCCATCGCGGAGTCGAACGCGGCCGCGGTGTCGGCGGCCAGCTGCTCGGCGAGCGGCCGCAGGAACTCCTCCTGGCTCTCCCGGCCCTCCTCCACGGCTCGGCGCATGCTCTCGCGGTTGACCGCGATCAGGTCGTCGGGGTCGACGAACTCCGGCGGCGTTCCGCCGACCGCGACGCCGAGGCGGTGGATCCGCTCCGGGGCTCGAACGCCGAGGGCGAGCGCGTGCGGGCCGCCGCCGCTGATCCCGAGCACGCTGAAGCGCTCCCAGCCGAGCGCGTCGGCAACCGCGAGCGCGTCATCGGCGATGTCCAGCACGGTCCGGTCGGCCCACGACGTCGACTGGCCGTAGCCGGCGCGGTCGAACGTGGCGACGCGCGCACGCGCGTTGAAGTAGTCCTCCGGATACGGGCTGCGCGAGAGGCGCGACCCAGGCGTGCCATGGATCTGGAGCAGCGGGCGGCCGTCGGGGTCGCCCCAGGTCGCGTAGACCACAGTCCGGCCGTCGGGCCGGGTGATCCGCCCTTCGGTCAAAGGTCCAGGTGGCGCGCGATGACCATGCGCTGCACCTCGTTCGTGCCCTCGCCGATCTCGAGGATCTTCTGGTCGCGGTACAGGCGCGAGATCGGCGACTCGTCCATGAAGCCGTAGCCTCCATGAATCTGGAGTGCCGCGTTGGCCGCTCGG
>DASTZE010000112.1:0-12179 GCA_035764425.1 Gaiellaceae bacterium
GGACTCGGCAGACGGAATCTAAACTTGAACATCAGGGCACCTCCGGGATGGGGTCGGTCATCGGTCGTCCCTAAAGACTCCTCCGGCGGCTGTCTATTCCCCGGCGACGGCGACGCGAGGCCGAACAGGAGTTGCCCCGTATCGAGACCGGCGTCTGAGGCCGCACGCCGCTGGATCGACCGGCGCGGCCGGGCCGATGATCTCGCCGAGCGCCGCCAGCTGATCGCGGAGGCCCCGCTGGCCTACGAATGGCGCGAGGGGCGCATCTTCGAGGTGCGCAAGCTCCCCTCGACGCTCGCGCCCGGCCCGCCCGCGCCCGCGCAGGTTCAGCCCCGGCATTCCTCGATGCGGAAGCTCGCCTGACGGCGACCGTGGCATATGCCAAACTGAAAACATGGCACGGCCGGTCCGTGCACCGCCCGTTTGTGGTGGGAGCTCGCGCCAGGCTCGTGGCCGAACCGTGCCCGCAATGTCCGCAGCGAGCGTGCGATCGAGTGCGCTCGCAGCGAACCGAGTGAATCTGAAAAGGGCTGATTTGCAGCAATAACCGCACGGGCTCGAACTGGCGCGCACGGTCGCCCCGTGTCCCAGTACCGCCCACCTCGGAAAGCCCCGCTCGGGCGGGGTTTTCGCGTTGGGGCGCGAGAGGAGCCGTCGGCCCGCCGTTCCGACGCGGCGGCGCTCGGCCGCCATGGCAACGCAAGAGTCACAGCGCTGGTTTATGCGGGCATCACCGACCATGGCCGCGAGGCTGCCGCGTCAAGGCTCGTCGCGGGAGGCTCCGGGCGCTAGCCCGGACGGGACTCGAGGTAGTCGAGTATCTGCTTGCGGACGTCGCGCAGTCGGTCTGTTGACTCGTCGCTGCCGTCCATCGCGCAGAGGGCGACGGCGATGACTCGGAGTGCGTCGTCGCTGACGTCTTCGGGAGGCGCGTTCCGCTCTGCGAATCCCTGCTCAAGCACGCGCAATGCCTCGGCCGCTGGCTTCCCGCCCGTATCCAGCTGCTTCTTGACCTGCCGCCGAATCTTGGCCACCTCTCCGCCGTAGAGCTCTACGCGGGGCTCGTTGTTCCCAGACAGCAGTATCGGTAGGGCGGGAATGGCCACGGCGTTGTAGTCGACTTGCCGACCAGGCTCGAACGGCGGCAGTTCGTAGATGGCGTAATCACCGCCGTTGACCTCTATCTCGTCGCCGACCGAGAGGTAGCGGTCTGCTGAATACTCGACGACTTCTGCGGCGTCGCTTGTCCCGAGCGCAATCCGATAGTCCATTCGGGGGCGGAGTGTACGTGCGCCGAGCCCTCGCCTTTGCGCGGGGCGTGAGCGCCACTTTAAGCCGCCAGGAGCGCCCGCGAGGGATGGACGCGGTCAAAAGGCACCGTGCCGCACCGCGACGGCCTGCGCTGAGCACGAGAGGGGCCCGCGGAAGCTGGGCCCCTCTCTGGAATGCACGCCTACCGATCTAGGACGCGGCTACGGACAAACTCGCGGACGAATGGAACGGCCCGCTGAAGAGCACGAAGCTCAGCGCCGAAGTGCACGCCGGCCTGTTGTTCACGACCGCCTCGCTGATCGCTCCGGGTGTGGCGCAGTTCGCCATTGCCGGCGACAGGACGGCGGTCCCGAAGCCGACCATGCTCACCACCGACCACCCGGGCAGCGTCAGCCCGGTGACGTCGATGCGTCCGGCCGGCACCTGGATGGTGACGTGGCAGGTCGGCGTTCCCAGGGTGACCTGTCCGCCGGGCCATTCCTCGACCGGGATCAGATCGCCGTTCGTGTGGCTCGTCATCGTGGTCGTGAGCGTGGTGGGAGAGCAACTCGGCGGCGGTGCGACGTTGCTGCAGACGATGTTCCCAGCAGCGTTGAAGCCCGTTACGAACGCGCCGGCCGGGCAGGTCTGATTCGCGACAGTTCCGGGCGGCCCCTGCGGGCCGGTGTCGCCCTTCGGCCCCTGTGGCCCCACGGGCCCTTGCGGCCCCGTCGCGCCGGTGGCGCCGGTGTCGCCCTTTGGACCCTGTGGCCCAACGGGCCCTTGCGGCCCCGTCGCGCCGGTGGCGCCGGTGTCGCCCTTTGGCCCCTGCGGTCCAACCGGTCCCTGCGGCCCGGTCGCGCCGGTGTCGCCCTTGGGCCCGGGCGGCCCCTGGGGTCCGGTCTGGCTCCAGCTGATCGCGATCTCCGACGGCCGGCAACTGTCGCCGGCGCTCGGGTCGATCACACGCAGGTTGCCGACGTTCTTCTGGTAGCAGCCGTTGATGACTCCGCTCGAGTCGGGAATCGCCGCGAGTGCGGCGCCCCCGGCGACAGCGGCCCCGACGATCGTACCGACGAGCAACCAGCGCACCCGTCCCAATGTGGATCTGCGCATCGCGCACCCCTTCCGACGGGAGGCGGCCGCAGACACCTCAGTACATAACGTGCAGACGATCTCACCGGTTGTGAAGACAGTCAAGAGCCGGGGTAGGCGGCCGCCCCCCGCTCGCCCGTCCTAGGGCCGGATCTTCCAGGTTGTGCCTTGGTAATACGCCGTCTGCTCGCGTCCGCGCCCAGCGCGGCGCGTGAGATCCATGAAATGGACAGTGAAGCCCCATTCGCCACAGGCCTCCCTGCAGTCGGGATGCGGCTGCTGGAGCGAGATCAGCTTCGCCGCTGCGGAGGCTGGAATGCGCCACCCGCAAGTCGCTTGAACAAGGCGGCCCTCCGCAAACGACTTGTGGATGATCGGCCTTATGTACGTGCCGCCCACATATTTGCGGTAGCCGATCCGTGGTCCCGTGAGCCGACCGCCGATCGTCGCCTTGCACGAGAAGCTGACGACCTTCACCTGCGCCGGCACGCGCATCACGACGCCCACGAAGAGGCGACCCGCGTGCGGCGATGCCTTCGCTATGGAGACGTTTGGCTTGGCGGCGCCTTGCGCCGCGGCGGTCGCAAGGAGCGCTGTCGCCAGAACGCCCGCAAAGAAAGAGGCCCTGGCTCGAGTCACGCTGTCGGACGTTAGCCGGTCAGCGGTGTGGCGTCACGGCCCACGAACACCCTCGGATTAGGTGGGCTCTCTCAGCTCAATACCGCCCATTCACGAAAGCCCTGCGAATGCGGGGTTCTTTCTTTGGTCGTCGGCTCGGCGATAGGCTCGCCACCAGCTCAGCGAAGGAGGTGCTGCCATGGCACGCCCGAACGATCTGCCGCTCGACGAGTATCACCGCGCGGGGCTCGAGATCACAAACGGGAACCCGAAGGTCTACAAGGACCTCTACTCACGTGCCGACGATGCGACGCTGGCGAATCCGTTCGGTCCTCCCGCCCGCGGCTGGAGCGAGGTCTCGGCGACGTTGGACCGTGCGGCGATGAACTACCGGGACGGCGAGGTCGTCGGATTCGAGAACGTGTCGACAGTAGTAACTTCCGACCTTGCGTACACCGTCGAGGTCGAGAGCTACCGAGCGCGGGTCGGCGGCGGCGCGGACATGTCAGCTGTGGCGGTTCGGGTCACGACCGTCTTCCGGCGCGAGGACGGCTCCTGGAAGCTGTTGCACAGGCACGCCGATCCGATCACGACGGCGCGTCCGGCGGAGTCGGTGATCCAGAACTAAGCCGCCCAGAGGGGTTACGATCGCCGCGCGAACTGGGGTTCACGGCGACAAGTACGTCCTGGAAGCCTGGCCCGCACGCCCTCGGCGGCGCCGCCCGGGCAGCCGTTCGTGGCAAGAGTCTCTTGAGTTCTCGAATCGGTGCCAAGCATCGAGTGGCGCAGACTCCTACGCAGTTCGCAGAGACGTCACCGCCTGCACGTGCCACTCACCGGGCACGCCCTTGAGGACGTGCGTGCCGCGATCGGCGAACTCGATGCCTGACCCGACGACGAGGTCGCGCACGGTGGTCGACGTGAGCACCTCGCTCGGCTCGGCGAGCGCCGCGATCCGCGCGCCGATGTGGACGGCGATCCCCTCCGGGCCCGAGTCAGCCAGCTCGAGCTCGCCGGTGTGCAGGCCGGCGCGCACCTCGATTCCCAGCGCGCGGACGGCGTCGCGGATCGCGCACGCGCAGCCGACCGCGCGCGCGGGCCCGTCGAAGGTGGCGAAGATCCCGTCGCCCGTCAGGCGGACCTCCTTGCCGCGGGCGTGGTCGAGCTCGGTGCGTACGACCCGGTGGTGGTCGGCGAGCAGCTCCCTCCAACGCGCGTCGCCGAGCTCCGCGGCCCGCTCGGTCGAGCCGACGATGTCCGTGAAGAGCACGGTCGCGAGGACGCGGTCGAGCTCGCGCGAGCGTCGCGACCCGGTGATGAACTCCTCGACCTCGTCGATGATGTCGTGGGAGTTGCCGGAGAACGGGTAGTGGTCGGCTCCAGGGAGCTCGACCAGTTGCGACTCCGGGATGTGCTCTGCGAGGTACCGGGCGGCCTCTACTGGGACGGCCGCATCGTCGACGCGGTGGATGATGAGCGTCGGCACCCGAATCGTGGGCAGGATCCTGCGGATGTCGATCTGCATGGTCATGTCGAACCAGGCGCGCGCCGAGGCGGGCGTGCCGCCGAAACGACAGGCCTTGGCGTGCCAGCGACGGAACCGCGGATCGGCGGCCAGGCTCGGAGCCACGCGCTGGGTGCCGAAGCTCTCGTCGACGCCCCAGCGGGTCTCGTACGCGTCGAGGATGTGGATGCGTGCCTCGTCCGAGATGCCCCAGGGGTAATCGGGCGCCCACCGCCGCCGCGCGTAGGACGCTCCGAGGATGAGCGCGGCCGTGCGCTCCGGGAAGGTCGCGGCGTACAGCGCGCACATCGGTCCGCCCTCGGCTCCGCCGAACAGCACGGCGCGCTCGGAGCCGGCAGCGTCGAGGACCGCGGCGATGTCGTCGAGCATCTCCTCGAACGAGCCGAGCGTGAGGATCCGGTCGGAGAGCCCGGTGCCGCGGCGGTCGAAGATGATCAGGCGCGAGAACGAGGCGAGCCGGTTCAGCAGCTCGGCGTAGGTCGGCCAGGTCCAGTTCTGCTCGAGGTGCGACATGTACCCGGGCGCCCAGAGCACGTCGATCGGCCCGTCGCCGACCACCTGGTACGCAATCCAGAGTTGCCCGCTGCGCGCGTACTTCGTGTCGCGTTCCACGCGACGCACTCTGTCACCGGCCAGCAGTTCTGTGTCAGCACAGCGCCGTTTTGCGGAGGCTCGCCGCCTCGTCGAGGCGAGCGCGACCTCGGCGTGGAGCGACGAAGGCCGGGCATAACCGGCTGCTGCCGCGGCTGGCGGGAGCCAGAGCTGGTCTTGAGCAGCAGCGCACCGCAACCACGTCCGAATGGCCGTGAATGCACCCCGCTCGACACATGAACAGCGTCTGAACGATGCGCGCGTCACAGTCTCAAGCGGCCCAAAGTGGATAAGGATTCGCGCTGGAGCGCCGCACGAGCCACCGCGGCGTGGGGAGTGATCACCAACTCAAGGGGGTTCTGGATGGTTAGACGAGGACTGGCGCTGGCCTGCGTTCTCGTGGTGGCAGCGTTCGCGGCGCAGGTCGCCTCGGCGGATCCGTCGAACGCGAAGAACAGTCAGCTCGTCACTGCAGTCTGCGGCGCCAAGCAGATACAGGTGGTCGTCAACGGCAACGGTGTGTTCACGCCCGCGCACGTCGTCGGCAGCACGAGTGTGTTCGTGCCGACGGCTTTCGACCTCACGTTCTCCTTCACGCCGACGGGCGGGACGACCGAGAGCGAGACCGACGTCGCGGCGAAGCAGAATCAGCAGCTGGGCGTCGTCATCTGTGACATTCCCGCGGCGCTGAACACGTTCCCGAACCCGGAGGGGACCTTCAGCATCTCCGGGACCGTGACCGGGTTCTTCACGCCCTCGAGCAACTAACGGCAGCGCGCAACAGCTACGAGATGTCGAGCAGCACGAGCACGCCTGCGACCACCGCCACATAGAGGATCAGGCCCAGCACGGTGACGGCGGACTGGGGATCGCGCTCGTTGGTGACCGCGTCCTTCGCCAGCGGCGGTAGCACCCGAAGCAGGATCGGGATGAGGGAGACGGCGAGCCCGACGGTCACCACGAGAGCCGCCCACTTCGGCCCCTCGTCGGCGATTGCCCACAGCGAGCCGAGGATGGTGGTGCCCAGGACGACGGCGACGGCAAGTCGCAGGCGCGCGTCGGGAAGCGGCTCGTCCTCTCGTCCCTTGCGATGCCTCGACTCGAAGAAGCGCATCTGCCAGAGCAACGCGCCCGTGACGGCGAGCTCGATCGCGATCACCGACTGGAAGAACTGAGGAGGTACGTCCACGCTCGATGGCATTCTGGCGCGGCCGAGGGGTTACTAGTGCTCGTGGTCGGCGGCGGAGATCGTTCGCCAGGAGTCCCAGGTGATCTTCAGGATGACGAGCGTGATCACGAGGCCGACGATCGGGTCGGCGCGAGGGAGCCCGAACGCGACCAGAAGCGCGCTGGCGATCACTCCGACCGAGACGTAGCCGTCGACGCGGGCGTGGTTGCCGTCGGCGAGCAGCGCGGGGCTGTCGAGCCGGCGACCACCGCGAATGCGAACCCGCGCCGCGATCTCGTTCCCCACGAACCCGATCGCCCCTGCCGCGGCGAGCGCCCACAGGTGAGAGGGGGCCTGCGGGTTCACGAGCCGCTGGATCGTCTCGTAGAGCGCGACGCACGCGGAGATGAAGATCGCGAGGACGACCGCGAGCCCGGCCAGCTTCTCGCCCAGGGGCGAGCGCAGGTAGAAGGCGATCCCGAGCGGAACCGCCGTCAGCGCGTCGCCGAAGTTGTGGATGAGGTCGGCGAGGAGTGCCACGGATCCGGAGAGGACGAAGATCGCCGCCTGCGCTGTTGCGGTGAGGCCGAGGACGGCGAGGCTGATCGCGACCGTGCGGACACCGTCCCGCGAGCGAACGATCGAGCGATCGACGAGCCCGTGCGAGTGATCGTGGCCGTCCGCGCCCGGCGCCTCGGACCGGAGCGGATGCCGGAGATGCCGGTGCGCGCCGTCGAACGCGTGCGTGTGGACATGGCGCCCGTGCCGGTGGGGAAGGGCGAGCTCGGTCATCGCTCGCACCGTAGCCGGGCGGCCCGTTGATACTTTGCCCGTGAGGGTGGGGTTGCTGTGGCGGTTCGAATGGGATCCCCCCGCGGGCGACGGCCCGGTTCGCGAGCACTCGCGTCTCCACGCGATGTTCGCCGCCTTCGACGCGGCCGGCGTCACCGCGGATCCGGTCGTCTATTCCGACGACTCCGTCGCTGCCGTCCGCGAGCAGCTGCTCGGGCTCGACGGCGTGCTCGTCTGGGTCAATCCGGTCGAACAGGGCCGCGACCGGTCTCGGCTCGACCCGTTGCTGCGCGACGTTGCGGAGGCGGGCGTCTGGGTCAGCGCCCATCCCGACGTGATCCGGCGGCTGGCGACGAAACGCGTCCTGGTCGATACCGCCTCGATGAGCTGGAGCGCCGGCACCCACCTCTACGCCACTTTCGAGCAGTTCGAGGCCGAGCTGCCCCGCCGCGCGGCGGAACGCGGCCCGCTCGTCCTCAAGCAGCACCGCGGCATGGGCGGGGCCGGCGTCTGGAAGGTCGAGCCGGCCGGGTCGAACGAGCTGCGCGTCGAGCACGCCGCCGGCGACGCTCCGCCGGAGCTCATGCCGACCGCCGCCTTCCTCGCACTGTGCCGGCCCTACTTCGCGGACGGCGGCCTGATGGTGGAGCAGCCGCTGCAGTCCCGCCTCGACGAGGGGATGATCCGCGTGTACCTCAGCCACGACACCGTGGTCGGCTTCGCGCGCCAGTACCCGCGTGCGTTCGTCGATCCTCAGGTGGCCGCCACCTTGCCGACCGAGAAGCGGTTCGTCCCTCCGGAAGACGAGCACTACCGGCCGCTGCGCGAACGTATGGAGTCCGAGTGGGTGCGCGAGCTCCAGCGGCTCACGCGCGTTGCACGCGAGCACCTGCCGGTGATCTGGGACATCGACTTCCTCTTCGGGCCGCAAGACGGCTTCGTGCTCTGCGAGATCAACGCGAGCTCGACCTTCGCCTTCCCTGAGTTCGCGATGTCCGCGGTCGCGGAGGCCGCGAAGGCCCGAGTCGCTGACTCCGCCGTTCGGCGCCGTCACCCGGCCGGCTGACGGCAGGCGGTGACCTCTATGGTGACGTCCCCGTGGACGAGGTGGCGACGTTCCGGCGCGAGGGCGGTCGCCGACTTCTACGCAGTTCCCTAGACGGAAGGAGGACCGCATGGGAAAGCTGATAGCCGGCACGCAGGCGACGATCGACGGCGTCGTCGACCCGGCCGGGGAGTGGGTGCAGCCCGACGGCGACCACGGCGACTACTCGTTCGACCGTCAGGCGAGGCCCGGGGGGCTGGTGCTCGGCCGGAAGACCGTTGGGTCCGAGAGCATGTCGGGAGAGCGTCGATGGAACGCGAACCTGCTCGAGGGGCCCCTCGAGGAGTCGGTCCCGAGGCTGAAGGACGGGGTCGAGGGCGACGTGTTCATGCACGGGTGCGGCGACTTCGCGTACGCCCTCGCCACGAACCGGCGACCGGGGCACCGTGCGCATGGAGCTCGACATATGAAGCGGTTCGACTCCGGCGTCGTGCTGCTCACCTACCTCCCCGCCTAGATGGCCGAGAAGAGGTTCACCGCCGAGGAACGGGCGGCCATGCGCGAGCGGGCGAAGGAGCTGAAGGCCACGAAGAACCGGGCCGAGGCGGAGCGCGACGTGCTCGCGAAGATCGACGAGATGGCGCCCTCGGATCGCGCCCTGGCGAAGGCGTTCCACGCGATCGTCAGGGCCAACGCCCCCGACCTCGAGCCGCGGCTCTGGTACGGGATGCCCGCCTATGCAGCGGGTGGCAAGGTCGTCTGCTTCTTCCAGAGCGCGGAGAAGTTCAAGACACGGTATGCCACGTTCGGCTTCAACGACACGGCGCGGCTCGACAACGGCGCGCTGTGGCCGGTCGCGTTCGCGGTGAAGGAGCTGACCGCGAAGGAGGAGGCGAAGATCGCCCGGCTCGTGAAGAAGGCGGTCAGCTGACGCTCGAGCTGGCGACGCCGTCGGGGCCAGCCCGGGTATACGTCCATCCGGCGGACGGGCCGCGCGCCGCACTCGTGCTCGGACACGGCGCCGGGGGCGGGGTGGCGGCGAAGGACCTGGTCGCCGCCACGGACGCGGCGCTGGCTCTCGGGGTGACCGTGGCGCTCGTCGAGCAGCCCTATCGCGTCGCCGGGAGGAGGTCGCCCGCGCCCGCGGCACAGCTGGACGCGGCCTGGATCGCGGTGGTCGCGGCCCTGCGGGAGGAGGAACTGGCCGGCCTGCCCCTGATAGCCGGCGGCCGGTCCGCCGGCGCCCGGGTCGCCTGCCGGACGGCCGAGGTCACCGGTGCCGTCGCGGTCCTCTGTCTCGCGTTTCCGCTGCAGCCGCGACGTCGCTCGAATCCGCCGCCGAGCCGCCTCCCCGAACTGGAGGCGGTGCACGTTCCGGTGCTGGTCGTCCAGGGCGACCGCGATCCGTTCGGGATGCCGCCGGCTGGCCCGCGGCGGAAGGTCGTGACGGTCGACGGCGATCACAGCCTCAAAAGCGACCTCCCTGCGGTGTCCGAGGCGGTCAGGGTCTGGCTGGCCGACCGCCTCAGCCCATCGCCTCCTGCCCGCTGACCGCCGACGGCCGGGTCCGCCAGGCCTCGAAGGCCACGACGAGCGCGATGGCCGCGACGACGCTGCCGAAGATCTCGAACGTGCTCGTGAGGCCGATGTGCGTGACGACGATCCCGGCGAGGATCGCGGGGATCGACAGCGCCGCATAGGCGACGACGTAGAACGCCGACAGGACGGCTGCGCGCTCGTGCGGCGGGATGGACGCGACGAGGGCGCGGAGGCCGCCCAGGAACGCGATGCCGAACCCGACGCCGCCGACGACCGAGCCGGCGAGGTAGAGCCTGCTCGAGTCGATCGCGGCCGACGCCACGATCAGCACCGTGCCGGCCGCCAGCGCGACCGACCCGGCGCTCGCGCCGACCCACGGGCGCGCTCGGCCGAAGACGACCTGGGCGGCGGCGGCCGAGGCGGCGAGGGCCACGATGCCGATGCCCGCGACGACGACGTTGGTCGTGCCGAACAGCCGGACGCCGAGGCCAGGCCCGAGCGAAAAGAAGAGCCCGCCGATCGACCACGAGGCGACGACCGCGAGCGACGCGAGCAGGAACGGATGGCGTGCATTCGCGGGCACGCTCGGCCGCGCGACGGTGAGCCGGAAGCGGCCGCGCTCCTCGACCGGCTCGGGCATCAGGTAGACGCCGGCGAACGCGATCGCCAAGAGCGTGAAGAGGACGGCGTACGGGAGCGAGCGCGGCGCTTCGCCGAGCTGGACGAGCAGCGACGAGACGAAGAGGCCGAGCGCGATGCCGGCGGCGCTCGCCACGCCGTTCGCAAGCCCGGCGGCCGCGGCGTCACGGCGCGGATGAAGGTCGAGGAGTGCCGCGCTCGCGGCGCTGATCGCGGCACCGGTGGCGAGACCCTGGAGCCCCCGTGCGGCGAAGAGCCACGCCGGCGAGCCCGCGAGGATGAAGACCACGGTGGACAGCGCGAGCGCGGCCAGCGCGACCAGGAGGACCGCCCGCCGCCCGACGTCGTCCGAGACACGGCCCACGAGCAGTAGCGCGGCGAGCACGCCGAAGGCGTAGGTCGCGTAGATGAGCGTCAGGGTGAGCGGCCCGAAGTGCCAGCGCGTCGCGTAGAGGTGGTAGAGCGGGGAGGGGGTGACGGACGCGAAAAGGCCGAGGCCGATGATGCCGGCGGCCAGCGCGTAGGCGACACGGCTCGGGAGCGTCCAGCGCGCGGCGCGGTCGTGCGCGCGGGCGGCGTGCCTCGCGGCGAGCCGAGGCAATCGGTGTCGTGGTCATTTGGGCCCTCTCGCCTCGAGTGAGTTGCATGACCGGACTGACTCTAACGAGTAAGTTGCTTCATGCAACTGACCGTGCTACATTCGCTGGATGCTCAAGCGCGACTACGATGGCCAGAACTGCTCTATCGCCCGGACGCTCGAGATCGTCGGCGAGCGCTGGACGCTTCTGATCGTTCGGGACGCATACCTGGGCCGGCGCCGCTTCGACGAGTTCCAGGAGAGCCTCGGCATCTCGCGCAACGTCCTCGCCGAGCGGCTGAAGCGCCTCGTCGACGATGGCATCCTCGAGCGCGTGCCGTACCAGGAGCACCCGGCGCGCTACGAGTACCGGTTGACGCAGAAGGGGCGCGACCTGCGCGTCGCGCTCACCGCGCTCCGCCAGTGGGGCGACACGTACATCAGCGAGAAGCCGCCGACCCTGCTGCGGTCGAAGGCCGACAAGCGGCCGGTCATCGCCGCCCTGATCCCCGCGGATCAGCCGCGCCTGCGCGTCGACGACGTCGAGTCCGTTCCCGGGCCAGGCAGCTAGCGCAGCCCGACGGCGTCGTTGCGCCAGAACGGCACGGAGTACACGAGCGTTCCGGTCATCCAGGGCTCGTAGGCCGGGAGGAGCATTGCCTGGAACGCCGCCTCGGGGATGCGCAGCGACGGCCGGCGGAAGCCAAGCTCGCGCCCGGGCCTGAAGCCGAGGCGCCCGTAGTAGTCGGGCGAGCCCTCGAGGAAGACCACCGGGGTCGGCCCGCCGGCGAGCAGCTCGAGGCCGCGGCGGACGAGCGTCGAGCCGATCCCCTGGCGCTGGCGGTCCGGCAGCACGGCGAGCGGGCTGAGGACCTGGACGGGAACAAGCCGAGTCGGCGCGTCGAGCAGGCTCGGCGTGAAAAGCACATGGCCGACGACCGTGTCGTCGTCGGCCGCCACGAGCGACGTGCGGTCCTGGGGAGGCGTTGACGCGCGCAGGTCGTCGACCAGGCGCGCGACTTGCTCGGGGTGGCCTGTGAACGCGGCCAGGTGCAACGCCTGGACGCCGGCCCGGTCACGCGTGGTCTCAGGTCTGATCTGCATCGGGCGAGGCTAGTCGCCTGCGAAGCTGGGGTGGTGACGCGGGAGTCGATTCGGGCGCTGTGCGCGGCGCAGACCGGCGCCGTCGAGACGCACCCGTTCGGCCCGGGCGTCGCGGTCTACAAGGTGGGCGGGAAGATGTTCGCGCTCGTGCCGCACGAGGGCGAGCCGGCGACCGTCAACCTCAAGTGCGACCCGGAGTGGTCGGAAGTGCTGCGCGGCGCATACGCGGCCGTTC
>DASTZE010000113.1:0-10700 GCA_035764425.1 Gaiellaceae bacterium
GCCCCTGCCGTTTCCGGTCGGCGTGCGCCGCTGGCTCAGCTGCCCAACGCGCTGACCATCCTGCGGCTGGCGCTCGTCCCGGTCTTCATCGTGCTCATGGCCCAGGCCGACGGCGGCCACAGCTGGGCGGCCGGCTTCGTCTTCGTCGCCGCGGCCCTCACCGACCAGGTCGACGGCTGGCTCGCGCGCCGCTGGCACGTCGAGTCGGCGTTCGGCAAGGTCGTCGACCCGCTCGCCGACCGGCTGATGATCGACGCGGCGGTGATCATGCTCTGGCTGGACGACCGCCTGCCCCTGATCGCGCTCGGGCTCATCATCCTGCGCGACGTCGTCCTCGTCGGCGGCTACCGCGTCTTCGCCGGCAGGGGCATCGACCTCAACGTCAGCCTGCTCGGGAAGGTCGCGACGTGGATCCTGTACGCGTCGCTCTGCCTGATCATCGTGACCACTGACGGGACGGAGTGGCCGCTCTGGCTGTTCTGGATCGGCCTCGCGCTCGCGGTCGCGGCCGGCATCGGCTACGTCAGTGACACGCTGCGCCAGGCCCGGGGGAAGCCGGCATGAAGGCGGTCGTGATGGCGGGCGGCGAGGGCACGCGCCTGCGCCCGCTCACCTCCAACCAGCCGAAGCCGATGGTGCCGATCGTCGGCAAGCCGTGCATGGAGCACATTCTCGAGCTGCTCCGCCACCACGGCTTCGAGGACGTCATCGTCACGCTCGCCTTCCTGCCGCAGGCGATCCGCGGCTACTTCGGCGACGGCGAACCGCTCGGCATGCACGTCGAGTACTCGGTCGAGGACGCGCCGATGGGCACCGCCGGGTCGGTGCGCATGGCGCTCGGGAAGCTCGACGAGACCTTCCTGGTCATCTCCGGCGACGCCCTCTGCGACTTCGACCTGACCGAGCTCGTGCGCTTCCACCGCGAGCACGGCGCGTCGGTGACGATCGGCCTGAAGTCGGTGCCGAACCCACTCGAGTTCGGCATCGTCGTGACCGACGGCGACGGCCGGGTGGAGCGCTTCCTCGAGAAGCCGTCGTGGAGCCAGGTCTTCTCCGACACCATCAACACGGGCGTGTACGTGATCGAGCCCGAAGCGCTGAGGCACGTGCCGCCGGACCGCCCGTACGACTTCTCGAAGGAGCTCTTCCCGCTGCTGCTCGAGATGGGCAGGCCGATCTACGGGCACGTCCTCGACGGCTACTGGCAGGACATCGGCAACCTCGACCAGTACCGGCAGGCGAACTTCGACGCGCTCGACGAGCTCGTCCAGCTCGAGATCCCGGGTGTGCGCCTGCGCGGGAACATCTGGATCGGCGAAGGCGTCGAGATGGACGACCTCGAGACGATCGAGGGCCCGGCGTTCATCGGCAACTACTCGCGCATCGCCGCCGATGCCGAGGTCGGCGCGCACAGCGTGCTCAGCGCAAGCGTGACGCTGCGCGAGCGCGCGCGCACGACCCGGTCGGTCATCGACGCGTCGACGCACATCGGCGCCTCCGCGCTGATCGAGGGTGCGGTGATCGGGCGCTCGTGCGACATCCGCTCGCACGTCCGTATTCACGAAGGTGTGGCGATCGGCGACGAGGTGACGATCGGCGCGGAGAGCGTCGTCATGCCGGGCGTGCGCATTTACCCGTACAAGGAGGTCGAGTCGGGTGCACAGATCCACGAGCACCTGATCTGGGAGTCGCGCGCCCGCTCGCGCCTCTTCGGCGCCGACGGCGTCGAGGGGCTCGTGAACATCGATCTGACGCCGGAGATCGCCGTCCGCGTGGGGGCGTCACTCGGCACCGCGCTGAAGCGCGACGCGCGCGTCGTCGCCTCGCGCGAGGGGCCGCCGGCCTGCAGGCTCGTGAAGCGCGCGATCATCTCCGGGCTGATCTCCACCGGCGTCTCGGTCGCCGACCTCCGCGTCATCACCGCTCCGGTCGCCAGGCACCTCGTGAAGACGGAGGGGTTCGACGCGGGCGTCCACGTCGGCGTCGCCGCCTCGGACCCGGAGCTCGTCCAGGTGCGGTTTTTCGAGTACCCGGGCATCCAGCTCACGCCGGGACTGCAGAAGGAGATCGAGAAGCACTTCGTTCGCCAGGAGCTCCGCCGTGTCTCCGCGAACGATGTCGGCGAGATCAACTACCCCGCGCGCGCTGCCGAGACGTACTCGCAGGAGCTCCTCGCGACGCTCGACGCCGAGGCGATCCGGCGGCGCAAGTTCCGCATCGTCGTCGACTACGGCTTCTCGGCGGCGTCGTTCGTGCTGCCGCTCGTGCTCGGCCCGCTCGGCGTCGAGGCTGTCTCGGCGCACGCCTTCGCCTCCCGGCTGAGCGGCCAGCCGGGCCTGCGTAGCCTCGTCGGCCAGACGAAGAAGCTCGTCGGGGCGATCGGCGCCGACCTCGGCGTCGTCTTCGACGGCGCTGCGGAGCGGGTGTACCTCGTCGATGAGCGGGGCCGGGAGATCGCGGTCGAGCAGGCGCTGCTCCTGTTCCTACGCCTGATTGCCGGCGACGGCCGGGCGGGCAAGCTCGCGTTCCCGGTCACGGTCACCAGCCAGGTCGACCAGATCGTCGAGGGCAGCGACCTCGAGGTGATCCGCACGCCGGCCTCGCTCGCCGACCTGACCCGGACGGCGGCGCAGGACGGCGTCATCTTCGCGGGCGCGGTCGGCGGCGGATACGTCTTCCCGCAATTCATTCCGGCCTACGACGCGGTCGCGAGCCTCTGCAAGCTGCTGGAGCTGCTGGCGCCGATCGACCGGCCGGTGTCGGAGCTCGTCGCCGACCTGCCGTCGCCGACGCTCGTCCACCGCCAGATCACGTGTCCGTGGGCGCTCAAGGGCTACGTGATGCGCATGGTCACCGAGCGGCTGAAGGACCGCGACGTCGACCTCACGGACGGGATCAAGGTCTTCGACGAGCGCGGCTGGGCGCAGGTGCTCGCCGACCCGGACGATCCGCTCGTTCACGTCTACGCGGAGGGCCGCGACGCCGGGGAGTCCGCGCAGCTCGAAGGGGAGCTGCGCTCGCTCATCGAAGAGGTACTGCAGGAGGAGAGCGAGCCGGCGCGGCCAATACCCTCAACCTGAGGTTGACCCTTCCGGGCTCTTCCTGCTTCAATCCAACGACGTCTCTTTGACAAGAACGCAACCGAAAGGGCCAAGTGGATTCGTTCCCCGATCTCGCAACGCTCTCCGACCAGGAGCTGAAGGATCTGATCCGTGACCTCGTCAAGGAAGAGCAGGACGTCTCGTATCGCCGCCGCATCCTGCACGGCCACATCGACATCCTCCGCGCGGAGCTCGTCGCGCGCCTGCGCCAGAGCGTCGACGCGGGGGAGAGCCCGATCAGCGAGGCGGACGTGCACCGGCTGACCGAGGTGCTCGCGGCGAAGGGGTCGCCCCCAGTCGAAGCGGAACTCGATTGAGCCACGTCTACTGCCCCGAGTGCGGGTTCCAGAACCCGGCCTCGGCGAACTACTGCGCGCGCTGCGGCACCCTGCTCATCAAGGCCGACGAGCCGTCGGACGTCACGCAGACGTACACCGTCGCCGAGCTGGCCGGCGAGACGCCGCCGCTCGCCGACGTCGGCGTCGAGGGGCCGGCGCTCGTCGTCCGCTCGGGCGGCGGCCGTGCGGGCGAGCACTTCCTGCCGTCGGGGCCGCGTACGGTCATCGGGCGCTCCCCGGACTGCGACATCTTCCTGGACGACGTCACCGTGTCGCGCCGCCACGCGGTCCTGGTCGAGGACGGCGGCCGCTTCTCGATCGAGGACCAGGGCAGCCTGAACGGCACCTTCGTGAACCGGGGGCGCATCGATCGTGTCGCGCTCGAGGACGGCGACGAGGTGCAGATCGGCAAGTACCGGATGACGTTCTTCAGCGGATGACGTCAGTCGCGCCGAGCGGAAGGCTCACGATCGGCGCGGTGTGCCGCGCGCTCCAGCAGGAGTTCCCGGACGTGTCGATCTCGAAGATCCGCTACCTGGAGGACCAGGGGCTTCTGGCCCCGCGTCGCACGCAGGGCGGCTACCGGCTGTTCGCCGACGAGGACGTGGAGCGGCTGCGGACGATTCTGCGGTTGCAGCGCGACGAGTTCCTGCCGCTGCGCGTCATCCGCCAGGAGCTGTCCTCGCCGACGACCGACCGCCAGCGCCGGCGGGCGGTCGCGCTCGGTGACTCGGAGGACGAGATCGACCTGGAGGAGCTCTGCCAACGCGCGGGCGTGACGCCCGAGGTCGTGCGCGAGCTCGAGGGCTTCGGGCTGCTCGAGGGCCGGGGTGGGGTGTACCCGGAGAGCGACGCCGATGTGGCCGCGACGTGTGCCGAGCTTGCGCGGTTCGGCCTGACGCCGCGCCACCTCCGCCCCTTCCGCACGTCGGCCGACCGTGAGGTGGCGCTCCTCGAGCAAGTGGCGGCGCCCGGCCTGCGGGCGCGGAATGCCGAGCGGCGCAAGCGGGCACTGGACGAGCTGGCCACATTGTCGGACCACTCGCAGCACCTGTCCCAGCTCCTCTTCGCCCGCGCCCTGCGTAGAGTTGCGGCGGCGTGACCGAGACGACCACCATGGACCTGGCCGCAAAGATCCGCGACGTCCCCGACTTCCCCGAGCCGGGAATCGTCTTCAAGGACATCATGCCGCTGCTCTCCGATCCGGCGGCGCTGCACGAATCGGTCGAGCGGCTCGCCGAGTGGGCGGAGCCGCGGCGGCCGGATCTCGTCCTCGGCGCCGAGGCGCGCGGGTTCATCCTCGGCGGTGCGCTGGCGAACCGGCTCGGCTGCGGCTTCGCGGCCGCGCGGCGGCCGGGGAAGCTGCCGGCGCGCACGATCAGCGCCAGCTACGCGCTCGAGTACGGCGAGAACTCGCTCGAGGTGCACGCGGACGCTTTCGCCGGCGGCGCCCGCGTCCTCGTGCACGACGACGTGCTGGCGACCGGCGGGACGGTCAAGGCCATCCTCGACCTGGTCGAGCAGCTCGGCGGGCAGGTCGTCGGCGTGGAGTTCCTGATCGAGCTCAGCTTCCTGAGCGGGCGTGAACGGCTCGCGGGCTACGACCTGCACTCGCTGATCACGTACTAGCCCGTCGCGTGGAGGTTCGAGCGCTCTGTACCCAAGAGCGCGTCGGAAGCCCCCCTTCGGGTATTACGCCCTCCGGATCGAGACTCACAATGAGGAGATGTACGACGCGCTCACCGCCCGGTACACGTTCGCGTGTCCCGCCCGCGGAGAGGCGCGCGTCCCGCTTTCGGCCTTCCGGCGTGTCGAGCGCCTGCCGGGCGCGCTGCACCCGGCGCTGTTCCGCATCACGTTCGAGTGCACGTGCGGTCGCGAGCACGTCGGCCTCGTCGCGCACGACGAGCTCGACTGGGCGCCGCTCGGCCTCGAGACCGGCTCGTTCGTGAACGTGATGACCGCCCGCGTCGACGACGTGGCCGGGGAGCTCGCCGACATCGCGGCGCGCCGGATCGGGGCGGGGGAGTGGCCGTGGACGTTCTACTGCTACCCCGAGGAGCGCCCCAGGCCGGGCTTTCCGTCCCTGTTCATGCTCGTCGCGCCCGGCGAGCGCGCGGCGGTGGGCGTCGCCGTCCGCTGCGCCGCCTGCGCGCGGCTGTCGGTCAACCTCGTGTCGGCCGCGCACCTCGACGTCCCCTTCCACAACGACCGCCACGTCGGTGTGGTGGAGCACTTCTTCTCGGAGGATGCTCAGCAGACGGTCGACGAGTTCACCGCCGAGCTGTACTCCGGGCGCTTCGACGCGCGCCGCCTCTTGCTGGATTAGCTCGTGGGAATCCGGGTAACGCCCGGGTATGTACGGAGCGACCCGTGCCGGCACGACGCTCATCGGTGCTGCGATCGCAGGCTTCCTGTTCTGGGTCGGCACGCGCATCGTCGACCATCCCTTCAGCTTCCAGGACACGTCGAAGGGCGACTACTGGCTCTGGCTACTGACGCTTGCCGCGGCCGGGCTTGTGATGGCGCTCTCGCAGTTGGCGGGCGGCTGGACGAAGTGGGGGTGGCCGACCATCTCGGTGCCCGTTCTCGTCGTCGGCTTCGTGCCGCCGCTGATCGTCGGCCTGTGGATTCTGGCGTTCCACCAGCCGGGCCAGGGCTGGGGCTCGGGCCACATCCGCTCGTGGTCGAACGACATCGGCGTGTTCCACGCGGTCTCGAACCTCTGGATCGCCGTCCCGGCGATCGCGTTCCTGCTCGGGCTGCTCTTCGGCTTCTCCTTCGATACGGCCGGGCGGCGCGTTACGCGGGCGGCGGCGGTCGAGGAGGCGGCGCCGGCGGCTCCGGCCGGACCGGCGGTGGCGGGGGAGGGCTACGCCGACCAGGTCGGCGTCGATCGGCACGCGAGCGACCTCGACGATGTCGTCACGCCGGCGGACGACGGCGACAGCGAGACGACTGTCACCGAGCCTGACCGCGTCGCGCACGACGAGCACGTGCGCACCTGACTCACGAGACAGGACGAAGCCGTCCCGTCCGGGCTTCACTCCGGCCAGGGATCGTGACCCCGGCGGGCCAGTCGATACCTGGTCCTACGATGCTCGCACCCGCCCCCGAAGTGCCTCTCGGCGAGCGCGCCACGCGCCGGCTGCTCGCCGACTGCCTCACGCTCTCCTGGCTTCTCGACCAGCCGCAGGTCACGGCCAGGGAACGCCTCGAGCGCGCAGTCGGCGATCGGCTGGCGCGGCGGCTGGTCGGCGCCCTCGCCGGCGACCATCGCATGCGCGCCGACGAACGGATCGCGTAGGTACTACCGACGGCGGTCGGCCGGTGGCGCCTCGCCGCCGAAGTGCCGCACGAACAGGAAGACGGCCGCGCCCCCGAGGCAGCCGACGATGAAGGCGGTCGCCTTCTCGACGTCGATCGCCCAGAGGCCGGCCCAGAGGAAGAGGCCGAAGAACAGGCCCCAGAGGCCCGCCTGGACGCCCTGGTCGACGCTCGGTGCGCGCAGATGCACGGCGGCAGCCTACTAGGCCTGGAATAGCGAAGGGCCCTTGCGGGCCCTTCGATTCGCCGAACCGGTTTCGCGTTCGTCTGCCTTCACCGACTGACCTTTGGCTTCCGCCTAGTGCCGCCCGGCGGGGCTTCGTCCTAGTTGCGCTCCGTGCTCGGCGCAAGAGGCAACCTAGTCCCTCGGAGGACCTCGAACAAGGCCACCCGGCGACGAAAAAGACGCACTTTGCGCACAGTTGTTTCGAAGTCGTGTCCGGCTGGTGGGCCTTGGACACACGCAGAGGGCAGGACGAGAGCGCCCGCCGGTGCAGGCGAGCCGCAACGATTTCGACGACGGCGGACGAGCGTCCGTCTGCTTGCATCAGGGGATGAGCGAGCGAACCCCGCAGCGGCCGAGCTACATCGTGCTGCGCGAAGTCGGCAAGGGTCGGTACGAGCTCGTCGGCGAGGTGCGGCGCCAGCCCGGCCTGACCGCGCGGGCCGCCCGCGCCCAGGCGGTGCGCGACGCGAGCCTGGGCGGCGTGAAGCCCGGCGAGACCTACGCCGCGATCCTGCGCAGCGAGTGGCGCATCGCCTTCGACCTGTAGAAGCGCCGTTCGCGCTTGTCCTCAGTGCCAGGCACTGTGACGCCCGCGTGACAGAGCCTGGCACTGACACAGGGTCGCCGCCGTGCCTGGCACTGGTGTGTAAGGGACAGCCCTCGAATAGCGAAGGGCCCCTTGCGGGGCCCCTCGATTCGCCGAACCGGTTTCGCTTTCGTCCACCTCACCGACTGACCTTCGGCTTGCACCTACTTGCCGCCCGGCGGGGCTTCGTCCTAGTCGCGCTCCGTGCTCGGCGCAAGAGGAAACCTACGGGTCGCGACGACGTCCCACAAGGCCGTCGACGCCCCTCCGACGCCGAAAAGATCGCTATTTGCGACCAGGGATTTCTCCACATTTCCACAATGCCTGTGGAACGGCCTGTGGACGGGTGAGAGGGAGGAACGCGCTTCCTGCGGCTTGACATAACGTCCGTTTGCGTGCGCGGCACCAGACGCCGGACGAGGCTCGCTCCAGACGCACCGAGCCGGCGCCGCGTGGGCCTGACTGTTATGTGGAAGCGCTTGTTGTGTGAAGGATTCGTGTTTGACACCGAGGCAAACGCGAAAGGACGCCCACGAGGATGACGATCGCCCCGGAGACGGTCCTCGGACACGACGCTGTGGAGACGTTGCTCGCGAACGCCGAGCAGAACGGCTCCGTGCGCCAGGCGGAACTCGACGAGCTGGTCGAGCTGCATGCCTTCGGCCCGCTCGAGCTCGACACGCTCCAGCACGAGCTCGAGGCGCGCGGGATCGACATTCTCGACGGCACGACGCCGGAGCCGGTGGCGCCTGTCCAGGCGACGCCCGACACGACCACCGACGCGCTCCAGCTCTTCCTGCGCGAGGCCGGCCGCCATCCGCTGCTGACCGCCGCGCAGGAGGTCGAGCTGTCGAAGCGCATCGAGCGCGGTGACATGGCCGCCAAGGCGCAGATGATCCAGTCCAACCTGCGCCTGGTCGTCTCGATCGCCAAGAACTACCGCAATCAGGGCCTGCCGTTCCTGGACCTGATCCAGGAGGGCACGCTCGGGCTCATCCGCGCCGTCGAAAAGTTCGACTGGCGCCGCGGGTACAAGTTCTCGACCTACGCCACCTGGTGGATCCGCCAGGCGGTTGCACGGGCGCTTGCGGACAAGGCGCGCACGATCCGCATGCCGGTGCACATCGTCGAGCGCCTCCAGAAGATGAACAAGGCCGAGCGCATGCTCTGGACGCGCCTCGGCCGCGAGCCGACCCTTGCCGAGATCGCCGAGGAGGCGAACCTGCCGGTCGAACAGGCGCGCGAGGTGCGCGACGCCGCCCGGGCCTCGACCAGCCTCGATCAGCCGGTCGGCGAGCAGGACGACGCCGTCTTCGGCGACTTCGTGGCCGGCGACGGGCCGGCGACCGAGGAAGAGGTCGAGATGTCGCTGCGCAACAAGGCGCTCGTCCGGGCGCTCGCCGCGCTCAGCGAGCGAGAGCGCAATGTGATCGTGCTGCGCTACGGCCTCTGCGGCCGGGAACCGAAGACGCTCGAGGCGATCGGCCGCTCGCTCGGCTTCACGCGCGAGCGCGTGCGCCAGATCGAGATCGCCGCGCTGGAGCGGCTCGGGCGCCTCCGAGAGATGGAGAGCGTGGTCGCCAGCTAAAAGGGCGCGACCTAGGCTCGGGCGAGTTACTCGCTGCCGATGTAGAGCTGGAGCCCCGGAGCGACCGAACGGAGCTCGCGGAGGGCGCGCGCCTCGAGTTGGCGCACCCGCTCGCGGGTGATGCCGAGGCCGATGCCGACCTCCTCGAGCGTTCGCGGCTTCTGCCCGTCGAGGCCGAAGCGCAGGGTGAGGACGTTGCGCATGCGCGGCTTCAGCCGCTCCAGTGCCTCCGTCAGCTCGACGGAGCGCAGCTGCTTCGCCGTCGCCTCGTCGGGCCGGTCGGAATTGGTGTCCTCGATCAGGTCGGCGTAGATGCTCTCGCCGTCGCCCACCGGCAGCTCGAGGCTCACCGGGTCCTCGACCAGCTCGAGCAGCTCGTTCACGCGCTTCACTGGGAAGCCGCTCTCCGCCGCGAGCTCGTCCGGCGTCGGCTCGCGGTTCAGCTTCTGCGTGAGGACGCGACGGGCGCGGAGCAGCTTGCGCACCTGCTCGGCGACATGGACCGGCAGGCGGATGGTCCGGCCCTGGTCGGCCAGCGCCCGTGTGACCGCCTGGCGGATCCACCACGTCGCATACGTGGACAGCTTGAACCCGAGCTTGTAGTCGAACTTCTCGACGGCGCGGATCAGGCCGAGATTGCCCTCCTGGATGAGATCGAGCAACGGCACGCCGGCCTTCGTGTAGTTGCGGGTGATCGACATGACCAGGCGCAGGTTGGACTCGATCAGCTGGCGCTTCGCGGCCTCGTCGCCCTCGTCCTTGCGGCGTGCGAGCTCGCGCTCCTGTGCCGGTGTGAGCAGCGGGCCGTCGCCGATCTGGCGGACGTAGAGCTTGAGCGGGTCGGCGAGCTGTGGATCCGTCGGCTCCGACTGGACGACGGTGTGATCCTCCTCCTCGGCCAGCTCCCGCGCGATTGCACCGCCCGGGATCAGCTCGAGATGGGCCTCCGCGGGTTCCGCGGGGTCTGGAGAACGCTGCGCCATCGCGGGGTCTATCGGCAGCCCCCACCCACCGAGGGACACTCGAACGGGGGACACAGAACTGGGGCGCCTAACTCGACGAAGCCAGTGGCGTCGTATGGATTGGCGGACATGCAGGAGAGACGGCGGGGCTCGGAAAACCTCACAGGAGGTTTACGAGTACGTCGTTTACGTCAGCTACGGTAAGAAACAGGAAAGGGGTCTCAGATTTCCTTATGTGTGGTATTGCCGGATACAGCCTGACTGAGCGCTCCGTCGTTTCGAGAACGGCGGCCGCGAGGGTGTTGCTCGCGGGAATTGCCGAGCGCGGGGCCGATGCGGCCGGGTATGCCTACCGCCACGACGGCCCCGCCGCACGGGTGCACAAGCAGCGCTCCGGCGCGAGCGCGCTCCTCGGCCAGGTCGTCCTGCCCGACACGACGCGGCACCTGCTCGTCCACGTGCGCGACTACACGAAGGGCCACCCGCGGATCGAGGCCAACAACCATCCGATCCGCCATGGCGCCATCGTCGGCGTCCACAACGGCCTGATCGTGAACGACGAGGAGATCTTC
>DASTZE010000114.1:0-17390 GCA_035764425.1 Gaiellaceae bacterium
CGGCGGCTGTCCGCCGACGGTCTGCGGGGCATCGACGCGCTCCTGCGCCGGCCGCTCGCCGAGGCGCGCGGCGCGGGGCTTTCGTCGCGCGCGCGCCGAGATGTCCTCGGCGTCGTCACGGCCTCGTACGAGTACCACGGCGGGTTCCGGCTCCGGACACTCAGCGCCACCCGCTAGACATCGTGCTGCCATAGTTCGCCGGGCTGCCGGCTCGTACGGTCAGGCAGTGGCGGCGCCGACCTTCGGGAAGGACGTCAAGGGCGCGGCCGGCTTTCTGCTCGCCGGTCTGCCGGCGCTCGCCTCGCTGCTGGCCGCGATCTCGATCACCGGAGACACGGCCGGCCATATGGCCCGCAACCACCCGACGGCGACGATTGCCGCCTTCGGGCTGGCAGCGATCGCGGCTTTTCTCGGCGCGTTCGCGGCATTCGGGGTCACCGCCGGCTCGCGCGCCGAGCGCGACGCCATCTACGCGGGCATCGCCGCGCTCGGCGCCGCGCTGGCGTTCGGCATCTACGCCGCCGTCGAGACCTGGGGCGACCGGCCGCAGCCAAGCATCACGCTGCGCCCGAAGACGCCGTCGACGGTCGCCGTGACGATCACGGCCAGCGGCCTTCGACGTGGCGATCGCATCGCCGTCGAAGTCGAGCAGCTCCTCCGCGGCGACGATCGCAGCTGGCAACGGGGCCTACCGCTCTACGGCGCGTCGCTGGGTCCCGACCGCGACGGCGATGTGAAGCAGACGGTCGACCTGTTCGTGCCGCCCGGCGACTTCGACGACCTTGGCGCCCGCGCCTGGATCGGCGACGAGCCCGCGCCCTGCTACGGCCGGGGCACGACGACCGGCTGCGTCCGGGTGCACCTGCCGCGCCCGCAGGAACGGCCGCAGCTCGCGGTCTCCTGGGAGACCTACGTCGCGGCCCCCCGGCTGCTCGTGAAGCTGAAGGCCCGAAACCAGCAGCCTGGCCGCTGGGTTGCACTCCGCGTCTACGGCGAGAACACGGGCCTGCCGCCTCGCGTGCTTGCCGAGTGGGCGCTCGCGCCGGACGCGGACGGGCTCTTCGACCGCCGCGTCGCGGTCGTCGCCGGCCACCGCTACTCGGATGTCTGCGTCGTCGCGAGCACGACCACACGGGAGCCCGAGTGCCCGCCCGCCGACGACGACGGCACGGTGTGGGCGCGACTCGCGGTGCCGGCGAAGTAGCTACCGGACGACGAGACGGGCGTGCATGCCGAGCGAGCGGTGGTCGGCGACAGTGCACCAGACGTCGTAGCGCCCCTTGCGCAGAGTCACCGACCTGCGGGCGAGCTGACCCGGCTGGACGACGCGGATGCGGACGGCCCGCGCGCCAGGTGCGACCCGTCTGAGCGCCAGGTCGTGGGCGTCCTCGCCGGCGTTCACCAGCTCGACGATCGTCGGGCCGGCCTGCAGCACGTAGCGCGACGGGAGCAGGCGGAACTCCTTCGCGACGACCTGGACGCGGCCCGGGTCGCGAGTCTCCCCGCCGGCAGGGGGAACGGCCACGCAGAGCAGCGCTGCCGCGAGGACGAGCGTCTTCATCGGACGAGCTGCGGCTGGGTGAACGACTTCGCGCTCGGGATGATCGCGTCGGCATCGACGCCCAGCCATTGCTCCGACAGCGCGGCGTAGACGGCCCGGAAGTCGGCGGTCGGCTTGAGGTTGCCATCCTCGTCGAGGCCGCCGGAAAGCCCCGGATACTCGCCGACCATCGTGCCGGTGGTCTGTGTGCCGAGGAGGAAGCCGACACCGGCCGCGCCGTGATCGGTGCCTTTCGATCCGTTCTCCTTCGCGCGCCGGCCGAATTCCGTCCAGACGTGCACGAGCACGCGGTCGGCGAGCCCGCGCGCCTCGAGATCGCGTTGGAAGGCCAGCAGCGAGTCGCTCGTCAGCTTCAGCGCGTCCGCGAGCTCCTTGGGCTGCTCGGAGTGCGTGTCGTAGGTGCCGGGCGCGCGCAGGGCGACGCAGCGGATCGGTAACCCGGTGGCGAGCATCATCGCCAACGACCGCAGTCGAGCCGGGAACGCGTCGTCGGACTTCGGGTACGTGATCGGGCTTGTCGCCTTCTCCGACGCGAACGGTTGCAGCTGCTCGTGCAGGCGCATCGACTGGCCCGTCGCGCGACCGGCCTGCCGAAGTGCCGGATCGGTGCTCTTCGCGTGCGCGGCTCCAAGCTGCGCGACGGACTTGAGCAGCTGATCCTCGACGGACCCCCAGACCTTGGGCGTCCAGAAGTCGTAGCCCTGCGGGCTGTCCAGCGACGCCACCGGCCGCTTCGCGGTGGCGAGCGACGGCTGGAGGTTGTAGTCGAGCGAGAGCCCCTGGAGGGGGTTGTCGTCCGACCCGATGCGATCGATCACGCGCCCGAGCCAGCCGGTCTGAAGCTGGGTGCTCGTCGCCCCGACCTCCCAGAAGTGGCGCGAGGTGAAGTGCGACTGGTCGGGATGCGTGTACCCGACCGACGGCATCACCGTGACCTTGCCCTCGCCGTGCAGCGTGGCCAGCGAGGCGAGGGACGGGTGCCAGCGGAGGCGCCCGTCCTCGGCGAAGGCCAGCCCGGAGTCGGGCAGCGCCAGCCGCGGGCGCAGCACCCGGTATTGGGGATCGCCGACCGGCGCGAGGATCGAGAGCGCGTCCGCGCCGCCGTCGAGGAACACGGAGACGAGCACCTTTCCGCCGCCGGCCGCGCTGGCCACGCCCTCCTCGAAAAGCGGCAGCGGAATGCGGGTCGCGCCGTACACGGCCATCGCGAACCCGATCGAGTGCGCGACGAAGGAGCGCCGCGTCAGGCCCGTCCCCGCGGGCAGCGGCATCCCGGCCTCGATCGCCGGCAGGCCGCAGCCGGCCTGCGCCGCCGCGCGGCGGACGAGCTCGGTACGTGTGAAGTCGTGGCAGCCGCGCGCCATCAGCAGGTCTGGAGGTCGGGGGACACGGCGATGAGCTGGCGAACCGCGTTCTCGGTGAGGATGGCGTTCGCGACGCGCTCGCCGCCTGCGCCCGTGATGGCCTTGCGCGCGAACGCGCGCAGGAGCTCGTGCGTGGTCGGCGTGAGGCTCGGCTTACCCCAGAATGCGTGCGCCTGCTCGACGATCCTGTCGGGGTCGGTCGAGTGCTTCGCCTTGTACGACGGCTCGATCGCTTTCGGTTCGCTCGCGTAGGTCGACGCGTACCAGCGGCCCCGGTACGTCGAGGTATCGAGCCAGCGCGTCTCGTCCCAGCCCGCGACGTTCGGCGGGTGGAAGAGCCGCTGCCCCGAGAGCGTGGCGATCCAGACCCACTGGTCGCCGTCGATCCCCCGGCCGAGTGCGCGCAGCAGCCCCGCCGTGTGCACGACCGGCGGCTTGACCATGCGCGGCCCCGTGTAGAGGTCGGGGTGCCTCAGGATCGCCTGAACAACGGGCTTGATCTTGTGCCCGCGGATGTAGATCCGCTCGAGCGCCCGCTGCGTGGCGCCGTTCGGCTTCGTCGGGATGAAGTAGCTCCACAGCTTCGTCACGAAGTACGACGCGTGGTCGGAGTTGTTCAGCGCCAGCAGGCAGGCGTCGGTCCAGTCGTAGCTCCCGGTCTTCCCGAACACCCGCTTGGAGCCCGTGTCGTGCCGCTTGCGGTCGTAGTGGAAGTAGGGCCTGCCGTACCTCCAGTCGCGGGCCCAGCCCGTCAGCGCGCGCGCCTGCTCGCGGACATCGCTCTCGGTGTAGCCGCGATCGGCGCCGAGCGTGAAGAGTTCCATCATCTCGCGCGCGTAGTTCTCGTTCGGCGCCCCTTTCTCGTTCTCGACGCCGTTCAGCCACAGGAGCATCGCCGGGTCGTGCGTCACCTCGAGCAGCAGCTGCCGGAAGGAGCCGAGCGAGTTCCGCCGGAAGAGCCCGTTCTGACGCAGCATGAGGCGCTGCGAGTCGACCCCGTCGTTCGAGGTGGCGAACCAGTCGTGCCAGGTGAGCGTCATCCGCTCGACGAGCGGGCGACTCGTCCGCACCATGCGGTCGAGCCACCAGAGGTGGTCGTGGCCCCAGGCGTCGGCGGGTGCGAGGCGGTGCCCGCGGACGCGCGGCGGCTTGCCCTGGAGGTTCTCCCGGCCGGGGTTGATCAGTGACTCTACGGCTGCGTCGAGGCCCTTCCGGGCGAGCCGGTCGGCCTCGCCGGGGCGCGGGCCGAAGCCGGCACGCCAGAGCAGGCGCTCGGCCTGGGCGCGTCCGAACGGGCCACGATAGACGGGGGCGGCCACCTCGTGCGAGGTATCGGCCGCACTCGGCGATGCACTTGACCCTGACCGGGGGAGCTACTTCCGCGACGTGACGGACGCGAGGTCGACGCCGGCCGCCTGGCAGCGCGGGCAAAACGAGGTGCCTCGACCTCCGGCCCGCGTCTTCGCAATAGCCGTCCCACAGCGGTCGCACGGCTCCCCCAGGCGTCCGTACACGTGGAACTCGGTCTGCATCGAGCCGGTGCCGCCGTTCGGGCGGCGGTAGTCGCTGAGCGTCGCCCCCTGGCGAGCGATCCCATGCCGTAGCGCTGCACGAATCGTTCGCCGTAACCGGCCGACCTCGACGGCGTCGAGGTTGCCGGCCGGACGCAGCGGGTGGATGCCGGCGCGCCAGAGTGCCTCGTCGGCGTAGATGTTGCCGAGGCCCGCGACCGTGCGCTGATCGAGGATGGCAGCTTTGACCGGCGCGCGGCGTCCCGCCATTCGCGCGCCGAGCCAGGCCGCGGTGAACCGAGACTCGAGCGGCTCCACGCCGAGACGGACGGAGAGGTACGGCTCGACATCGCCCGGTTCGAGCAGTCGACACGTCCCGAAGCGGCGGATGTCCCGGTACACCACCGTACGTCCGTCATCGAGCTCGATGACCGCGCGTGCATATGGATCCGCGTCGTCCGGCTCCAGGAGAAACGACCCGGTCATCCGCAGGTGGCAGAGGAGAGCCCGCCCCGACTCGAAGGAGATGACCAGATACTTGCCGCGGCGACCGACCCGGTCGACGCGCTCACCTTCGAGCTCGGCCGCGACGCCCCGCGGATCGTCCGGTGCGACCAGGCGGCCATCGAGGATCTCGACGCGTTCGAACGTCCGGCCGGTCAGGGCCGGTTCGAGCTCGGTGCGGACCGTCTCGACCTCGGGCAGCTCTGGCACCGCCGCCAGCGTAGTTTCCGCGACCCTCCCGGGACGGCAGCTACGCGATCAGCTCACGGACGATCGGCATCCGGGGCGGCTCGTCGTCGCCGATCGAGTATGCGTCGAGCACCTCGCCCGCCGCCGTCTCGGCCGATGCTTCATCCCGTGCGTGGATCTCGGCGAGAGCCTCACCCGCCTCGACGCGGTCGCCGCGTTTCCGCAGCACCATTACGCCGACGGCGTGGTCGATCGTGTCGCCGACGGCGGCCCGCCCCGCGCCGAGGTGAAGCGCGGCACGGCCGACCTGGATCGCGCCCACCCGCTCGACGTAACCGGAGCGGGGCGCCTCGACGGCGCGCACGACCGGAGCGACCGGGAGCCGCGCCTCGTCCGGGTCGCCGCCCTGGGCGCGGATCCAGCGGTCGAAGGCGGCGCTCGCCGAGCCGTCGTTCATCGCCTGCTCGGCCCGCCGGCGGCCTTCGTCGGCGTCGATGTCCAGGTCCGAGAGCGCCAGGAGCCGGCTCACCGCGGTGAGCACGAGCTCCGTGAAGTCGGGCGGGCCGTCGCCACGGACCGTTGCGATCGCCTCGCGGATCTCGAGCGCGTTGCCGACCGCGTGGCCGATCGGCTGATCCATGTCGGTGAGCAGGCACACGACCTCGCGCTCCGCGCGCCGGCCAAGCTCGACCATCGTCTCGGCGAGGACGCGAGCGTCCCCGATCGACTTCATGAACGCGCCGTCGCCGACCTTCACGTCGAGCACGATCGCGTCGGCGCCGGCGGCGATCTTCTTCGACATGATCGAGGCCGCGATCAGCTCGATGCTGTCGACCGTGCCCGTAACGTCGCGCAGCGCATACAGCTTCTTGTCGGCCGGAACAAGGTCGCCCGTCTGACCGATGATGGCGAGCCCGACCGCCTTGACCTGCGCAATGAACTCCTCGAGCGTCAGCTCGACGCGGAAGCCCGGGATCGACTCGAGCTTGTCGAGCGTGCCGCCCGTATGGGCGAGGCCGCGGCCGCTCATCTTCGCGAACGGCACGCCGCAGGCAGCCACCAGCGGGCCGACCGCGATCGACGTCTTGTCTCCGACGCCGCCGGTCGAGTGCTTGTCGACGGCCTTGCGGCCGAGCTCGGCGGAGAGGTTGATCGTCTCGCCGCTCTGGATCATCGCGTCGGTCAGGGCCGACGTCTCGGCCGCGCTCAGGCCGCGGAACACCACGGCCATGCAGAACGCGCTCATCTGGTAGTCGGGCACGTCGCCGGCGGCGTAGCCGACCAGGAGCTCGGTCAGCTCCTGTCCGGACAGCTCGTCGCCGTCACGCTTGCGCTCGATGAGCTCGGCCGGATGGATCATCGTTCGTTCTCGGCCACCAGCACCGCGGTGCGCACCGTCGCGTGAAACGGTTCGGGAAGGTCGTCCACGTCGAGCGCGGGCGTCTCGTCGATGTCCGCCAGGAAGCCGCGGATCGCATCGCGCGTCAGGAACACGACGTCGCAGGCTACGTCGCGGCGCTCGACGCGCGCGAACCGGCGCTCGAGCGCCGGGAGCGCCTGCTCGGCGGAGAACGGGAATGACCATGAGGCGAGCAGGGGCTCGAGATAGCGCTCGGACGCCGTTCCGGCGACGAGCCGGCCGCCCGGCCGGAGGACGCGGGCGATGTTGGCCAGTGCGGTGTCGAGATCCTCGACACCCGGGATGACATCGAGTGCGACCACCACATCGAACGCACCCTCGTCGGAAGGCAGGTCGCCATGGCCCGTCAGCCAGACCGACTGATCGACGGCGACTACTTGGACGGTCAGCCGCCGCGCGCACCATTCCGCGAACTGCCCGTCGCCCGACCCGACGTCCAGTACACGCCGTGGGCGGTGCTCGGCGACGGCGATCAGCGCGTGTTCGCGCGGGTCGGCGCCGAGCGCAGCCGACCAGCGCCGGCGCGCACGAGCCGTGGCCGAGGCGCGCCCGATCATCGCGCCTCGAACAGCTCGACCGGGTTGCCGGAGGGGTCCTCGACGATCAGCCAGCGGCCGGCGCCGCCGCCGACCACGTCGCCGCGGGCCTGCAGGCCGCTCGCCGCGGCCTCGAGGTCGTCGACCCGGAGGACGACGCGACTCGAGCCGCCCGGCGCCGCGCCCGACTGCTTCAGGGCCGAGCTGCCCGGGCCGCTGAGCCAAAGGTCGAGGCCGTCGCGGTGGACGATCGTCACCGGCCCCCACGTCTCACGTTCGGAGAAGCCGAGCCGATCGACGTACCAGTCGACCGCGGCGTCCAGGTCGTCGACGAGGTAGCGGACGGTCGGCACGCCTACGGCTCGATGATCGGCGTGCCCGGGATACGGCGTGACGGCGCCTTGCCGCCGAGCCAGCGGTTGACGGTGGCCCCCACATCGGCGAACTCGCCCTCGTAGATGCGGCCGGCCGCATTCCTGCCGTCGGCGTAGGCGATCAGCATCGCGTGCTCGCGCGAGTGGTCGGTCGACGGCGTGGTCGGGTCGCAACCGTGGTCGGACGTGATGATCAGCAGGTCGCCGGGCTGGAGCGCGTCGAGCAGGTCCGGGAGCCGGTGATCGAAGTCCTGCAGGCAGCGGTGGAAGTTGACGGGGTCGTTGCGATGGCCCCACAGCTGGTCGGTCTCCACGAGGTTGACGAAGATGAAGCTGCCGTCCCCGGCCTCGCGGAGCAGCCGTTCGGTGACGGTCGTGCCCTCCGCGTTGGACTTCGTCGGGTTCGACTCGTCGATGTCCTGTCCGGCGAAGATGTCGGAGATCTTGCCGACGCCGTAGACCGTGTTCCCCGCCTCACGGATCAGCGAGAGGTAGTTGGGGCGCCGCGGCACGAGCGAGAAGTCGTGGCGGTTCGGCGTGCGCTCGTAGTGCCCGGGCGTCCCTGTAAATGGCCGGGCGATGACGCGGCCGACCGCGTGTGGGCCGGTGAGGATCTCGCGGGCGATGCGGCAGCCTTCGTACAGCTCCTCGAGCGGGATCGTCTCCTCGTGCGCAGCGATCTGGAAGACGGAGTCGGCGGACGTGTAGACGATCCACTTGCCCGTGCGCTGGTGCTCCTCGCCGAGCTCCTGGATGATGTCCGTCCCCGAGGCCGCCACGTTGCCGAGCACGCCGCGTCCGGTGCGGTGCGAGAACGGGTCGAGGACGTCGTGCGGGAACCCGTGCGGGTAGGTCGGCATCGCCTGCGGCGTGACGATGCCCATCAGCTCCCAGTGGCCGCTGGTCGTGTCCTTGCCCCTCGAGCGCTCGATCAGGCGGCCGGCGATCGCGGGTGCGCCAGGCTGCGGGGGGCAGCCCTCGAGCGGCTCGACGTTGCCGAGGCCGAGCGCCTCCATGTTGGGCAGGTCGAGCCCGCCGACGGCGCGCGCGACGTTGCCGAGGGTGTCCGAACCCTCGTCCCCGTAGTCGGCGGCGTCAGGCAACTCGCCCGCGCCGACCGCATCGAGCACGATGACGCACGCGCGCGGCATGGCGCTACTCTAAACCGGCTGTGGGGACGTTCCTTGGACTGATCGGACTGGCGCTGTTCGTCGTCGGCGTGATCGCGCTGGCGGCAGGCGTTACGTACCTCGTGATCAGGATCAGCCCGACGCAGCGCGAGAAGAAGAAGACGGTCGAGAGCCCGACCTAGGACCTCTTAGACCGGCGACAGCGGCAGCACGTCCTCGAGCCGCGTGTAGTCGAGGTCGTGAGCCTCGGCGACGGCCCCGTACGTGATTTTTCCGTCGAGCACGTTGACGCCGCGGGCCAGCGACTGGTCGCGGGCGATCGCCTCGCGCAGGCCGAGATTCGCGATCGCCTCGACGTACGGGAGCGTCGCGTTCGTGAGCGCCTTCGTGGACGTGATCGGGACGGCGCCCGGCATGTTCGCGACGCAGTAATGCGTGACGCCGTCGACGACGTACACGGGGTCTGAATGCGTCGTCGGATGTGACGTCTCGGCGCAGCCGCCCTGGTCGATGGCAACGTCGCAGAGGACGGAGCCCTCCTTCATGCCGGCGATCATCTCGCGGGTGATCAGCTTGGGCGCCAGGGCGCCCGGGATCAGCACCGCGCCGATGACGACGTCCGCCTCCGCGACCGACTCCTGGATCTGCAACGCCGACGACATGACCAGTGATACCCGGCCGGACAGGATCTCCTCGAGGTGACGCATGCGGTCGATCGAGCGCTCGAGGATCGTCACCTGCGCACCGAGGCCGATGGCGATGACCGCGGCGTTGTAGCCGACGATCCCGCCGCCGATGACGACGCAGCGGCCAGGCGCGACGCCCGCGACGCCGCCGAGCAAGAGCCCGCGGCCGCCGAGCGGCTTCTCCAGGAAGTACGCACCCGCCTGCGCGGCGAGCCGGCCGGCGACCTCGCTCATCGGCGCCAGGAGCGGCAGGCGGCGGTCGTCCGTTTCGACAGTCTCGTAGGCGACGGCGGCGATCCCGCTGTCGACGAGCGCCCGCGTCAACGGCTCGTCGGCGGCGATGTGCAGGTACGTGAACAGCACCAGCCCCTCGCGCAGCCGCCGATACTCGGGCTCGATCGGCTCCTTGACCTTCAGCAGGAGCTCGGAGGCCTCCCACACCTCGTCGATGCCGACGACGCGCGCGCCGACCGCCGCGTACTCCACGTCGGCGAACGCGCTCCCGACGCCGGCCGTCGTCTCGACGAGCACGTCGTGGCCCTGCTTGACGAGCTCGAGCGCCCCCGCCGGGGTCAGCGCCACGCGGTACTCGTCGGGCTTGATCTCTTTGGCGACGCCGACCTTCACGGCGGAAGGAGCCTACCCTGCGAGCCGCTCGACGAGCCGCCGCTCGTCGGAGCCGAAGAAGGGCGGGTCGCCGGCGCGCGCGTTCTCCGCGGTGTGCTCAGGCCGGCGCGTCGCCGGGATGACGACGTCGACTCGCTCGTCCGAGAGCGCCCACTTGAGCAGCGCCTGCGCCCAGGTCTCGACGCCCAGCTGGTCGAGCGCATCCTGTGGGACCCGGCGCTCCAAGAGGCCGCTGCGGCTTCCACCGAGCGGGCGCATGACGATGACCGCGATTCCGAGCTCCGCGGCGAGCGGGAGGATCCGCTCTTCCGACTCGCGTTCGTAGGGATTGAGCGGCACCTGCACGGTCGAGAAGCGCCCGGTGCGCAGCGCGCGCTCGAGCTCGCCGAACGCCGACGGGTCGTAGTGCGTGACACCGATGCGACCGATGCGGCCGGCGTCGCGCTCGCCTTCGAGCCAGGGCAGGTACTCCTCCCAGGCAACGAGGTTGTGCACCTGCTCGATCTCGACGCGGCCGTACCAGGCGAGCTGGTTCGCGAGCTGCTGCAGCGCCTCGGCCGCCGATGAGGCCCAGACCTTCGTGGCGATGGTCGCCTCGCCGCGGCGCCCCTCCAGCGCAGTCCCGAGCGAGCGCTCGGCGCCGCCGTACATCGGGGAGCTGTCGAAGACGCGGACGCCGGCGTCGAGCGCGGCGTCGCTCACACCGCGCGCCAGCGCGGCGTCGTGGTCGAACGTCTGCCAGGTCCCGAGGCCGACGACGGGCCCCAGCCGCCGCTCGACCACTAGGCGCCGAGCACGGACTCGGCGGCGCTTGAAGGCTCCGGGTCCGGGATCCGCGTCATCCGGAAGCCCTGGAAGACGCCGATCCCTCCGGCAAGCAGCGGGATGAGTAACGCGATCTGCAGCGCGATCGGCCTGGAGTCGGTGTTGATGCGGATGATCTCCGCCTGCACGTCCTCCGGCTGGCCTTCGAGCAGCTCGGCGAGGTGCGTGTTGGTCATCACCTCGGCGTTCTCCTCGAGCCCGTCGGCGACCTGCTGCTGTTCGGTCGGCGACAGCACGGCGCTCTCGTTGGCCTTGTGCGTGAAGATCAGCGAGAGCGAGGCGAGCATGATCGCGCCCGCGAACGCCAGCCCGAACGAGAGCCCGAACGAGCCTCCCGCGGAGTTGACGGCGGCCGCCTCGCTGACGCGCTCCTCCTCGATCGGCGACAGCGTGTAGTTGTTCAACTGCGAGACGAGCAGGCCGAACCCGGCCCCGGCAATGATCAGCGGGATCGCCATCGCCGACCCGGAGTCGGCTCGCGGGACGATGGGAATGAGGATCGCGACGCCTGCGAAAAGCAGGACGAACCCGGCGAGGATCAGCCGGCTCGGGCTGCGGCCTCCCGCCTTCCTCCCCGCCACGATCGCGACCGCGAACATCGTCAGCGAGAGCGGCGCGATCGAGAGCCCCGCCTCGAGGGCGTTGTACTCGAGCACCATCTGGAAGTAGATCGGGAGGGCGATCATCAGCCCGCCGAGCGCGATCTGCTGGAGCGTCTGCGACGAGATCCCGAGCCGGAAGTACTGCGACACGAACAGGGCGACATCGATCAGCGCCGGCTTGCCCTCGCGCTTGCGCTTCTTGAGCCACCACGCCAGGGAGCCGAGCGCGACCACGCCGACCGCGAGCAGCGCGCCAACCGCCTCCCCGCCCTCCTGCCACACGAGGATCCCGGTCACAACGCCGCCCATCCCGACTGCCGAGAGCACCGCTCCGACGCCGTCAATGCGCCTGTCGCCCGTGAACGGCACCTCGCGGATCCTCCCGCTGCCGAGCAGGACGATGGCGATGATCACGACCTCGCCGAAGAACGCGACGCGCCAGGAGAGGTAGGTGGTGATGAAGCCGCCGAGCAGCGGCCCGACGGCGGCGGCGATCGCCGCCGACGCGCCCACGAGCGCGTAGGCCTTCCGCTGCATCGGCCCCTCGAAGTTGCCGTGGATCAGCGCCTGCATCGAGGGCAAGAGCAGGGAAGCGCCGAGCCCGCCGATCACGGCCCAGAAGATGATGATCGGGGTGAGCGTCTGCGCGAGCGTCATCGAGAGCGCGCCCAGCGCATAGGCGATCAACCCGAGAATGTAGGCGCGCTTCCGGCCGATCAGGTCGGCGACCTTGCCGCCGATGAGGATGAAGGCCGCGGAAACGAGCGCCTCGAGCGCGATCGCGGACTGTACGCCGCTCGCCGTCGTGTCGAGGTCGTGGACGACCGCCGAGATCGAGACGTTCATCAGCGACGTGTCGACGACGAGCACGAACATCGCCATCGCCAGGAGCACAGCGAGTAGCGAATCGCCGCGTGCCTCCTCGGCCGGCACGGTTGCCTCGGCGCTCACGCGCGCATCATCGCTGCTGGGCGAGACGGCCCGCCGCAAATGCCGCCGCGAAGAAGGCCGGCTCCTCCTCAGGCCCGCGGCCCATGTACGAGAGCGCCAGCCCGGCGCAGGCCTCCTCCCAGCCCTCGCCGCCGCCCTCCGGCACGGTCGGCGAGGCGAGCGCCAGCACGGCGCGGGAATGGTGCGAGACCCCGCGGTGCCGTTCGCGCTCGTCGCGCTCGGAGACGCGCACGGCCAGGATCGGCTCGCCGCCGAGCGCCTGCGCCACGTTGGCGACGTCGGCCAATGCCAGCGCCCCGTGGCCCCAGGGCGAGCCGGTGCCCACGAGCCCGGGCCCGACCGACGCAATCACGGCCTCGTAGCGATGTGCGGCCCAGAGCAGCGCGCCCGCGACGCCGGCGCACTGCACGTCGCCGTCCAGGCACGGCGCCGCGGCGACCGCGACGTCGACGAGGCCACGTTCCTTCAGCACGCGCACGGAGTCGGAGAGCGACACCGGCAGCGCGCCGCCCGCGACCTGCACGTACGCCACCCGCTTCCCGGCTAGCCCGGCCGCGACCGGCGCCACCTGGCTGTGCACCGTGCAGAGCACGACCGGCATGCCGTCGAGCCCTTCGGCGAGCTCGTCCGTCTCCTCGGCGAAGCGGACGGCCGCCTGCAACGGCGTGTACGGAAGCGTCATCACGTGCGCGCCCGGCTCCGGCGCCAGGCCGAGCCCGCGCGTCAGGTTCGCGACCAGCACGTCGAAGCCGCCCGAGCCGAGCCCGAGCTCGCGTGCCTGCGCGTTCACGAGCACCTCGTCGCCCAGCGCGACCGGGCCGGTCAGCCGCGGGTAGGCAACGCAGGCGAGGCCGTCGACCTCGAGCCGCACGAGGCCCTCGGCGCGCTCGACGATCGCCGTCACCGCCCCGCGGCGGAGGCCGATCACCCTCGGGCTGCGTCGACCAGGGCGAGCGTCACGTCGACCATCGCGTCGAGGTCGGCGACCGCGATGTGCTCGTCCGACGAGTGGATGGCCGCCATCCCGTTGCCGAGGTTGAGGCACTCGAGGCCGCGCTCGTTGAAGACGTTCGCATCAGCGCCGCCGCCCGTGAGCAAGAAGTGCGGCTCGCGCCCGACCCGGCCGAGCGCCTCGACGGCGATCCGCACCGGCGTATCGGACTGCCGGAACCGGTAGCCGGTGAAGTGCTCCTCGACGCGGGTCTCGACGTCGCAATCCGAGAGTGACGCCGCGAAGGTCATCGTCTCGAGCATCTCGCGGATCAGGTCGGTGAGCGCGTCGTGATCGTGCGAGCGCACGTCGCAGTCGAACGAGCACCGCTCGGGCACGACGTTCTTCGCCGTGCCGCCGCGGATGAGGCCGACGCTGGCGGTCGTGATGTCGTCGAGCCGGCCGAGGCGCATATCCGCGATCGCGCGCGCCGCGGCGGCGATCGCCGAGCGGCCCTCCTCGGGCGCCATGCCGGCGTGCGCGGCCTTGCCGCGGAAGATCGCCTCGATCGACGCCTGGTGCGGCGCGCCGAGGATGACGTCGCCGATCGGCGACGCCTGGTCGAACACGTAGCCGACCCGCGAGACGAGCCGTGTCTCGTCGAACGCCTCGGCGCCCTCGAGGCCCGTCTCCTCCTTCGGTGTGAAGACCAGCTCGATGCCGGCGTGCGGGCGGCGCTCGGCGACGATACGGCGCACCGCGTCGAGCATCACCGCGACCGCCGACTTGTCGTCCGCGCCGAGGATCGTCGGGTGCGCGTTGCGGATCACGCCCTCGTCGTCGACGACGGGCTCGATCGGCCCGTCCGGCGGGACGGTGTCGAGGTGGGCGCAGAGGAAGATCGGCGTGCCGCCGTTCTGCTCGGTTGCCTCGATGCGCGTGTAGAGGTTCCCCATGGTCGACCCGACGCGGGCGCCGGCGTCGTCCTCGTCGACGTCGAGCGCGAGGTCACGCAGGTAGTGCGCGACCGCGTCGGCGACCGCCCGCTCCTGTCCGGACGGGCTCGCCATGGCGGCGAGCTCGATGAAAAGCTCCGCGACGTCGGGAAGGGCCACGCCGGGCATCGTAGGCTCGCCCGTGGCCCACCGTGTGGGCAAACGGATCCGCTCGAAGGCGATCCCCCCGCGGTCGCAGGGGCCCGCCCGTCTACGAGGCGGCGACCGAGGCGGCGCTGCCGGAGCGCGTCCGCGCTCGCTCGAGCGCGGCGCCCACGAAGTCGCGGAAGAGCGGCGCCGGCCGCGTCGGGCGGCTCTTGAACTCCGGGTGGAACTGGCTCGCCACGAACCACGGATGGTCGGGCAGCTCGATGATCTCGACCAGGCGCCCTTCCTGGTACGTGCCCGACACGACCAGGCCGAGCTCCTCGAGCCGCGGCCGGAGGTGGTTGTTGACCTCGTAGCGGTGGCGGTGTCGCTCGTGCACCACGGCCTCGCCGTACGCCTCGTGCGCCTGCGTGCCGTCGCGGAGCTCGACCGCCTGCGCGCCGAGGCGCATGGTGCCGCCGAGGTCCTCGATCTCTTTCTGCTCGGGGAGCAGGTCGATCACCGGGTACGGCGTCTCGGGGTCCATCTCGGTCGAGTTGGCGCCGTCCATCCCGGCCACGTGCCGCGCGAACTCCGACACGGCGACGTGCATGCCGAGGCAGATGCCGAGGTACGGGATGCCGTGCTCGCGCGCGACGCGGCAGGCCAGGATCTTGCCCTCCCACCCGCGCGAGCCGAAGCCGCCGGGGACGAGCACGCCGTCGACGCCTTCGAGCGTCTCGACCGCCTCCTCGTAGGACATGTGCTCGGCGTCGACCCAGCGCACGCGCACACGGCAGCCGTGGTGGACGCCCGCGTGCTTCAACGCCTCGTGCACCGACAGGTAGGCGTCGTGGAGCTTCACGTACTTGCCGACGAGCGCGACCTCGATCTCGTCCATCCGGTCACCGATCCGGTTCGTCAGGTCGAGCCACTCACCGAGGTCGGCGGGCGGAGTGTCGAGCCCGAGCTCCTCGCAGACGAGCTCGTCGAGCCCTTCCTCCTGCAGCAGCGACGGGACGAGGTACACGTCCGGGACGTCGCGGCACGAGATCACCGCGCGCGTGTCGACGTCGGCGAAGAGCGCGATCTTGTCGCGGATGTCGGCCGTGAGCTCGTCGGTCGACCGGCAGACGACGATGTCCGGGTGGATGCCGATTCGGCGGAGCTCGTTGACCGAGTGCTGCGTCGGCTTCGTCTTCAGCTCGCCGGCCGCGCCGATGAACGGCACCAGCGTGCAGTGCAGGTAGAGCACGTTCTCCTGGCCGGCCTCGCGCCGGAACTGGCGGATCGCCTCGAGGAACGGCAGCGACTCGATGTCGCCGACCGTGCCGCCGATCTCGCTGATCACGACGTCGGCGGGCGACGCCTCGGCGGCGCGCTTGATGCGGTGCTTGATCTCGTTGGTGATGTGCGGGATGACCTGGACGGTCGCGCCCAGGTACTCGCCCTTGCGCTCGCGGCGCAGCACGGCGCTCCAGACGGCGCCGGCGGTATGGCTCGCGTTGCGCGACAGGTTCTCGTCGACAAAGCGCTCGTAGTGGCCGATGTCCAGGTCGGTCTCGGCGCCGTCCTCGGTGACGAACACCTCGCCGTGCTGGAACGGGCTCATCGTGCCCGGGTCGACGTTGAGGTACGGGTCGAACTTCTGCGCCTGCACCTGCAGCCCGCGCGCCTTCAGCAGCCGGCCGAGCGACGCGGCGACGATGCCCTTGCCGAGAGCCGAGACGACGCCGCCGGTGACGAAGACGTACTTGGTCGGGCGCGCGCTCACGCGCGCCCCAGGGCGTCGAGCTCGCGGAGGACCGGCGTGCCCTCGATCAGCGCACCGAGCGAATTGCGTTCACCCAGGAGGGTCAGGCCTGCGAGGGCGCCAATGGCGATCCACCGGCCTCGTGCCGTGAGACGACTCACGGAATTCAAGCCTAGCAGCGCGCCCAGCGCGTTCGCCCCCGCGTCCCCGAGCATCCCCATCTCGCGAAGATCGTAGGGAAGAAGGCAGACGGCCAGTCGCCGCGGCGCGCCGACCGCGCCCGCGGCCACCAGGTACGCCTTCAGGGCGCGGCCGGGCTTCGTGTCGAGCTGGTTGAGCGCGTTTGCCGAGAGCGCGACGAGGACTGTCCCGGAGAGCGAGCGGGTGCGGACGAAGCCGACCGCGGGGATGCCCAGGAGCTTCAGCACCCCGGTCGTGCGGCCGCTGCCGAGGTGCGCCCGGAAGCCGCGCTCCGGGCCGCTCCAGACGTCGTCGACGAGCCCGATGAGCGCCACCGGCCAGACGTCGCGCCGCAGGCCGGCGAGCCAGCCGACGACCGGGAGCCGCAGGCCGCGGTGGTTGACCGCGGTCGGCCCCGCGCCGAGCAGCGCGTCCACGAGCTGGTGCGTTCGGTGCGCGAAGCCCCGCAGGTTCCGGCCGGTCGCGCGGTGGCCGAGTGGGAGCTCGACCTCCTCGATGCGCAGCCCCGCACGTGCGGCGTCGATGGTCGACCGCACCTCGCAGCCGAAGCCCGCGACGAGCGGGAAGACGGCACGGCGCGCCGCCGGCGAGAGCGCGCGCTGGCCCGACAGCGGCTCGCGCACGGCGATGCCGGAGAGGGCCCTGATCACACCGCGGGCGGCGCGCTTGGCGATGCCGAACCCTCCACCCTGCCGCTCGGCGAAGGCGGCAATCGCGAGGTCGGCATCGACAGCCGTGAGCGCACGCAGGTCGCCGGTCAGGTCGGCGTCGGCGAGCAGTAGGCGCCCCGGCGGCGCCTCGCGCTCCGCGGCGGTCAGCGCCTGGCCCTTGCCGCGTCTGGGCAGGCGGACGACGCGCGCACCGGCGTCCTCCGCGCGGGCCGCGGTTGCGTCCCGCGAGCCGTCGTCGGCGACGAGGATCTCCGCGTCGGGGAACTGCTCGCGGAGCGCGGCGACGGTCTCGCCGATGCGCTCCTCCTCGTCGCGTGCGGCGACGAGGACGACGTCAGCCAACAGGATCGATCGGCGGCATCAGGGCGTCGTCCTCCTCGCGGAGGCCGTAGCGCCCGCCCGGGCCGCCCTCGAGCAGCAGCCCGAGGGCGAGGCGGCCGGTCGGCTGCTCGAGGTCGTCCACGGTGGAGAG
>DASTZE010000115.1:0-6635 GCA_035764425.1 Gaiellaceae bacterium
TGCCTGTCCGGATCCAAGGACGGGAAGATCAAGCACGTCATCTACCTGCAGTTCGACAACGTGCACTGGCGGCGGGACAACCCGAACGTCCCGTCGGACATCGAGCAGATGCCGCACCTGCTCGACTTCATGAAGAACAACGGGACGTTCAACACGAACGACCACACCGTCCTGATCTCCCATACGGGCGGCGGGATCCTGAGCACGCTCACGGGGCTCTATCCCGATCGGCACGGCCAGGCGGTCTCGAACTCGTACGGGTACTTCACGCCGGCGCCGGGCGTGAACTTCTCGTCCTCGTTCAAGTACTGGACCGACTTCACGGACGGCGGCAATCCGGCGAACAACCCGCCGACGCCGTCGGCTGACCCGAACTACAACATGGTCAACAACGACCCGGCGTCGCTTGGCGGCACCGGGGCCGCCCGGAACGCGCCCGCCCCGTGGGTGCCGTACACGCGCGCGGGCTGCGACGTCGGCAACGTCGGCGTCGCCAACACGGTGCTCGAGAACAACACCGCGATCATCCTGCGAAACAACCCGGCTCCCGACACGCTGGCGGCAGCCTCGGCCGTCGGCGACACCAACATCAAGGTCAACGACGTGACCGGCCTCGCAGCCGGCCAGAACATCGTGATCCAGAACGCGACGGCGAGCTCCGAGCTTGCCACGATCCAGACCGTCGGCACGGCCGGGGCCGGCGGTTCCGGCATCACCCTGACGGCGCCGCTGACGAAGGCACATCCGGTCGGGGGCCAGGTGGCCGTCTACGCGACCGATCCGACCGGCGACATGACGCGCGTGTTCGGCGCGGGCTCACCGGAGTGGCTCGAGGGGCGCAACTCGCAGATCGCCCAGAGCGGCACGCCCGCCCGCACGCTCGCGCAGACCGACTTCGTCGGCTACGCGATCCACTGCACGAACGCGGCCGGAAGCATCTGTGCCGGCAACAGCAATGCCAAGCCGGACCCGCTGCCCGACGAGGCCGGCGGCTACAGCGGCTACAAGGCGCTCTTCGGCGCCAAGTACGTCAACCCGGCGATCACGGGCGGCAGCCCGTCCGTGAACGGGATCGACGGCAACCCGATCACCGACCAGTTCGGTCAGCCGGGCTTCCCGGGCTTCGACGGGATGTTCCCGAACAACACGCTGGGCGAGGTCGCGCAGATGCAGGAGAAGGGCATCCCGGTCACGTTCGGGTACCTCTCCGACGCGCACGACATGCACGGCAAGGCCGGTGAGATCCACATCGCGATGGGGCCGGGTCAGAAGGAATACCACGACCAGCTGGTCGCCTACGACAACGCCTTCGCCGGCTTCTTCCAGCGCCTCCAGAAGGACGGCATCAACAAGGACAACACGCTCTTCGTCGTCACGGTCGAGGAGGGCGACCACGTCGCCGCGACGGCCCCGGACAACCCGAGCTGCAACGGCGTCACGGAGTTCTGCACCTACAGCGCCCCTGGCCACACGGTCACCGAGGTCAACGGTGACCTGAAGAGGCTCGTGGCGACGTACAACGCCAGCCACGGCACCAGCGCCACGACGAACTTCAGCGTCCACAGCGACATGGCGCCGAACGTCTACATCACCGGCAACCCGGCCCGCACCTCTTCGACTGCCCGCACGCTCGAGCAGGCGATGGCGGACATGAACGTGAAGAACCCGCTGTCGGGCAAGCAGGAGAACCTGTTCGTCGCGGCGGCCGACCCGGTAGAGGAGAAGACGCTCCACATGTCGACGGCCGACGCGAACCGTCTGCCGACCTTCACGCCCTTCGCCCAGGGCGACTACTTCCTGAACGCCTCCTCGACGACGCCGTGTACGAACAACGACCTCAGCAACTGCGTGTTCCTGCCGAATACGGCCGGGTCCACCCAGACATTCGCCTGGAACCACGGCGGCATCCAGCCGGAGATCAACAACACGTGGATCGGCTGGGTCGGGCCCGGAATCAGGCAGCTGGGCAGCACGGACACGGTGTGGACCGATCACACGGACGTCCGTCCGACGATCCTCTCGCTGCTCGGCCTGAAGGACGACTACGTCAGCGACGGTCGGGTCGACACGGAGTTCATCGACACCGACGCGCTGCCCGTGTCGCTGCGCCAGCACCACCCGACGCTCGAGAAGCTCGGGCAGGCGTGGAAGCAGATCAACGCGCCGTTCGGCCAGTTCGCCGCCGACACGCTGACCGCGTCGACCGGGGCGCTCGCGAGCCACACGTTCGACGACGGCGTCTACACGAAGACCGAGACCGCGATCCAGGATCTGACCACCGAGCGCAACACGCTCGCGGACAAGATCCGCCTCGCGCTGTGGAACGCTGAGTTCAACGGCCAGAAGATCGACCAGAACGACGCGAAGAACTGGATCGGCCTCGCCGAGTCGCTGACGGGCCGCGCGCACGCGCTGGCCACGAAGTTCCGCTCGGAGCCGGCCGACGCGAAGGACCTCCAGAAGATCGACCACATCGTGGTGATCTACGAGGAGAACCACAGCTTCGACAACCTGTACGGCGGCTGGGAAGGCGTGAACGGCCGTGCCGACGCGGACGCCGCGCACACGAAGCAGATCAACCAGGCCGGCAACCAGTTCTCGTGCCTGAAGCAGGACGACGTGAACCTGACGACGCCCCCGCTGCCGGGCGCCTGCACGGACTCCACGCCGGGCACGCCGGGCGGGACGTTCACGAGCCACTTCACGAACGACCCGTTCAACATCGACACCTACATCGCGCCGACCGACGTGACCTGCCCGAAGCCGACGGTGTTCGGGCCGGCGAACGGCCTGCCGAAGAACGACCCCAACGCGCTGCCCGGCGGCTGTACCCGCGACCTGGTGCACCGCTACTACCAGGAGCAGTACCAGCTGAACGGCGGGAACCAGAACCGCTACGTGACCGGCAGTGACGCCATCGGCCTCTCGATGGGCTACTACGACACGAAGGCGCTGCCCATCTACAAGTACCTGCACGAGCAGGGCCATCCCGACTACGCGATCGCCGACGACTTCTTCCAGGGCTCGTTCGGCGGCTCGTACCTGAACCACCAATGGCTGGTGGCGGCCGCGTCGCCGGTCTGGAACGGCGCCCCAAACGACGGGTCGAGCGACGACCTGCACTCCGTCCTCGACGCGAACGGGATGCCGAACAACTACCCGCTCTACATCTCGCCACTCGGCGCGCTGGTCAGGGACACGCAGGTGACGCAGTCCTGCAACCCGGCGGCGACACGGCCGCCGATGCAGCCCGCGTTCGCGTGCGGCAACTACTCGGTCAATACGACGCAGCCGCTCAACCAGCCGTACTCGCCGGGGACGGCGCTCACCCGCCGTCTGCCGCTCCAGACGCGCGCGACCATCGGTGACGAGCTGACCGGCGCGGGCGTCGACTGGGCCTGGTACGCGGGCGGCTGGTCGAACGCGAGCGGAGCGGTGAACGGCCCCGGCTGGACGAACGGGAACGGCCCCAACTGCAGCGACCCGAACGTCCTGCCGAGCGCCAACACGAACCACACGTACCCGAACTGCCCGGACGGCCTGTTCATGTTCCACCACCACCCGTTCGACTACTTCGCCAACTACGCGCCGGGCGCGCCGGGGCGGGCTCACCTGCAGGACGAGACCGTCTTCAAGCAGCTGGCGACGTCATCGGACAAGACCACGTGCAACCTCAAGCCGGTGAGCTTCGTCAAGCCGATCGGCGAGGAGAACGAGCATCCGGGCTACGCCAGCACGCACGACGGCAACAGCTCGCAGGTGGACCTGATCAAGATGATCGAGGACAACGCCTGCGCGAAGAACACGATGGTCATCGTCACCTACGACGAGTTCGGCGGCCAGTGGGATCACGTCCCGCCGCCGGGCCAGGGCAACGACAACGGCCCGCACGACATCTGGGGCCCGGGGACACGCATCCCGGCCCTGATCCTCGCCCCGCACCTGAAGGGCGACTACGTCGTGGACAGTACCGAGCACGACACGACGTCGATCCTGTCGACGATCGAGCACCGCTTCGGGCTCGATCCAGTCGGCACGCGCGACGCGGCCGCGCCCGACCTTTCGAGCGTCTTCACAGCGCCGAAGGTCAAGTAGCGACGTGACGGTTGCCGGGCCCGCCGCCGCGCGGGCCCGGCACCGGTCCTGCTCGGGCGCGAGCCGCTCAGGTCAGCGAGTGCGCGCCGAGGAAGAGCAGGACGGCGCCGATGACGCCGAGCCCGGCGAAGAGCAGCTTCAGCTCGAGGGTCTCCACCCCGCGGCGCAGGAGGAACGGCCGCTTGTGGCTCTGCAACCGGCCTGCGAGCCCGTGGTAGTCGCTCGCCACCGCCCAGCCCCACACGAGCAGGACCGCACCTGGAAGCGCCGAGTTCCCCGTGGCCGCGTAGACCGCGGTGGCACCGACCGCAGTCGCGATCCACGCCAGCTTCAGCCGCGCGCGGGTCACTGCGCCATGAAATCAGGCCGGAGCCACGTCGGGACAGTCTCCGCACGGGGACTGTCCCGAGGCGTTCTCGGAGATCAGCGCCGCGGGTGTACGGTTCCGCGCCGTGAAGCCCGCCGTCGAGCGCATGGGGCACCCGGGCTGGTGCGTGAACCTCGTCCAGGCAGCTGCGCTGCAGCCTGGTGAATCGGTGCTCGTCGTCGTCGACGAGCCGCTCCTCGAGCAGGGCTCGCAGCTGGTTGCCACGGTGGCGGACGCCGGTGGCCGGCCCCGCCTCGAGGTCTGGAGCGGCGACCGGCCGATGGAGCACGCGCCGACAGCGGTGCTCGACGCCGCCGACCGGGCGGACGTCTGCTACTTCGTCCATCAGGACGCGCTCGCCGCGGAGGCCGGCGCCCGCTTCGAGCTGATGCAGCGCCTGACCGGCCACGGCGGCCGCGAGATCTTCATGGGCTTCGTCGACGCCGAGCTGCTCGCCGGCGAGCTGTCCCGGCCCGCGCCCGATCTGGTCGAGCCCGCGGAGCGGCTGCTGGACGAGGTGTCGGGCGCCGATCGGATGCACCTGACCTCGCCCGGCGGCACCGACCTGACGCTGCGCGTCGGCGGTCGCCCCTGGCGCGACGACGTGCACGCGCTGCAGCCGGGGACGATGGCCAACTTCCCCGGCGGCGAGATCTACGTCGCCCCGCACCGCGACGGCGCCGACGGGGTGCTCGTGGCCGATCTCACCGTGCCGTACACGGTCGACGGCCTGGTCGACGAGCCGGTCGTCATCCGCTTCGAGCGCGGCCGCATAACCGCGATCGAGGGCGGCCGCGCAGCCGACATGCTGCGCACCATCGTCGAGGAGGCCGGCCCGGGCGGCGACGTCGTCGCCGAGCTCGGCATCGGCCTCAACCACACCATCGTCCCACGCGGCCACGTGCTTCTCGACGAGAAGGCCGGCGGGACGGCGCACGTCGCGATCGGCCGCAACACGGGCCACTACGGCGGCGACAACGAGGCCTCGATCCACATCGACTGCATCTTCGCCAGCCCTCGGATCACCGCCGACGGGCGGCTCGTGACCCCCTAGGCGGGGACGGGGCGCGCCGGGAGGCGCTGGCTACGATGAGCGCATGAGCGGGTTCAACGACGACCCGCGCGAGCCGCGCTCGCCCGTCGGCGTCGAGGAGCCGTTGTTCCCCGAGCGCCCGCCCGACGACGACGATCTCCGCGGGTACGAGCCGGTCCAGCCCTCGAGCGGGCTGCGCGACCTGCTGCGCAAGATCTTCGCGCCCGTGCTGGTCGGCCTCGGGCTGATCGCCAAGTTCGGCATCTTCAGCCTGAAGTTCTTCGGCATCTTCCTCGCGGTCGGCGGCTACGCGCTCATCTGGGGTTGGCGCTTCGCCATCGGCTTCGTGCTTCTGATCCTCGTGCACGAGATGGGGCACTTCGTGGAGGCACGACTCCAGGGCTTCCGGCCGAGCCTCCCGGTCTTCATCCCGTTCATCGGCGCCTACGTGGCGATCAAGGACGCCTCGCCCGACCCGTGGCTCTACGCGAAGCGCGCCCTCGCCGGCCCGATCGCCGGCGGGCTCGCCTCGGCGGTCTGCTACGCGGTGGCCGTGCAGAACGGCTCCGACCTGCTGTCCGCGCTCGCCTACGTGGGCTTCTTCCTCAACCTCTTCAACCTGATCCCGATCGGCATCCTGGACGGCGGCGCGATCTGGCGCTCGTACAAGTTCATGCGCCTCCAGGGTGACCCGCGCGCCGCGCTCGTGCTCGCGCTCTACATCGGGACCGCGGCCATGCTCGTCCTCGGCATGTGGGTGAGCCACGTGCCGCAGAATCGCCTCTAGTGGCAGAGCAGATCGAACGCGAGCTTCTCGAGCGCGAGGAGGGGCACTCCCAGAAGCACGCCCGCGCCATCGCGGAGGAGATCGCCACGGGCTTCGCGGTCGTCGACACGATCGGACGTCCCGGCGTGACCATCTTCGGGTCGGCCCGCATCAGCGAAGACAACCCCTCCTACGCCGCAGCGCGCAGGGTCGCCGGGCTGTTCGCCGACGACGGGTTCGCCGTCGTCACCGGCGGCGGCCCCGGCGTGATGGAGGCCGCCAACCGCGGCGCGGTCGAGGCCGGCGGTGTCTCGGTGGGGTTCAACATCGTGCTGCCCCACGAGCAGGGCATGAACCGGTACGTGCAGATCGGC
>DASTZE010000116.1:0-18781 GCA_035764425.1 Gaiellaceae bacterium
GTCGACCTCATCGACCCGCGCTCGAAGGTCGACGGCCAGCCGCCGGTCTTCAGGGAGACGAAGCACCTCTTCCTCGACCTGCCGCGGTTCAAGGACCGGCTGCACGAGTGGATCTCCGAGCAGACGCACTGGCGTGCCAACGTGCGCAACTTCTCGCTCCGCTACGTCGAAGACCTGCGGCCGCGCGCCGTCACGCGCGACCTCGACTGGGGCGTCCGCGTGCCCGTGCCGGGCTACGAGGAGCAGGAAACGAAGCGCATCTACGTCTGGATCGACGCCGTCGTCGGCTACCTCTCGGCGGCGGTCGAGTGGGCGTTGGTCCGCGGCAAGCCCGATGCCTGGCGCGACTGGTGGCAGAACGCCGAGGCGCGGCACTACTACTTCATGGGCAAGGACAACATCCCGTTCCACACGGTCATCTGGCCGAGTGAGCTGCTCGGCTACGACACCGGCGGCGAGCTCGGCGCGGGGCGCACCCTCGAGCTCCCGTACGACGTCGCGGCCTCCGAGTACCTGACGATGGAGGGCGGCAAGATCAGCGCGAGCCGCGGCGGCGGCATCCTGGTCCGCGACTTCCTCGAGAGCTACGACGCCGACGCCCTCCGCTACTTCCTGGCCGTCGCCGGCCCGGAGAACCAGGACACCGACTTCACGTGGGCGGAGTTCGTACGCCGCAACAACGACGAGCTGGTCGCGAAGTGGGGCAACCTCGTCAACCGTGCGCTTGCCCTGTCGCACCGCAACTTCGGCGCCGTGCCCGAGCCCGGCCCCCTCACTGCTGAGGACGAGCAGCTCATCGTCGAGATCGAGGGCGGCTTCGACGCGGTCGGCGAGCTGATCGGCGCGGCGCGCTTCCGCGCGGCGATCACCGAGGCGATGCGCCTCGCCGACCGCGTGAACCAGTACGCGAGCGACCAGGCGCCCTGGGCGACGATCAAGACCGACCGCGAACGCGCGGCGACGGTGCTGTACGTCCTGCTGCGCACGGTCGACAGCCTGAAGATCATCTTCACGCCCTTCCTGCCGTTCAGCTCACAGAGGCTGCACGAGCTGCTCGGATACGAGGGCTGGATCGCCGGCCCGCTCGAGTTCCGGACGGTCGAGGAGGACGGCGTCTCCCACCGGGTGCTGACCGGCGACTACGCGTCGTGGGTCGGCCGCTGGGCGCCAAGCGAGCTGCGGCCCGGCCAGGCGCTCGCCGAGCCGAAGCCGCTGTTCCGCAAGCTCGATCCCGAGCAGGTGCTGCGCGACGAGCTCGGGGAGTGATCGACGCCCACGCGCACCTCGACTCGCTCGACGGTGAGCCCGCCGCCGTCGTCGCGCGGGCGGCCGAGCGCGGGGTGGAGGGCGTTGTGTCGATCGGCGCCGGCCTCGAGTCGTCCCGCGCGACGATCGCGATCGCGGCCGCGAACGAGACCGTCTGGGCGACGGTCGGCATCGACCCGCACAGGGCCGGCGACGGCGAGAAGTCCGGCGAGCTCGCCGCGCTGGCGCGCGAGCAAAAGGTCGTCGCCGTCGGCGAGACCGGGCTCGACTACCACTATGGCGCCGACCGTAAGGCCGAGCAGCGCGCCCTCTTCGAGGCTCAGCTCGCGCTGGCCGCCGACGCGGGCCTCCCGGTGGTGATCCACTGCCGCGAGGCCGTGGCGGACACGGCCGACGTGCTCGCCCCGTTCCGCGGGACCGTGGTGCTGCACTGCTTCTCTGAGCCCGAGCTCCTGCCGGTCGCGCTCGAGCGCGGCTACTACGTCTCGTTCGCCGGCAACGTCACCTACAACCGCGCCGGCGACCTGCGTACGGCCGCGCGGACCGTGCCGGCGGAGCGGCTGCTGGTCGAGACCGACAGCCCGTATCTCGCGCCGCAGCCAGTGCGAGGCCGGCCGAACGAGCCGGCGAACCTCGTGCACACCGTTGCCCTGCTCGCCGAGGTGCGCGGCGAGGACGCCGAGGCGCTGGGCCGGCGGACGGCCGTGAACGCCCGCGCCGCGTTCCACCTGCCGTGAGCCGGCTCCCGGACGCGAAGCGGCATCTCGGCCAGCACTTCCTCGTCGACGAGAACGTGCTCGGCGTCATCGGGCGGCTCGCGGAGCTCGACGCCGACGACGTGGTGCTCGAGATCGGGCCGGGCGCCGGGATCCTCACCCGCTTCCTGGCCGAGCGGGTCCGGCGCGTCCACGCGGTCGAGATCGATCGCTCGCTCGAAGAGCGGCTGACCGCCGAGCTCGCGCCCTTCCCGAACGTCCGGCTCCACTTCGGCGACGCACTGCGCCTCGACCCGGCCGAGCTCGACCCGCCGCCGGGAAAGCTCGTCGCGAACCTTCCCTACAACGTGGCGACGCCGGTGGTCGTCGAGAGCCTCGATGGCCTGCCGTCCGTGCAACGCTGGACGGTCATGGTGCAGCTGGAGGTCGCGGAGCGCTTCTTCGCGCGGCCGGCGACGAAGGAGTACGGCGCGGTGTCCGTGCTGCTCCAGCTGGCCACCCGCCGCTGCGGCTTTCACCGGGTCTCGCGGACGGTCTTCCGGCCACGCCCGAACGTGGACTCGGCGCTCGTCGCCTTCGAGCGCACGGGCCTGCCCGAAGACTGGCCGGCCTTGAAGCGCCTCGTCGAGGGCGCGTTCGCGCACCGCCGCAAGACGCTCCCGAACTCGCTTGCGCTCGCCGGCATCGCGTCTCGCGAGGCCGCGGTCGCGGCGGTCGAGACGCTCGGCCGTGCCGCCACCGTGCGGGCCGAGGAGCTCGCGCCGCCCGAATTCGTCGGGCTCGTCGAGGCCCTGCCGTGAACCGCGCACCGGCCTCCGCAAAGATCAACCTCGCGCTCGTCGTCGGACCGCGGCGCGCGGACGGCTACCACGAGGTCGTGACCGTGCTCCAGCGGGTCGCGCTCGCCGACCGGGTCGCGGTGGAGCCCGCGCGGGCCCTCCGCGTCACGGGCTTCCCGGGCGACACGCTGGTGCGCACCGCGCTCGAGGCGCTGGCCGGGCGCGCCGGCGTCGAGCCGGCGTGGCAGGCGACCATCACGAAGCAGATCCCCGTCGCGGCAGGCCTCGGCGGCGGCAGTTCCGATGCCGCCACCGCGCTGCGACTCGCCAACGCGCTCCTCCAGGAGCCGCGCGACGACCTGAATGAGATTGCCACAGGGCTGGGCACCGACGTACCGTTCTTCCTCACGGCCGGGCCACAGCTCGGCGAGGGCACCGGCGCCACCCTCCGGCCGGTCACGCTGCCGGCGGACTACTGGGTGGTGCTCGTCGTGCCGCACGGCGAGACCAAGGCGTCGACCGGCGACGTCTACAACGCGTTCGACGGAGCCGACGGCTTCGACGAGCGCCGCGCCGGGCTGCTCGAAGCGGTCGAGGCGGGCGATCTCGCCGCCCTGCCGGCGAACGACCTTGCGTCGTCGCCGCTCGCCGCCGAGCTGCGCGAGCTGGGCGCCTTCCGTGCCGACGTCACCGGCGCCGGGCCAACCGTCTACGGACTGTTCCTCGACCGCGCCGACGCGGCCGCCGCCGCGCGCGCGCTCCGGCAGGCCGGGCGCACCTGGCTGACGGTTCCTGCTTGGTACGGTTGACGCGTGGCGTACCCGACCCCTGAGCTCGAACGGGGGCCTGTTCTCGACCACGGGACGACGAAGAGCGGACGCTGGCTCCGAGCGAACCGTGTCAAGCTCGCGATCTGGATCGCGGTCGCAGAGGGCCTCCTCATCATCGTGGGCGCGCTGCCGCGCCTGCCGACGATCTTCTTCGCGATCGTGGTCGTCGGGCTCTACTTCTGGCTCGGCCGGCGGGTGACGTGGGACGCCGGCCGCCAGGCGTTCTGGGTCGCCGCGGCCTCGCAGGCGCTCGTCGCGCTCATCCCGGTCCTCGTGATCGTCGTCGGGACGTTCGCCCTGATCGCGATCGGATTCATCGCGGTCATCGCGCTGATCCTGCTCTTCACCGACCGCTCCTGACACACTGAAAGCGACACTGGGGCGTAGCCAAGTGGTAAGGCAGCGGGTTTTGGTCCCGCGATCCCAGGTTCGAATCCTGGCGCCCCAGCACGACCTATGACCTCGCCTGACCCACTCGCCGCCGTCGTCATGGCCGCCGGGCTCGGCACGCGGATGCGCTCGGCGACGCCGAAGCACCTGCACCCGCTGCTCGGCCGGCGCATGGTCGACTGGGTCACCGCCGCCGTCCGCGCGGCCGGCGCCGACCCGGTCGTGATCATGATCTCCGAAGAGGCGCAGGGCGCGTTCCCCGGCGAAACAACGGCGATCCAGCACGACCCGCGCGGCACGGGCGACGCCGCCGCCAGTGCGCGTGCCGCGCTCGAAGGGTTCGATGGCGACGTGCTCGTCGCGTCCGGCGACACGCCGCTGCTGACGCCGGAGCTGCTGGGTCGGCTCGTGGACACGCACCGCCGAGAGCGGCCATCCGTCACCGTTCTCTCCTACGAGCCGCCCTCCCAGCCGCCATACGGGCGCATCCTCCGCGACACGGCGGGCGAGCTGGCCTCGATCGTCGAGGCCCGCGATGCGACGCCGGAGCAGCTCGCCATCCGCGAGATGGCCGCATCCCTCTACGTCTTCTCGGCGCCTGACCTCTGGTGGGCGCTCGAGCACATCACGACGGACAACGACCAGGGCGAGCTCTACCTGACGGACACGATCGGCCTCCTGGTCGCCGACGGCCGCAAGGCGGTCGTCCACCGCACGGACGACCCGCGCTCACCGGACGGGGTCAACACGCGCGCCGAGCTGGCCGCCGCAGCGGCCACCCTGCGCGACCGCGTGAACGCCGCGCACCTGGCTGCAGGCGCTGGGATCGTCGACCCGGCGAGCACCTGGATCGACGCCGATGTCGAGCTCGAGGCCGACTGCGTGATCCATCCGTTCACCGTCCTGCGGGGCGCCACGGCGGTCGCCGAAAGGGCCGAGGTCGGCCCCCACGCCGTCGCGATCGACGCCCGGATCGGTCCGCGCTCGTTGGTCGGTCCGTTCTGTTACCTTCGCCCCGGAACGGTGCTCGAGGCAGGAGCCAAGGCGGGCACGTTTGTCGAGATCAAGAACTCACGCGTTGGCGAGGGAGCGAAAGTCCCTCACCTGTCTTACATTGGCGATGCAGACATCGGCGAGGGGACGAACATCGGCGCAGGCGGTGTCACGGCGAACTACCCACACCAGCCCGGGCGCCCCAAGGCCAGGACGACCATCGGCCGGAACGTCAGGACCGCGATTCACAATGTCTTCGTGGCCCCAGTCCACATCGGTGATGACGCATGGCTAGCGGCCGGAACGGTGATAACCGAAGATGTGCCGCCAGGGTCGCTCGCCGGGTTCCCGCCGAGGCAGGTGATCAAAGAGGGCTATGTCTATGAGCAGCGAGACGATTGAGCTGACCGAGCTCCCGGGCTTCGAGTCTCCCGAGCCGCGGCAAGAGCTGCAGCCCGGGCACTTCATTGAGCGCGGGACGCACCGCCGGCTGATGCTGTTCGCCGGGCGGTCCCACCCGGAGCTGGCGCACAAGATCGGCGAGCGCCTCGGCGTCGACTGCGGCGAGGTGACCCTGAAGACGTTCGCAAACGGCGAGGGGTACTGCCGCTTCGAGGAGTCGATCCGCGGCGCCGACGTGTTCCTGCTGCAGACCGGCTCGGTGCCGGTGGACACGCACCTGATGGAGCTCTGCTTCATGGCCCAGGCCGCGAAGCTCGGCTCGGCGAAGCGGATCACGGCCGTCATGCCGCTCTTTCCCTACGCGCGCCAGGACCGCAAGGCGCGGCCGCGCGAGCCGATCAGCGCGCGCCTCGTCGCAGACTTCCTGCAGACCGCCGGCGTCGACCGCGTGCTCACCATGGATCTCCACGCCGGCCAGATCCAGGGCTTTTTCAACATCCCGGTCGACCACATGATCGCCCTGCCGCTCTTCGCGAGCCACTTCCGCAGCCAGGGGCTGATCGGTAGCCAGATCGTCTCGGTGTCGCCGGATCCGGGCCGGGCGAAGATGGCCGTGAAGTTCGGCGAGATGCTCGACGCGCCCTTCGCGATCATGCACAAGACGCGCCCGGAGCACGATACGGCGGAGGTCACCGAGGTGACCGGCCGGGTGCGGGGGAGGATCGCGATCATCGGCGATGACCGCATCGATACCGGCGGCACGCTCATCGCCGGCGCGCGCGCGCTCCGTGAGCAGGGCGCCGAGGCGGTCTACGTGTTCGCGACCCACGGCATCTTCGCCGGCGATGCGCTCGAGCGGCTCGGCGAGGCCGACGAGGTCGACGCGATCGCCGTCACGGACACCGTGCCGATCGATCCGCTGCGCAAGCCCGACAAGGTCACCGTCGTCAGCGTGTCGAGCCTGCTCGCGCAGACGATCTGGAACGTCTTCTCGGACGACTCGGTCTCCGCGATCTTCGCGGGCGAAAATCAACTCTTCTAACTCGCGCTAGCTCACCGCAGCCATCCGCCGCCGGAGCGCGGTTCATGCGCGCGGGAGGCTCACAAACACACAGGCACCACCTGCACTACGTGACGAAACGGCGGCTCGCGAAGCGATTCGGATCGAGCCGACGCACGCACGGAGGGGGTCCGCCGGGGAACCAGGGGTTCCCCCGCGACGCTACACTTCTGCGCCGGAAATGGCTGAGGGACGCGTGCAGCTGGATGTGGAGGAGCGCGCCGAGCGGGGCTCGGCGGCGGTGCGCCGTCTGCGCAAGCAAGGGCTCATCCCGGGCGTCATCTACGGCGGCGGCAACGACCCGGTCGCGTTCTCCGTCGGGGAGCGCGAACTGCGGCGGGCGCTGACCACCGACCACGGCCTGAACGCCATCCTCGACGTCACCATCGACGGCGACGCCCGGCCGGCGATCGTCAAGGAGTACCAGCGCGACCCACTGACGGGCCGCGTCACGCACGTCGACCTCATCGTGGTGCGGCTCGACCAGGTGATCCAGACGGCCGTGAGCGTCGAGCTCGTGGGCGACTCGACCGGTGTCCGCGAAGGCGGCGTGCTCCAGCAGGTCGCGCGCGAGATCACGGTCGAGGCGCTTCCGCTGGAGGTGCCGGACCGCATCGCGGTCGACGTCAGCGCCCTCGGCATCGGGGACTCGATCCGCCTTGAGGATATCGCCGAGCCGGAGGGCGTCCGATTCGTCGACGACCCGCACGAGACGGTCATCGCCACGGTCACCGTCCCAACCCGCGTCGAGGAGCCCGAAGAGGAGCTCGAGGAGGGCGAGGAGGTCGAGGAGGGCGCCGAGGCAGCGGCCGAGGCTCCTGGCGAGGGCGAGGGCGAGGGCGAGGCAGCCGAAGAGGCCCCCGCCGAAGAAGGCTAGGACCACTCCTTGCACCTACCCGGGCGCCGCCGCACGCGCGACGAGCCCGCCGCCTCCTCGCTCGACCTGCTCGTGGTCGGGCTCGGCAACCCCGGCCGGGAGTACGAGCACACACGCCACAACGCCGGCCGAATGGTCGTCGACGAGCTGGCCCGGCGGCACGGCGCGGCCTTCAACTCGAAGTACTCGGCCCGGTTCGCGCAGATCCGCCTCGACGGCAAGCGTGTCGGGCTGCTCGCGCCCGAGACGTACATGAACGAGTCGGGCAAGTCGGTCGCGCCCGCGGTCGCCTTCTACAAGGTGCCGCTCGATGCACTGGTGGTCGTCCACGACGAGGGCGACTTCGACCTCGGCCGCATCCAGGCGCGCCTCGGCGGCGGGCTCGCCGGCCACAACGGGCTGCGCTCGATCGCACAGCAGCTCGGCTCGCGGGAGTTCCTGCGCCTGCGCATCGGCGTCGGCCGCCCGGGCCGCGGCGACCCGCGCGACCTCGCCGATTACGTGCTCGCCGACTTCGAGCCTGAGGACGACGCGGAGACGATCGTGTCCCGCGCCGCCGATGCCGTCGAGATGCTGGCTCGCAACGGCCTCGAGGCGACGCAGCAGGGCTACAACTAGAACTGTCCCGGTACAGTCGGCCGGTGGCCTACTTCGTCGTCCGCCCGGCCGAGCTCGAGTACCAGACCCGCCCACACGAGGTCGGCGAGGCGCCGCGCCATGCGGCGCCGGTCACCGAGCAGGCGGGGCTCCAGAACACGCGCGCGACCTTCTTCCGCTACGAGCCGGGCGCCAAGGGCCGGCGCCACGACGACAAGCTCCAGGAGGAGACCTACGTGCCGGTGAGCGGGACGATGACCATGTACCTCGGCGACCCGGCGGAACGGCACGAGGTCGGGCCGGGGGGTCTCATCCACGTCGAGACCGGCACCGCTCGCCAGGTCGTGAACGAGGGCTCGGAGGACCTGCTGGTCTTCATCTACGGCGCCCCGCCCGAGCGCGGCGACGTGGAGTTCTTCGACAGCGTGGTCTAACTACGATGTCCCTGCCCGGCTTCGCCGGGCCAACGTCGTGGACCAGAGGACGCTGACAGACGCGCCGATCCTCGCGCCGCTCGCGCGCGAGCTTGCCGAGCACGAGCGGCTCGGGCGCCTCGCCGCGGACCTGGCGGGCAGTCGCGCCCGGGTGTCCGAGGCCGCGTTGCCGCTGCTCGCGGCGGCGCTCCACCTGCAGCTCGACCGCCGCCTTGTCTGCGTCCTGCCCGACGACGCGGACGCCCGCGACGCTGCCGAGGGCGCGGCCTGGTACCTCGGCCCCGAGCACATTGGGCTGCTGCCGAGCCGCGGCGTCCGCTGGGAGTCCGGGCTCGAGCCGCCCCCGCACCTGGTCGGCGAGCGCGCGCGGGCGCTCGACGTCCTCGCGGCCGGCGGCCTTGTCTTCGCGTCGGCGCTGGCGCTCGCCGAGGGCGCGCCGCCGGCCAACGTCCGCCCGCGCGCAGTCGAGCTCCGTATGGGCGCCGAGCCGGGCATCGACGCGCTCGCCGAGGAGCTCGCGCTTGCCGGCTACGAGCGCGTCGACCAGGTCGAGGAGCGCGGGCACTTCGCCGTCCGCGGCGGCATCGTCGATGTCTTCCCGTCGACCGGCCGCGAGCCACTCCGCATCGACCTCTTCGGCGACGAGATCGAGTCCGTGCGTGCCTTCTCGTCCTTCACGCAGCGCGCGCTCCACACCGTCGAGGAGGCGCTCGTCTACCCGGCCGCGGAGCGCCGCCCCGACCTGACCGAGCCGACGCTCGACGACGACGAGGAGAAGAGGAGCACGCCGGACGACCTGGTGCCCCTCCTCGACGGCCCGCCCGACCTGGTCTGGCAGGCCGACGAGGTGCTCGAGGTCGCGCGCGAGGAGCTCGGCGTCGAGCTTGCCCTCGGAGACGCCGCGCAGCTCGACCCGCTCCCGCAGGGCCAGCCGTTCGCGTTCGAGGCGCAGCGGCCCGCGATCGCGGCCCGCGGTCTGTCCGAGGCCGAGAACGAGCTGGCCGCACTCGTCCGCGGCGGCCTGCGCGTGATCGTCGCCTTCCCGCACCGCGGCGAGGCGCTCCGCACCCAGGCCATGCTGCGCCGCGTCCGGGCGGACGTCGTCGACGACCCCCGCCGGCTGCCACGGGAGGCCGGGATCGCGTTCGTGGTCTCGCCTGCCCGACGCGGCTTCGTCTGGCGCGAGCTGGGGCTCGCCCTGCTCCCGGATACCCAGGTTTTTCGCAAGCGCCCGCCGCGGGCCGATGCGCGGCTCGGCCGCGCACTGCAGTCGTTCGCCGAGCTGCGCACCGGCGACTACGTCGTCCACGAGGACCACGGCGTCGGCCAGCTGCTCTCGTTCGAGACGCGCGAGGTCGCCAGCGTCACGCGCGACTACCTGCTGCTGGCCTTCCGCGGCGAGGACCGGCTCTACGTCCCGCACGAGCAGATCGGCAAGGTCTCGCGCTACATCGGCGCCGACGCGCGCAACCCGGCGCTCTCGAGGCTCGGGGGAAAGGCCTGGGAGCTGGTCAAGAACCGCGCCCGCGCGGGGGTGCGCGAGCTGGCCGGCGATTTGCTGAAGCTCTACGCCGAGCGACAGAGCGCCCCCGGGGTCGCCTACGAGGTCGAGAACGAGTGGCTCGGCCGCCTCGAGTCGGAGTTCCCGTATCGCGAGACCGAGGACCAGGCGCGGGCGATCGAGGCCGTCAAGGAGGACCTCGAGGCGCCGCGTCCCATGGACCGGCTCGTCTGCGGCGACGTGGGCTTCGGCAAGACCGAGGTCGCTGTCCGCGCGGCGTTCGCCGTGGCCGTGAACGGCCGCCAGACGCTGATGCTCGTCCCGACGACGATCCTGGCCCAACAGCACTGGAACACGTTCAGGGACCGGTACCGCGACTTCCCGCTCCGAGTGGAAATGGTGTCCCGGTTCAGGAAGCCGACTGAGGTCAAGGCAGTCCTCAACGACTTTGCCGAAGGCAAAGTCGACGTCCTGATCGGCACGCACCGCGTCCTTTCGCGCGACGTGATCCCGAAGAACCTCGGCCTCGTCATCGTCGACGAGGAGCAGCGCTTCGGCGTCCAGCAGAAGGAGCTCTTGCGCTCGCTCCGCCTCGAGGTCGACGTGCTCGCCCTGACCGCCACGCCGATCCCGCGCACCCTGCATATGTCGCTGTCGGGGCTGCGCGACATCTCGATCATCGAGACGCCGCCGGAGGGCCGCCGGCCGATCCGCACCTACGTCGGCGGGTACGACGAGGAGCTGATCCGCACTGCGCTCGAGCGCGAGCACGCCCGTGGCGGGCAGGCGTTCTACCTGCACAACCGCGTGGAGACGATCGACGAGGCCGCCGCCAAGCTGGCCGACCTGGTGCCGGGCCTGCGCATCCTCGTCGCGCACGGCCAGATGGCGGAGCGCGAGCTGGAGCAACGCATGCTCAGCTTCCTGCGCGGCGATGCCGACGTGCTCGTGTCCACCACGATCATCGAGTCGGGGCTCGACATCCCACAGGCGAACACCCTGGTCGTGGAGCGGGCCGACGCGCTCGGGCTCGCCCAGCTCTACCAGATCCGCGGCCGGGTCGGCCGCTCCGACGTGCCCGCGCACGCCTACCTCTTCTACCCCGACTCACAGGAGCTGACCGCCGAGGCGCGCGCCCGCCTCGCGACGCTCGCCGACCACACCGAGCTCGGCGCCGGCTTCGCGATCGCGATGCGCGACCTCGAGATCCGCGGCGCGGGGGAGCTGCTCGGGGCCGAGCAGTCGGGCCACGTCGCCGCGGTCGGCTTCGAGCTCTACGTCGAGCTCCTGCACGAGGCGGTGGCCGAGCTCTCCGGGCAGCGCCGCCAGGCCGTGCGGCCCGTCCGCGTCGACGCCCGCATCGACGCCTACGTCCCCGCCGCCTACATCGCTTCCGAGGCACAGAAGATCGACCTGCACCGACGACTGGCGCTGTCCGAGACCGAGGACGAGCTACGCGAGCTGCACGCGGCGCTCGAGGACCGCTACGGCCCGGTGCCGGTGCCGGTCGAGCACCTGTTCGCGATCCAGGAGGCGAAGCTGAAGCTCGCCCGCATCGGCGCCGACTACCTCGTCTACCGTGACGGCAAGATCACGGTCGGGCCGCTCGTGCTCGGCTCCGGCGAGCTCCGCGGCCTGCGCGACGAGGTGGACACCGCCGTGTACACGGTTGCCAAGCGTGAGGTTTCGTTAAGGCAGGATGAATTCGCCCAGGCGGTGCGGATACTCGATGCTATAGTCACGCTTCGCCACGCGGCGTGAACCGGACCACGCGCCCGGGCGAAATATCTCGAAACCAATGAAACGTCGGACTCTGCTCACACTTACGCCCCTGGCGGCGCTCGCTCTCGCAGCGGGCTGCGGCGGGTCGGGCAACGTGCCCTCGAACGCGGTCGCCGTGGTCGAGAAGTGCAATACGCCGGTGACGAAGAACGACTACAACCAGGTGCTGAACCAGGCGCGGGTCAACTACCGGCGCAACAAGCAGGCGTTCCCGGCGGCCGGCACGCAGGAGTACCGGCAGATCCAGAACCAGGTCGTCAGCTACCTCGTCCTGCGCAACGCCTACATCTGCGAGGCCGACAAGATGGGCGTCGGCGCGTCGAGCGACGCGATCGACCAGCGCGTCAACCAGCTCGTCCAGCAGTACTACAAGGGCGACAAGACGAAGTACCGGGACGCTCTCAAGCAGCAGGGCGTCTCCGAGGAGCAGCTCCGCCAGGAGGTGGCGATGCAGCTCTCCCAGCAGAACATCTTCAACAAGGTGACCGCCAACGCCGACACGAAGGTCACCGACAAGCAGATCCAGGACTACTACACCAAGAACAAGTCGACCTACGAGACGCCCGCCACGCGGACGGTGCGGCACATCCTCGTCGCGCTGACGAAGTCGGGGAAGCCCGCCAACACGCAGACCGGCGACAAGGTCGACTACGCGCGTTCCAAGGTGCTCGCCGACCAGCTCGAGCAGAAGCTGCGCACCGGCGCGAGCTTCGCCGCGCTGGCCCAGAAGTACTCGCAGGATCCGGGCTCGAAGAAGACGGGCGGCAAGCTGAGCGACCTCGCGCAGGGCCAGACGGTGCCGCCGTTCGACAAGGTCGCCTTCTCGATCAAGACCGGCGACATCTCGGAGCCGGTCAAGACGCAATTCGGCTGGCACATCATCCAGGCGCTCACGCCGGTCAAGCCGAAGAAGAAGACGCCGCTCTCGTCGGTCAAGGCGCAGATCAAGCAGATCGTTGCGCAGTCGAACAAGACCGAGATCGGCCAGAAGTGGGCGGAGGACTTCCGCAAGAACCTCGCCAAGTCGAGTGCGGTGAAGTACCAGGCCGGCTTCCAGCCGCCGCCGACGACGACGTCGACGACCACGACCGGCTAAGACCTCCGTGCCGCAGGACGCCGGGCTCGCCGAGGCGCTCCTCGCTCTGCAGCACCTGACCGAGCGGCTCCGGCGCGACTGCCCGTGGGATCGCGAGCAGACGGCGCGGACAATCGTCCCGCATACCGTCGAGGAGGCCTACGAGGTCGCGGACGCGGCCATGGACGGCCGCGAGGAGAAGCAGATCGACGAGCTCGGCGACCTGCTCTTCCAGGTCTACTTCCTGGCCCTGCTCCTGTCGGAGCAGGGTGTGGGCGACCTCGAGGCCGTTGCGCGCGGCGTGCACGACAAGCTCGTGCGACGGCACCCGCACGTCTTCGGGGACGCGGAGGCCGAGACGGCGGGCCGGGTCAAGGAGCGGTGGGAGCAGATCAAGACCGAGCAGGAGGGGCGTGAGGGCGTCTTCCACGACGTCCCGGGGTCGCTGCCGGCGCTGCTCTACGCGCGCAAGGTCCAGCGGCGCGTGGAATCGGTGGGCTATGACTGGCCCGATCTGGCCGGGCCGCTCGCCAAGGTGCGCGAGGAGTTGGACGAGCTGGACGCCGAGGTGCAGCGGGTCGGCGCGCCAGCCGCGCAGACGGAGTCGGACGCGCGCCTCGTGGACGAGCTGGGCGATGTCCTGTTCACGATCGTGAACGTCGCACGGAAGTTGAACGTCGACCCCGAGCTGGCGCTGCGCGGCACGACGCGCAAATTCCGCGCGCGCGTGGAGCGCGCCGTTAAGCTCGCCGACGAACGAGGCGAGCGCTGGGCCGAGCTCGGCCTCGACGAGCAGGAGCGCTACTACGAGCTCGCCAAGGAGGTTCTCGCATGACCGCGATCCGCATCGTCCGCGCCCGGCAGATCCTGGACTCGCGCGGCAACCCGACCGTCGAGGTCGACGTGGAGCTCGTCTCGGGCGCCATCGGCCGTGCTGCCGTCCCCTCGGGGGCCTCGACCGGCGCGCACGAGGCCGTCGAGCTGCGCGACGGCGGGCAGGCGTGGGGAGGCAAGGGCGTCACCCGGGCGGTCGAAAATGTGCGCGGCGAGCTCGGCTCGGCCGTGCGCGACCTGGACGCGGACGACCAGCGTGCCGTGGACGAGCGCCTCGTCGAGGTCGACGGCACGCCGAATAAAGGGAGGCTCGGCGCGAATGCGATCCTCGGCGTCTCGCTGGCGAACGCCCGCGCGGCCGCCGCCGAGGCGGGGCTCTCGCTCTTCCGCTACCTCGGCGGGCCCGAGGCGCGAACGTTGCCCGTGCCGATGATGAACGTGATCAACGGCGGGGTGCACGCCGACAACTCCATCGATCTGCAGGAGTTCATGGTCGTGCCTGCCGGCGCGCCGACCTTCGCGGACGGGCTGCGCGTCGGTGCGGAGGTCTTCCATTCGCTGCGCGGCGTCCTGCACGAGCGCGGCCTGTCGACCGCGGTCGGCGACGAGGGCGGCTTCGCGCCGGACCTCGGGTCGAGCGAGGAGGCGATCGACCTCATCCTCGAGGCGGCAGGCCGCGTCGGGCACCGCGACGCCGTCGCGATCGCGCTCGACCCCGCCTCGAGCGAGTTCTACCGCGAGGGCGTGTACCGCTTCGAGGGCCGCGAGACGTCAGGTGACGGAATGGCCGACTTCTACGCCGGGCTCACCGACCGGTATCCGCTCGTCTCGATCGAGGATGGCGTTGCCGAGGACGATTGGGACGGCTGGAAGCAGCTGACCGAGCGTCTCGGCGACCGCGTGCAGCTCGTCGGCGACGACCTGTTCGTCACGAGCGTCGAGCGCCTGCGACGCGGTATAGACGAGCACGTGGCCAACGCGATCCTGATCAAGGTCAACCAGATCGGAACGCTCACGGAGACGCTCGACACGATCGAGCTGGCCCGGCAGAACGGCTACGCCGCCGTTATGTCGCACCGCTCGGGCGAGACGGAGGACACGACCATCGCCGACCTCGCGGTCGCGACGGGCGTCGGCCAGATCAAGACCGGGGCGCCGTCACGGAGCGACCGTGTGGCCAAGTACAACCAGCTGCTCCGCATCGAGGAGGAGCTGGGGCACGAGGCCGTGTATCCCGGCTGGGGCGCGTTCGAGCGCACGGCGCGGGTCGCCTAGCGTCAGCGCCGATTCCGCTCCACTCGCTACCTTGGCGGCGTGCAGCGCCAGACGCCGCGGCGCACCAAGATCGTGGCCACACTCGGGCCCGCGACGTCCTCGCCCGAGGCTGTCGCCGCGCTTGCAGAGGCGGGCATCGACGCCGCCCGCTTCAACTTCTCGCACGGGTCGCGCGATGACCACGCGCGTCGAGCCGAGCACGTCCGCGCCGCCCAAGAGACGGTCGGCCGCGCGATCGCGCTGATCGCCGACCTCCAGGGGCCGAAGATCCGTGTCGGCGATCTCGAGCAGCCGATGCATCTCGAAACCGGCGGCCACGTGATCGTGGTCGGCGCCGAGGAGCTCGACGGCCACAAGGGCCTGCTCCCGGTCAGCCCCGCCGTTCTCGGCGACGTGCTCAAGCCGGGGCACGACGTGCTGATCGACGACGGCCGGCTACGACTCCAGGTCGAGTCGGTCGAGGGCGGACGCGCCACGTGCGCCGTCATCACCGGCGGCACCGTTACGGCCCACAAGGGCGTCAACGTGCCGGGCGTCCCGATCCCGATCCCGTCGCTGACCCGGAAGGACCTGGAGGACCTCGACTTCGCTCTGCACGAGCTCGACGTCGACTACGTCGCCCTGTCGTTCGTGCGATCGGCGGCGGACGTGCGCGACCTGCGCGACCTGATCGAGCACGCCGGCTCGCGAGCACGGGTGATCGCCAAGATCGAGAAGGCCGAGGCGGTCGACGCGCTGCTGGACATCCTGGCCGAGACGGACGCGGTGATGGTCGCGCGCGGCGACCTCGGCGTGGAGATCGGCGTGGCCGAGGTGCCGCTGATCCAGAAGCGGATCATCCTGCGCGCGCTCGAACGCGGGAAGCCCGTGATCACCGCGACGCAGATGCTCGAGTCGATGGTGCACTCGCCGGAGCCGACGCGGGCCGAGGCGAGCGACGTCGCGAACGCGGTGCTCGACGGCAGCTCGGCGCTGATGCTGTCCGCGGAGACGGCGGCGGGCGAGTACCCACTCGAGTCGGTCGCGTACATGGACCGCGTCGCCCGCGTGATCGAGCCCGCGCTCGGCTACCGGCACGAGCTGCCGGAGCCGCATGAGAACCCGTCGATCTCGGAGGCGGTGTCGAACGCGGCCTGCGACCTCGCGGAGGCGCTCGGCGCCAAGGCCATCCTCGTGCCGACCTTCAGCGGCCGCACCGCCTCGACGGTGGCGCGGCTGCGCCCGAAGCGCCCGATCATCGCCTTGACGCACCACGCCGGGGTGGCGCGCAACCTCGCCATCGAGTGGGGGGTGACGCCGGTGGTGATCCCCGAGGGCCGCGATGTCGAGGACCTCTTCTCGCGGTCGGTCTCGGCAGCGCGTGGCACGGCGATCGTCGAGGCCGGCGATCTGGTCGTGATCACCGCCGGCACGGCGGTGAACATGCCGGGCACGACGAACCTGATCCGCGTCGAGACTGCCTAGCCCTCGGGGAGGACGCCGTCGGGCGGCCGCGAACGGTGCGCCGTGCCCTCGAGCCGCCGTCCGAACGACCGCCGGAAGCGCCGCCGCAAGGGGCGCCGCTCGCTGCCGCGCCCGAACGCCCGGGTTCTGGCCGCCGGGCTGCTGCTCCTCGTCGGGCTGCTCTACGTCCGGCCGTTGACGACCTACGTCCACACGCGGGCGGAGGTCGGGAGGCGGGCGTCCGAGGTGCGCCGCCTGCGTGCCGAGCACGACACGCTGCGCGCCGGCTTCCAGCATTCGTCGCAGAAGCTGATGCTCGCGCGGGAGGCCAGCCAGCTCAGCCTCGTCCGCGCCGGAGAGCGGCTGTACGTCGTGTCCGGCATCGAGCGGTGGCGGCGCGCGCACCGAAACGCCCGCTGACGTCCGTACCATCGCGGCGTGGACGACGGCGCCGCCCTCGTCCGGCAGCTCGGCCGGCAGCCGCGCGCGCTCCTGCGCGTGGCCGTGCGCTGCCCCTGGGGCAGGCCTGCGGTCACCGAGCAGGCGCCGTACGACGCCGACGGCAACCCCTTCCCGACCACGTACTGGCTGACATGTCCGCACCTCGTCGCCGCCATCTCGCGCGCCGAGGCGGGCGGAGGGGTGGAGCGCTGGGGCGAGGCGGCGGAGAACGACCCCGAGCTGCACGAGAGCCTGGAGGCGGCGACGCGCGACCAGCGCGAGCTGCGCGCCTCGCTGGCCGGCGGCGCGCGGGGCCGCGACGACGGCTCGTCGCTCGCCTCGGGCATCGGCGGTGCCGCGCGGCCGGAGCGGCTGAAATGCCTGCACGCGCACGTCGCCTGGGCGCTCGCGCACCCGCCGTACGCGCTGGGAGAGGCGATCGTTCGCGAGGCCGGCGGCGCCTGGCCGACGGGCCGGTGCTGCCTGGATGGGCTGTAGCCTCAGCGCCGTGCCGGAGCTGGAAGCCACGGTCGAGACGACGCGCCGCGAGTGGGAAGAGGGCCTTCGTCGTCTCGAGTCGCTCTCCGACGACCAGGCGCTCTACAACCGGTTGCTGGACCAGGTCGGGGTCGTCACGGACGAGCTGCGCCGTCGCATCGGCGAGACCTTCACGCTCGGAGAGCTTGTCCAGGCATACGAGCAGTCCGATCGTTGGAGCCGCGAGGCGCTCGAGGAGCACGGCGATCCGCGGGCCTACCGCCACGCCGCACTGGTCGGCGACGTCGCCTTCCATCTGTACTCGCGCGGCGCGAGCGACTACCGGCCGTGAGCGAGGCGCCGATCTGGACGCCGAGCCCCCGGCTGCGGCGCAAGCGCCGTCGCCGCGTGGTCGTCCGCTGGGCGATCCGGATCGGGGCCGCGGCCGTCATCTTCGCCGTCGGGGTGGCGCTCGGGGAGTCGCTCGACGACAACCCGGACCCTTCCAAGAGCCCGACGACCACCTCGATCCGTACACTCGGCCCCCTGCCGCTCAGCTCGCCCTCGACGGTCACCGTCACGGTCACCCGACCGTGATCGAATGTGTGGATCCCTTCGCGAGCGCGCAAGAAACGGCACGTTTAGGTAGATTCGGCGCGTGACGACCAACGACACCTCCCGCTACCGCCGCCCGCCTGTGGGCGCCGAGCCCGACTGGCTCACGCTCGGCCAGGCGGCCAAGTACCTCGGTGTCGCCCAGAGCACGATCCGCAAATGGTCGGACGTCGGTCGGCTGCCGGCCTTCTACACGCCGGGCGGCCACCGGCGCTACCGGCGCGGCGACCTGGACGCCTTCCTGGAGCGGTCGGCGTCGCCCTCGCGCGCCCAGACGGGCGGGCCGTCGATCCTGATCGTCGACGACGACGACCGCATCCGGGAGTTCGTGCGCGTGAACCTCGAGATGGAGGGGTACATCGTCCGCGAGGCCGCCAGCGCCGAGGAGGGGCTGAGCGCGCTCGAGGCGGAGCCGCCTGACCTGATCCTGCTCGACGTGATGATGCCGCAGGTGGACGGCTGGGAGATGCTCCGGCGCGTCCAGGAGCGCCACGGCGTCGGCGCCATCCCGGTGATCATGTTCAGCGGGAAGGTCGACGACGAGACGCTGGCCGACGCGGAAGCCCGGGGCGCTCAGGCGTTCATCGGGAAGCCGTTCAACCCGCAGCAGCTGATCGAGTCGACGAAGCAGCTTCTCCCCGTCTGAGCACGGGGAAACCCCTGGTTCCCCCGTGGGCCCCCTCCTTGCGCGCGCCCGCGTGGTGTCATCGTTTCAGGAGCCGCCGCATGGTCGCGTGGTCCCTTCGTTTGCCTCTCGGTGGTGAGCCTCTCGCCGGAGCAAGTCCGGCTTCGGCGGCGACTGGTTAGGTCTCCGACCGCGCTTCTAAGGGAACCTGCGGTTCCCTTGCCCCTCCCTCAGAGGGGTGCGCGAACGTCAGAGTTCTTCATTCGCGCGGAGCTCCCCGTCTGAGCACGGGGAAACCCCTGGTTCCCCCGTGGGCCCCCTCCTTGCGCGCGCCCGCGTGGTGTCATCGTTTCAGGAGCCGCCGCATGG
>DASTZE010000117.1:0-12399 GCA_035764425.1 Gaiellaceae bacterium
CCGCTCGGCGATGCCGCCGCGATGCCGATCGCGAGCTACGTCGACAAGTTCCGCGCCGAGTTCCAGGAGCACATCGACCACGGCGGCTGCCCGTACGGCGGCGAGTCCTCGCTCGAGGGCGTGGTCGCGCCGGTCGAGCAGCACGCGCCGCACCCGTCTGTCGAGGTTCCGGCGTGAGACGTCCTGTGTCAACCCTCGGCCGCGAGGAGGCGGTTGAGGCTGCCGTGCCGGTTGGGGTCGTAGGTGGTTTGGTCTTGCCAGAGGCGCCAGATGATGCGGAGCCAGGCCCGTCCGAGGATGCGGATCGCGTGCGGGTGGTCGTGGCCGCGGGCGCGGGCGCGGTGGTAGACGTCGGCGGCCCAGGGGTTGTGGTGGCGGCTGCTGTCGGCGAGCACGCTGACGGCGTCTCGGAGGTTCTTGTTGCAGGCCCAGCGGAAGCAGGCGACCTTCTTCTTGCCGGATTGGACGGCGACGGGGGCTTGGCCGGCGATCGCTTCGAGCGCGGCGCTGGAGCGGTGGCGGTTTCTGTTGTCGCCGATCTCGGCCAGCAGCTCGGCGGCGGTGACGACCGACTTGGGGGCGCGGAAGAGCGAGAGGAAAATGTGCCCGTCGTCGTGGCTGCGGAGCGCGCCGGCGATCTGGCTGGTCAGCAGCTTGATCTGCTCGACCAGTGGCTTGAGGGTGGCGACGAGGGCGAGCACGACGGCGCGGCGGGCCTCGAGCTCGGCCTCGCCGGCGCGGCCTTCGGGCGCCGAGCGCAGCCGGGCGAGCAACTGCTCTGGGCTCTTGCGGCCGCAGTAGCCGTTGCGGGCGAGGAAGCCGGCGAGCCGTTTGGTGGCGAGGCTGCGGGCGTCGGCGGGGCTGGGGTAGCGCTCGAGGAAGGCGAGCGCGATCGGCGAGTCGACGTCGGCGAAGATGTGCTTTGCGCCAGGCCAGAAGGCGTCCAGCTGGGCGCGCAGCTGGTTGGCGAGCGCGACCTTCTGCTCGACCAGGTCCTCGCGTGCGCGCGTCAGCGCCCTGAGCGCCTTCGTCTCGTCCGAGTCGGGCTCGAGCAGCCGCATGCGGTGCATGTCGGTGCGTGCCAGCTCGGCGAGCACGTAGGCGTCGAAGCCGTCCGACTTGCCGCCGCCGGCGCGGTAGCGGTCGCGGGCAGCGGCGAGCTGGTTGGGGTGCACGGGCGCGACTGCGATGCCGGCATCGAGCAGCCGGTCGACGACCAGCCCGTTCGGCTGTTCGATCGCCACACGGACGACCTGGAGGGTGAGCAGGCGCCGCACCAGCGCGTCGATGCCGTCCTCGCTGTGGGCGACACGCCGCTCCTCCAGCCGGCGGCCGCCGCCGTCGATCACGACCAGGCGGTGTTCCTCGCTGGCCAGGTCGATCCCGGCCGTGCGCTCTTGCATCGAACCTCCTTCAGTCGGGTTGCTGAGCGTGGGCCGACCGGCGAGGTACCGTGGCGGTTGCTCATAGACGGGCCCTCGGCGGGGCGACGTCCTGTCGCCGCTCCGGGTGCCTCACACCGCCGGGAGGCGCAGGTCTCACGCGGGCCGTCTACGCGGCAAGCGACGAGGGCGCTCTCCCGGCGGTGGCCGACCACAGCGCGACGCTACGAACCGGGCCGGTCGACGCCCGCGATCACTACGCGCGGGCGGACTCTCAGTTTTCAAAGAACAAGCAAAACCAAAGGCGAGGTTGCCCTATGAGCAAGTACGACCGCCAGGGCGCGATTCTCCGGCTCGTCCAGGAGCGCAAGCTCGGGACGCAGGAGGAAGTCGTCACCGCGCTACGCGAGCAGGGCTTCGACGCCGTCCAGACCACCGTCTCGCGCGACATCGCCCAGCTAGGCCTCGTCAAGGTGCGCGGCGCCGACGGCGCGCTGATCTACGCTCTGCCGGGCGCCGACGACCTGACGCGCCTCGACGAGCTCATCTCCGCGCTGCGGCGCTGGACGCTCTCGCTGACGCCGACCGGCACGCTCGTCGTCCTGCACACGCCGCCGGGCACCGCGAACACGCTGGCCCGCGCGATCGACGCGGCGAACCTCCCCGACGTCGCCGGCACGGTCGCCGGCGACGACACGATCTTCGTCGCCGCGCGCGACGGCCTCACGGGCGCCCAGCTCGCCGAGGAGCTCACCCACCACCTCGAAGGAGACACGGAATGACGAAGGCAGTTCTCGCCTACTCGGGCGGGCTCGACACGAGCTGCGCGATCGCGTGGCTGAAGGAGGACTACGGCTTCGACGAGGTCATCGCTGTCCTCGTCGATGTTGGCCAGGAGGCCGACTTTGAGCCGGCCGTCCAGCGCGGCTACGCCGCCGGCGCCGACGACGTCATCCTGCTCGACCGCAAGGACCAGTTCGCCGAGGAGGTCGTCGCGAAGGCGCTGCTCGCGAACGCGCTGTACGAGGGCAAGTACCCGCTGATCTCGTCGCTCTCGCGGCCGATCATCGGCCAGGCGATCGGCGAGATCGCGCGCGAGCTCGGCGCCGACGCGATCGTGCACGGCTGCACCGGCAAGGGCAACGACCAGGTGCGGCTCGAGCTGGCGTTCAAGGCCACATACCCGGGCGTGCAGGTGATCGCGCCGCTGCGCGACACGCCCTGGACGCGCGACGCCGAGATCGCCTACGCGGCCGAGCGCGGCATCTCCGTCGAGGCGAAGCCGGAGTCGCCGTTCTCGATCGACGACAACCTGTTCGGCCGTGCGATCGAGTCCGGCGTGCTCGAGGACCCGTGGGCGGCGCCACCCGAGGCGGCGTTCGTGCTGACCGTGGCGCCCTCGGCCGCCGCCGAGCCGGTCGACGTCGTGATCGGCTTCGAGGCCGGCCTCCCCGTCTCGCTCGACGGCGACGAGCTGCCGCTCGCTGAGCTGATCGCGACGCTGAACGAGCTCGCGGGCTCGCGCGGCATCGGACGGATCGACATGATCGAGAACCGCGTCGTGGGCATCAAGAGCCGCGAGCTCTACGAGGCACCCGCCGCGCTCACACTGATCGCGGCGCACGACGCGCTCGAGGATCTCGTGCTGACGAAGGCCGAGCAGATCGCCAAGCGCGAGCTGGAGCCGAAGTGGGCGCAGCTCGTTTACGACGGCTTCTGGTTCACGCCCGTGCGCAGCGCCTACGACGCCTTCTTCGCCGAGACGCAGACGCTCGTCGGCGGCGAGGTGCGGATCCGGCTCGAGTCCGGCTCGGCCGTCGTCACCGGGCGCCGCTCGCCGAACGCGCTCTACGCCGAGACGCTGGCGTCCTACGCGACCGGCGAGACCTTCCCGCACGAGTCGGCCGAGGGCTTCATCCAGCTGCTCGGGCTCGAGGCCCAGCTCGCGGCCGCGCGGCAGCAGGTCCAGGCGCCGGTTTGACGGTCTGGGGCGCCCGCACGGCGACGCCGCTGGACGGGCGCGTGTGGGCGTTCCTCAAGGCTGACGACGCCGAGTTGCTCCCGTACGACTGCCGGGCGAGCCGCCGCCACGCGGAGCGGCTCGCCGCGGCCGGCCTCCTGACGACCGACGAGCTGACCGAGGTCGACGCCGCGCTCGAGCGCATCGCCGCCGGCGGCCTTGTCCGGCCGGACGACGAGGACGTCCACTCGGCGATCGAGCGCGAGCTGGGCCCGCTCGGGCGCAAGATCCACGCCGGCCGGTCGCGGAACGACCAGGTCGCGGCGGCGTTCCGGCTCTACGTCGAGGACGCGTGCGCGGAGGCGCTGGGGGCGATCGACGCCTTCGCAGGCGTCGTGCTCGACCGGGCCGAGGCGGAGGCGGACACGCCGATGCCCGGGTACACGCACCTGCAGCGCGCGCAGCCCGTCACGGTCGGGCATCACCTGCTCGCCTGGGTGGAGATGCTGGAGCGCGACCGTTCGCGCTTGGCCTTCGCGGCCAGGCAGGCGGCGCCGTCGCCGCTCGGCGCTGGAGCGCTCGCGGGCTCGACGCTGCCGCTGCCACAGCCCGGCGGCGGGATGCGCAATTCGCTCGACGCGGTCGCCGATCGTGACTTTGCGCTCGACTACCTCTACGCGTGCGCCGTGCTCTTCTCGCACCTGTCGCGCATCGGCGAGGAGCTCGTGCTGTGGGCCTCCTCCGAGTTCGGCTTCGTCCGGCTGCCGGATGCGGCCGCGACCGGATCGTCGATGATGCCCCAGAAGCTGAACCCGGACGTGGCCGAGCTGGTGCGCGGCAAGGCCGGGACGGCACTCGGGCGGCTGGCCGGCCTGCTGGCCGTCGTGAAGGGCATCCCGCTCGCCTACGACCGCGACCTGCAGGAGGACAAGGCGCCGGTGTTCGCGGCGCGGCGCGACCTGGCGCTCGCCCTCCCGGCTCTGTCTGCGCTGGTCGAGGGCATTGCGTTCGACCGCGAGCGGCTGACGGCCGCCGTGGCCGACCCGCTGCTCACCGCGACCGACGCGGCCGAGGCGCTCGTGCGCACCGGCGTGCCGTTCCGCGACGCCCACGAGCAGATCGCCACACAGGTGCGCGAGGGCTCGTTCGCGGGCGCCGAGCAGGAGCCGCGGCCGGCCCCCGGGCCAGGCGGCGTCCACGATGCGCTCGCGGCGGCGAGAATGCGCCTCGGTGCCGCGCCCGTTTCCTGACACGACGACGATCGAGGACGGCGAGCTCGCCATCGGCGGCGTGCGCGCGAGCGTGCTCGCGGGGCGATTCGGCACGCCGCTCGTCGTGCTCGACGAGGGGACGCTGCTGGCGCGCGCGCGGGCATACCGTGGGGCGGCGCCGGACGCGCTCGTCGCCTACAGCGTCAAGGCGCTGCCGAACCTGGCCGTGCTGCGCCTGCTGTCCGAGCAGGGCCTCGGCGCCGACGTCTCCACCGAGGGCGAGCTCGAGTACGCGCTGCGCGCGGGCATCGACCCCGCGCGGATCGTCTTCCACGGCAACAACAAGGCGGACGACGAGATCGAGCGGGCAGGCGCGACCGACGTCGGCTACCTGGTCATCGACTCGTTCGACGACGTCGAGCGCGCGGCGCGGGCGAGCGCCCGTCGTGTGCTCGTCCGCGTCACGCCCGGCATCGACGCGGACACGCATGACGCCGTGCGCACCGGGCACCTCGGCTCGAAGTTCGGACTGCCCCCCGACGATGCCGTCGAGGCTATTCGGGCCGCCCGCAAGGCGGGCCTCTGGGTGGCGGGCCTGCACCTCCACCTCGGCTCGCACCTTCTCGACTCTGCGGCTGCGCGCATGAGCGTCGACTGGCTCGCCGCGTTCTCGGCCGACCTGCGCGCGCGGCTGGACTGGGTGCCCGAGGTGGTCGACCTCGGCGGCGGGCTCGGCATCCAGTACGTGGACGAGGACCGCCCGCCCGGCATCCGCGAGTTCGTCGTGGCACTGCTCGAGCGGCTCCGGCACCAGTGGGAACTGCATGCGCTCCCCGCAGCGGGCGTGATCCTCGAACCGGGCCGTTCGCTCGTCGGGCCCGCCGGCGTCACGCTGTACCGCGTCGGCGTCGTCAAGCGCGCGAGCGAGGCGACGACGTACGTGGCCATCGACGGGGGCATGTCGGACAACCCGCGCCCGCAGCTCTACGGAGCGCGGCACACGGTGGTGGTCGCAGGCCGCCCCGAGGCGGAGGCGGACGGCTTCTACACCGTCGCCGGGAAGCACTGCGAGTCCGGCGACGTGCTCGTCGACCGGGTCGCGCTCCCGGCGCCGAGGCGCGGTGACCTGCTGGCGGTCGCGGCGACCGGCGCGTACACGCTGTCGATGGCGTCCAACTACAACGGCGTCCTGCGGCCGGCGGCGGTGCTGGTCCGCGACGGCGAGGCGCGGCTCGTGCGCCGCCGGGAGACCTTCGACGACCTGCTCGGCGTGGAGGTCTAGCGCTCAGTCGGCGCTGAGATTCGCGCGCAGCAGTGCGTGGTTCCAGAGCTCGAGCTGCTCCGACGGTGCCGGCTCGAACGGGTCGTTCGGATCCTGATGGTGGCTCGGCAGGCCCTCGACCTCCGCGCCGGTCAGCCGGACCCGAACCCGCTTCGAAGCCGTGTCTACCGCCTCGACAGCCGCGGCCGGGACGACGTGGTGCTCGCCGCGGAGGTGATGGTGCACGGTCACCATCAGGTAGCTCTGGCCAGGGGCGTAGCTGGCCCACTCGACCGTGCCGACGTGCCCGTCGGCGCCGTCGACCTCGAAGCCCTTGACGCTCGCGTCGTCCGTGATGAGCCCGGGACGGAACGACCAGGTGTCGGTCACGCGAGCACCGTAGCGCCTACACCGTCCAGGTGTTCAGCGGCCCGCGCCGACGAACCCGGGGCGGACGAGCCTGGGCGGCGCCACGAGGTTCGCGTCCTTGACCGGCGGGTTCACCGGCGGCGACAACGGCGGTGCGTCGTACGACCTCGCGACCTGCTCCGCGGGCGGCTCCCCGTAGAGCGTCGTACGGCGGCGCGGCGTACGGCCGAGGGCCCGGATCGTCTCGTCCATCCGCTCGGGCGGGACCTCCTCGCCGTGGCTGGCGCCGGCGGCGCGCGAGATCGATTCGTTCATCAGCGTCCCGCCGAGGTCGTTGCAGCCGGCCTGGAGCGCGACCTGCGCGCCGTCGAGTCCGAGCTTGACCCATGACGCCTGGATGTTCGGGATCTCGGGGTGCAGCGCGAGCCGCGCGACGGCGTGGAGCAGGATCGCCTCTCGGAAGGTCGGCCCGGGCCGCGCCTTGCCCTTGAGGTAGACAGGCGCCTCCATGTGCACGAACGGGAGCGGGACGAGCTCGGTGAAGCCCCGCGTGCGCCGCTGGAGGTCGCGGACGCGGAGGAGGTGGCGGGCAACGTGCCACGGGCGGTCGATGTGGCCGAACATGATCGTCGCCGTGGAGCGCAGGCCGGCGCGGTGTGCGGTCTCGTGCACGTGCAGCCACTGGTCGGTCGTGACCTTGTCCGGGCAGAGCTCGCGGCGCACCTCGTCGTCGAGGATCTCCGCGGCGGTGCCGGGCAGCGAGGAAAGGCCCGCCTCTCGCAGCTCGGCCAGGTAGCGGTCGAGCGGCAGGCGCAGTGTGGACGCGCCCTGCCAGATCTCCAGCGCCGAGAACGCGTGCACGTGGATGTCGGGCACCGCGTCCTTCACCGCACGGCAAACCTCCAGGTAATGGCGGCCGGTGAAGGCCGGGTGGATCCCGCCCTGGAGACAAACCTCCGTGGCACCGCGCTCCCAGGCCTCGCGCGCGCGGCGGGCGACCTCGGCGTGCGGGACCAGGTACGGCTTCCCGCGCAGACTCGCGGCGAGCTTCCCCTTCGAGAAGGCGCAGAAGCCGCAGCGGAAGTAGCACACGTTCGTGTAGTTGACGTTCCGCGTGACGACGTAGGTGACGTCGTCACCGTGCACCTGGCGACGCAGGTCGTCGGCGGCCGCGCAGACGGCGGCGGCCGCGCGGCCGCGCGCCGTGAGCAGCGCGACGAGATCGGCCTCGCGCAGGTCTCCGCCGCGCTCGACCCGGTCGACGGCGGCAATGAGCGACGAGGTCGTTCGCGCCGGGACCGGCACCGCCGCGCCGGCCGACCAGGAGTCCTCTCGGCCGAGACCGAGCGCGTCCGAGCGGCGGAGCGTCGCCGCAACGACGCCGTGGTCCAGCCACCGCCCCGCCTCGCGGACAAACTCCGGGTAGACCGGGAGCCGCGGCGCGAGCTCGAGCCCGGCCGCCTCGGTCACGCGTTCGAGTGCAGCGACGGCCGGCCACGGCGCCTCCGGGTTCACATGATCGATGGTCACGGGCGAGATCCCGCCCCAGTCGTCGATGCCGGCCTCGAGCAAGCGGCCGAAGTCCTCGCTCAGGTTCGGCGGTACCTGGATATGCATGTCCGACCCGAGCACGAGCCTGGCCGCTGCGGCGCTCCAGAGCACCTCGTCGAGCTCCGGCTCGGAATGGCCGGCCATCTTCGTGCCCGGCTTTGCCCGGAAGTTCTGGACGATCACCTCCTGGAGATGGCCGTAGCGGTCGTGCTGGTCGCGGATCGCGAGCAGGGCGTCGAGCCGCTCCGCGCGCGTCTCGCCGATTCCGATCAGGATCCCGCTCGTGAAGGGCACGCGCGCCTCGCCCGCGGCCGCGATGGTCGCGAGCCGCGCCTCGGGGCGCTTGTCCGGCGAGCCGAAGTGCGGGCCGCCGCGCGCGGCCAGCGCCGGTGCCGAGCCCTCCAGCATCAGCCCCTGCGAGACGCTGACCGCCCGCAGCGCGACCACGTCTTCGAGCCCCATGACGCCCGCGTTCACGTGCGGCAGCAGTCCGGTCTCCTCGAGCACGAGCCGCGCGCAGCGCTCGAGGTACTCGAGCGTCGTCTCGCAGCCGAGTGCAGCGAGCTCCTCGCGGGCGGCGCGATAGCGCAGCTCCGGCTTGTCGCCGAGCGTGAACAGCGCCTCGTTGCAACCCGCCTCGGCGCCCGCGCGGGCGACGGCGAGCACCTCCTGCTCGGTCATGTACGCGCGCTCGCTGCGCCGCGGCGGTCGGGCGAACGTGCAGTAGTGGCACACGTCCCGGCACAGGTGCGTCAGCGGAATGAAGACCTTCGGTGAGTACGTGACGACGCTGCTTCGCCGGAGGCCCTGCGCCGCCTCGCACAGGAGCGGCGTGGGCGCGTCGACGATGGTCGCAGCCGCCGTCGCGCCGAGACGCTCACCGGCAGCCGCGGCGGCGAGGGCGTCGCGCCAGTCCGGCATCTAGAGAGCTTAGAGACCGCGCCGTGAAAGCAGCAGCCCGAGCGGGAGGAACGCGGCGGCGAGCAGCCACGGCGCAAGCGGCACCGGCCGTGGCTCGTTGCCCACGCGCCGGGTCGGGCCGCTGCCGAGGAACGCGCGAGCGGAGGCGGCGGCAGCGTCCAGCTGAGACTCGTCGAACGTCGCGCCGTGGGTCGCGCGGACGAGCCCGTCGCCGTCCTTGTGGCTCGCAGGGTCCGGGACGTATGGCTCGGCGGTGCCGTCCGGCGAGTAGACACGCTCGGAGCGCGACCACAAACGGATGACCAGCAGCTTGTAGCGAGCCCCGAACGCCTTGGCCGTCCGCCGGACGTCGAACGGACGCGTCTCGCCGTCGGTCAGGACGACAATCAGCCGTCGCTTCGCGGAGGGCGCGAAGAAGTCGTCGCGCGGAATCGCGGCGAGCCCCTCGAACGAGCTGGAGCGGAGCGCGCCGGCCGGGCCCGGCGGCGGCCGCTCGATCGCGAGTGCGCCCAGCGCCGTGGCCGCGAACGCCGGCTGCGAGGCCGTCGGGAAGAGGTTCGGAACCGGTCGGTCGGTGAACGACGCGATGCCCGCCTCCACCTCCGGCAGCCGGGCGCGCAGCGCGATTGCCGCCCGGCGCGCACGGACGAAGCGCGTCGGCGCCTCCACGGACTCCGAGGCGAGCATCGACCGGGAGGTGTCGACCACGAACCACGCCTCGGCGTCCGCGCGCACGAGGCGGGGCGCCCGCGAGCTGGACACCGGCTGCGCCGCGGCCGCGCCGACGAGCACGCCCAGGGCGACGATCGCCGCGGCCGCGAGCGCGACCCGCCCCGGCGCGGGGCGCAGGCCGAGCAGCCGCGCGACGCGATCGGAGCGCCGCGCGGCGACGAGCAGCGCCGCGAGCGGGATCGCGGCGGCGAGACCGACCAGGCCGGCCCACGGCGACGCGAACGCGACGGCGGCCGGCATCAGTAGCCCCTGCCGCCGCGGCCGGCGCCCTGCCCGCGCCCGCGGGCGTTGCCGAAGATGCCCTCCTGGTCGCGGCGCACCTGGTTCGCCACCTGAGCCAGCCGCAGGATGAGCTCCAGGTTCGACTTCGCATCCTCGTCGGTCGAGTCCCAGAGGATCGCCCGGCGGAAGGCGAGCGCGGCGCGGCGGATCGACGTCTGGGCGGTGCTCGGGTCGAGGCGAGCCTCCTGGAAGGCGAGCACGCCGAGCAGGTTCGCGGCGATCGCGCGGTCGCGGTTGCTCGGTCCCCTCCGCTGCACCTCGATGAGCGCGAGGGTCGCCTTCGCCTTCGCCGCCTGGAGCCTCGGGTCCTGGATGAAGAACGTCGTCTGGAGGCGCGCCAGCTGGAACGCCTGGATGGCGCGGCGCAGGCGCACGTCGTCGGCGGTGCCGAGGAGCCGCTCGGACAGCCCGAACGGCGCACGGGCCCCGGCGTCCCACTCCGGCCGGGCAGGTGCGACGCGGAACAGGTTGTCGTCGTCTCGAACGGTCGCGCTCCATGCGCGCGCGTCCACGGCGACGAGCACGAGCACGACCGCGCCGGCCAGCGCCGCGAGGCCGGCGACCACCGATGCGATCCGGCGGAGGGTCACGCCGGCTCCTCCCGCCAGCGCAGCCGCGCCGCCCAGTGCTCGTAGGCCCCGAGCACGAGCAGCAGCGCCAGCGCGGCGAGCGTCAGCGCCCGCGACGGCCCAACCGACGAGGTCACCACCGAGCCGCCGCCGCGCGAGCGCACCGGGGCGAGCTCCGCCTCCTTGACGAGCACGGAGGGCCCCATCAGCCGCTCGAAGAGCACCTTGTTGCGCGGGGCCGGGTTCAGCCCGATCACGCGGAGCGGGATCTTGTCGGCCACGTACTGGGTGAGCGTCTGGGTCAGCGACGGCACGTCGAAGATCGAGTCGTTGAGGTCGCTGATCAGAAGCACGCCTGCCTCGCCGGCGTGGCCCTGCCGCAGGATCGTCCGCGCGAGGGCAAGCCCGGTGGAGATCCGCGTGCCGCCGCGAAACTCGGACCACGGCGTTTCGATCAGCTGCCGCGGCCGGTCCTCGGGCGGCGGCTCGAAGTAGCGCAGCAAGGGCTCGAGCTCGGTCCAGCGGGTCCCGGGCGGGACGGCCTCGTAGGCGGTGTCCGAGAAGAAGACCAGTCCGAAGGAGCTGTGCGCGGCGAGCAGCTTGCGCAGCGTCCTGCCGATCAGCCCGCGGGCGAGCGGGCCGATGCTGCCCGACGTGTCGATGACGACGACGCTCGAGCGCGTGTTGGAGAAGAAGGTCCGCTTGGTCCCGCCCGCCTCGCGGGAGACGAGGATCGCGGCGACGAGGCAGCCGACTGCGAGCGCGGCGAGCCCGACCCGGACGACCGCGGTGCGGCGGGCCTGCGGCCGCAGGCGCCCGGCGTCGGCGAGGGGGATCCAGCTCACCGCGACGCTCCGATCAGCCGCTCCACGTGGGCGGAGAGGCCGGCGACGCCATCCTCGTCCGGGCGACCGGGCGACCATGCGAGCCGGCGGGCGTCGCGCGCGAGCGCGCCCTCGCCGGAACCGGCCAGCTCGACCGCGAGCTGCTCCAGCGCGCGGCGCTCGTCCCCGTTGCCGTTGGCGGCGGCGACGCGGAGGCGCGCGAGCGCCTGCTCGAGCGGCGTCCGCTTCGGCGGCCGGCGGCGCAGCCACGCCGGGCGGCGCACACCGAGCGAACGCGGGACGGCAGGCACGAGCAGCGCGATGGCGAGCAGGAGGAGGAGCAGGGCGCCGGCGAGCGAGAGCGCGGCGAGCAGCCAGGGCCGGACCGTGTAGGTCACGGCCGGCAACGGCCGTACCTGCGCTGCCAGCAGCGGTCGGCCCTGGAGCTGTAGCACGCGGCGTGAGGCGACCATCGTCCGCGGCCAGACGACATGCAGTGTCGCCGGCGCTCCTGCGACGGGCGTATAGGTCACGGTGGCGCGCGGGGGCGCGACCTTCCGCTCGCCGTGCGGGAGGCACGCGAAGGTGACACACCAGAGCCGGAACCGGTAGACGAGGCGCGTGGTGTCGCCGTCGTCCGTGCGCGTCGCGGACCGCGAGACGACCGTGTACGGCGCGAACGGCGCCGTCAGCTTCACGGACGAGGGCGGGACGCGGTCCCGCCGGAAGAGCAGCTCCAGCCGCGCCGTGACGATGTCGGCGAAGTAGTGCGAGCGCGGCGTGATGGTGGCGGTCGCGGCCACGCGCTGGTCGTCGGGAAGAGTCGGCGCGGGCCGGAACCAGCCCAGGCGCACGGCGACGATGACGAGGCAGAGCGCGAGCCCGCCGAGGCCGAGCACGATCGCCGCGGTCGGGTGCCTGCGGAACTCGTTCACGCCAGCACCGGCATCTGCTCCCGCACGGCGGCCCAGCCGAGGAACGCGCCCAGCACCGCGTCCGGGTCGGCGGAGGGAAGCACGACCGGCTGCAGGTCGAGGCGCTCGAAGTCGGTGAGCAGACCGGCGAAGCGCTCCTCGTGCGCCCGCCGGCGAGCGTCGACCTCCCGCCCCGTGAGCCGGACGAGCCCCACCTCGCCGGACGCCGGGTCGGCGATCGGGACGCCCAGGCCGCCGACCGGGGGGAAGCTCTGCTCCCACACCGGGTCCTGGATGACGACGGGCACGAGATCCCAGGGCAGCTCGAGCGCCTGCGCCCACTCGGCAAGCGTCGGCGGCTCGAGGAAGTCGGAGAGGACGAAGACGAAGCTGCCGGTCGGGAGCGTCCACCGCAGCTCGCCG
>DASTZE010000118.1:0-15997 GCA_035764425.1 Gaiellaceae bacterium
GAGCTCGCGGAAGCGCGGGTCGAGCCCGGCCTGAAACGGATACGCCTTCAGCAGCCGGTTGCAGAAGCCATGGATGGTCGAGATCCAGGCGCCGTCGAGCTCACGCGCGAGGTCGTGGCGGCCGCGGGCGTGGAGCTCCGAGCGGATGCGCGAGCGCAGCTCGCCCGCCGCGCGCTTCGTGTACGTGATCACGAGCATCGAGTCGACGTCGACGCCCTCGTCACAGACCGCGCGGACGAAGCGCTCGACGAGGACGGCCGTCTTGCCGGTGCCGGCGCCGGCGGAGACGAAGACGCGGCCGCGCGCGTCGACGGCCGCGGCCTGCTCCGGGTTCGGGGCGACGCTCACGCCCGCGCCACCCGGCACATCGACCACAACTGGCACCACGCCGGGCACTCGTCCCCGCGCGGGTCGTGGCGGACGTCGCCCGCGCGGATCCGGCCCGCGAGCGTGGCCGCGGTCGCCCGCGCGCCCTCGACCTGCGCCCAGAAGGCGTCGTCGTCGACGTAGTCGTTCCTGACGAACCCGGGCAGGTCCTCGGCCGCATCGCTCCGCAGCAGGCCGCGGGCGCGTCGGTCGCCGGCCAGCGGCCGGTAGACACCGCCGAGCGGCTCGAGCCCGATCAGGTCGCGCAGCACGAGCATGTAGAGCGGGATCTGCAGGCGCAGCTCCTTCTCGATCTCGCGCGCCGAATGCGCCGTCTTCCCCGCCTTGTAGTCCTGGACGATCGCGCGCGCCGAGAGCGGCTCCACGTCGATGCGGTCGATCTTCCCCGACAGGGTCAGCCCGCCGCCCAGCTCCAGGCCCGGGGTCGTCGAGCGCTCGCTGCCGAACGCGACCTCGAAGCGATCCGGCACGAGGCGGCCCTCACCCTCCGCCTCGTCCCGGACGAGCGCTTCCAGATCGCGCGCAAGCCCGGCGCGCAGCTGCCGCCGCTCGAGCTCGCTCATCTCCATCCGCACGCCGGCCACCGCCTCGTCGAGGCAGGCCCGCATGAACGCGACGGCCGCGTCGGCGTTGGAGGCGTCAAGCCGGCCGGTGCCGAGCTCCTTCTGCAGCCCGCTGAAGAAGCGGTACAGCGCCGAGTGCGCGACCGAGCCGCGCAGCTTGGCGTCGACCTCGGCGTCGATCTGGCGCGGGTCGACGACCCGCTCCATCAGCCAGGCCGACGAGCAGTCGGCGAAGCGCTCGAGCTCGGTGACGTTGAACGTCGTCCGGCTCTTCACCTGCTCGAGCACGAGCGGGTGGCGCAGGAGCGTCCGCCGTCGCTCGGCGCGGAGCGCACGCTCGAGGCGCCGCTCCCAGCCGTTCGCGCGGGCCAGTGCCTGGGCGTCCGGCCGCGTGTCGTCGGCGGCCGCCAGCGAGGCGATCGCGCGCAGGCGCTCCCGCTCGGTCGGCGCCCCTTCGAGCGGCCAGGTCAGCGCGGAGAGCGGGCGGCGGCGCGTCCAGCGGACGACGTCGTCGCGGTCGAAGAGCTCCGCGACCTCCTGCCAGAACGGGCTGGCCTCGCGCGGCGCGCCCTCGTCGGTCGCCGCCTCGCGGACGAGGTACACCCGGCGCGTCGCGCGCGCGCACGCGGTGTAGAAGAGGTAGCGGTCGCGGGCGACGGGATCCGGCCGCTGGAGGCTCGGCCCGACCCGCCGGCGGAGCTCCTCGTCGAGGAACGGCGAGGCCGGCGGCCGGCGCGGCAGGCTGCCCTCCTCGAGCCCCAGCACGAAGACGACGTCCCACCGGCGCGTGCGTGCGCGCAGGAGGTCGACGACCTGGACGCGGCCGGGACCACCGGCGTTCCGCGGCCAGACGGTGAGGCGGTCCAGCGCGGCGACGACGTCCTCGCGCGAGAGCTCGCCGTCGAGCCGGCGCCAGCCGTCGAGCTCGTCGAGCAGCCGGGCGACCGCCTCGTAGGCGCGCAGGTCCTCGCGCGACGTCTCGCCTACCGGCGGCCGGTCGAGGCGGTGCGCGCCTCTGAGCAGCGCGGCCGCGGCCTCACGGACTGCGTCCGCCGGCTCGCTCGCGGCGCGCAGCGCGTCGACGACCGGAAGCCGGGCACCGCGGAGCACCTCCACCTCGGCCTCGACGCGCTCCGGCGCGGCGATCGCGCGGCCGCGCAGGCGGCCTTCGACGTAGTCCGCATGCGAGCGGGTCAGCCCGGAGTACGGCGAGCGGATGTAGCCGAACAGCTCGCGCCGTCCCCCGCCCAGCCACGCGTAGCGGAGCAGCGAAAGCAGCGCCTGGCCGTACGCGGTCTGCGCGAGGCGGAGCGGCGCCTCGACGCCGTACGGGATGCCGAGCGTGCCGAAGGCCGTCTCGAGCGGCGCGCGCAGGCGCTCGACCGACGGGCAGACGACGCCGATGCGATCGGGCGCGGTGCCGCTGCGGATGAGCTCGAGCAGCTCCTGGCCGACCAGCTCCAGCGAGCCGCGCGGTCCCGCGCCCTCGAAGAAGCGCACGGCGCCCTCGATCGGCGGCGCCGCCGGCGCCGCGTCGGCGAAGAGCGCACGCTCGACGTGGGCGATTGCCGGGTGGGCGGTCTCGCCCCAGGCGGGCGGCAGCTCCTCGACGCGGCCGCCGGCGAGGCCGGCCAGCGCGTCGGCGGTGCTGCCGAGCGCCGCGAAGGCGGCGCGGCCGGGCTCGTACGGAAGCGAGACGGTGACGTCGGCGCGGCCGGCGAGCGCCTCGACGAGCCGCCACTCGGCCGCGGTGAGATCTTCGAAGCCGTACGCGAAGACGGGCTGGCCCTGCCAGGCCTCGAGGTCGCCCTCGAGCCGCTCGACTGCGTGCGCGCGCAGCAGGTCGCGATCCCAGAGCGCGAGCCGGTCGAGCTCGGCGCGGTAAGCGGCGTAGAGGCGGCCGAGGTCACCGTCGAGGACGTCGGGCTGGACGAGCGCGGCGCCGAGCTCGCGGACGGCGTCGCGGAGCGCGTCGACGAAGCCCTGCGAGCGGGCCGACGTCGAGAGGCCGTTCAGCGCCGCCTGCGAGGTCGCGCGGCGCAGGAGCAGGGTCTGCTGGACATCGGTGGCGACGGGGCGCCCGCCCGCCCGGCGCGCGAGGCGGCGGAAGAGGTCGTCGAACGTGCCGATCGAGCCGCCCACGAGGCCGCCGTACCGGGCGACGAGATCGCGCTCCGCGCGCTCGACGTCCGACCGGTTCGGCACGATCAGATACGGATCGCGATCGATCGCGGCCGCATAGCGCTCCAGGAGCAGCGCGACCTTGCCGGCATTCGCCGGCCCGACGACCAGCGAGAGGGCCATCTGCCCATCGTACGGACGGCTTCGGACGGCACCAGGCCGCCCCGGAGCGGCGTCTTCCCAAAGAGCGGGAATTGTCTCCTACGCGGCCACCGACTCCGCGCGGGCGCGGCGGATGCGCCACGAGCGCAGCAGGCTCAGCACCGCCTGCTCCTCCTGGTCGAGCACGACGTCGCGCGCGCCCACGACGCGCAGGTGGCGCGGCCGGAAGTCCTCGATCGTGCGCCCGTCGAGGTACTGCTCGACGACGGCTGGGCTGACGTACGAGCTGCGCGCGACCGCCGGCGTGTTGCCGAGCCGCTCCCCCACCTTCCGCATGACGGCGGCGACCACACGCTTCGCCTCGGTCTCCGTCTCCGCGGGGCCGTGCTCGGCGAGCGCGATCGCGGCGGTCAGCGTCCCGCCCCACGTGCGGAAGTCCTTGGCCGTGAAGTCGTCGCCGAGGTGCTCGCGCACGTAGTCGTTCAGGCGCGCGCCGGTCAGGTTGTAGGTCTCCTCCTCGTCGACGTACCGGAAGACCCGGCCGCCGCCGCGGAGGGCGAGCAGCTCGCGGACGGCGTCGGCGAGCTCGGCGTCGACGAGCTGCGTGCGCACCAGCACGCGGTGCTTGCCCCGGAACGAGAAGCGCATGCGGCTGCCGCGCACCGCGACGTGGCGCTTGGTCAGGGTGGTGATGCCGTACGTCCGCGACTCGCGGGCGTAGCGGTCGGAGCCGACCCGGAACCAGCCCATGTCGATCAGCCGGACCGCTACCGCGGCGACCCAGTCGCGCTCGTACGGCCCCAGCTCCATGTGCTCCGACATGGCGGTGCGGAGCTCCGGCAGCAGCTCGGCAAAGCGGATCAGCTTGTCGTACTTCTCCTGCTCTCGGGCTGCGCGATAGTCCTCGTGGTACAGGTACTGGCGCCGCCCGGCCGCGTCGAGCCCGGTCGCCTGCAGGTTCGCGGAGGGACGAGGCGAGATGCGCACGTCGCGCCACGCCGGGGGGATGACGAGCGCCTCGATGCGCGCGAGCTTGCCCGGATCGGTGATCCGGTTTCCGCGGCCGTCGACGTACCGGAAGCGCCCGCGCGACCCCAGCCGCCGCCATCCTCCGTGGCGCGCCATCGAGCCGTTCTAGCCAAACCGCGTTCCGCGTAATCTGCGCGCCGATGGACGAGACGACGATCGTGGTGCTCGAGGGCGACGAGACCGGGCAGGAACTGCTCGAGGAGGCGCTGCGCGCGCTCGACCCGTCCGTGACGGGCGTGCCGGTCGCGTTCGAGCGCTTCGACCTCTCGCTCGAGTCCCGGCGCGCCACGGACAACGGCGTCGTCTACGACGCGGCGGCCCGCATCCGCGAGACGGGGCTGGGGCTCAAGGCCGCGACGGTCACCCCGGAGGGGGCTGGCGACGTCGGCTCCCCGAACCGGATCCTGCGCGAGGAGATCGGCGGCCGGGTGATCATCCGCACCGGCCGGCGCATCCCGGGCGTCATCCCGCACGGCGGCGTGCACGCGCCGATCTCGGTCGTGCGCATGGCCGTCGGCGACGCGTACGGCGCCAAGGAGTGGCGCGAGGGCTCGGGTGACGACGAGGCCGCGTTCCGCACCGAGCGCATCGAGCGCCGCATCTGCCGCTCGGTCGCCGAGTTCGCGTTCCGCGAGGCGGAGCGCACGGGCGCCAAGGTGTTCGGCGGCCCGAAGTACACGGTCAGCCCCGTGTACGAGGGCCTGCTCAAGGAGGAGATGGATGCGGCGGCCGCACGCCACCCTGCCGTCCCGTACGAGCCGCAGCTCATCGACGCCACCTTCGCCCTGCTCCTGCAGAGCGAGGGCTCGCCGATGGTGATCCCGTCGCTGAACCGCGACGGCGACATCCTCTCCGATCTCGTCCTGCCGCTCTTCGGCTCGATCGCCGGCGCCGAGTCGCGGCTCGTCGCCTTCGACGACGACTTCGTCCTGCAGGCGGTCGTCGCCGAGGCCGCGCACGGCACCGCGCCGTCGCTCCAGGGCAAGGACGTCGCCAACCCGCTGGCGATGATCCTGGCCGGCGCCGCGCTGCTCGCCTACGGCAACGCGGAGGCGCAGACGGCGTCGCGCGCGCTGCGCGAGAGCGCCCTCGAGGCGGTCGCCGCGGGCGTCCGCACCGCCGACCTCGGCGGGCACTCCGGCACGACCGAGTTCACCGACGAGGTCATCCGCCGGACGCGGGCCAAGCTCGAGGTCTGGGCCACGCTGTGACGCGGGAGAGCCTCATCCGCGGTGCGGGGAAGTACCGGCTGCGGCAGCAGCCGCGATCCATAGAGTCTGGCGCGTGAGGGTCGGAGTCCCGAGGGAGACGGCGCCGGGCGAGCGCCGCGTCGCTCTGGTGCCGGACGTCGCCGGCCGGCTGGTCAAGGCCGGCTCGGAGGTCCTGGTCGAGCGCGGCGCAGGCGAGGCCGCGGGCTATTTGGACGGCGACTACACGGCGGCCGGCGCGCGCATCGTCAACGCGTCCGAGATCGACGCGCAGGCCGACGCCGTCGTCCGCATCACCAAGCCCTCGGCGGCCGAGATCGCGCGGCTCCGCGACGGCGTCGTCCTGATCGCGTTCCTGCAGCCGCTGACCGACCCCGACACGATCCGTCTGCTGGGCGAGCGCGGCGTGGTCGCCTTCGCGATGGAGTCGATCCCGCGCATCACGCGCGCGCAGCCGATGGACGCGCTCTCGTCGCAGAGCACGGTCGCCGGCTACAAGGCCGCGCTGATCGCGGCCGACCACCTGCCGCGCTTCTTCCCGATGCTGATGACCGCGGCCGGCACGGTGCGCCCCGCGAAGGTGCTCGTGCTCGGCGCGGGCGTTGCCGGCCTGCAGGCGATCGCGACCGCGAACCGGCTCGGCGCCGTCGTCTCCGGCTTCGACGTGCGGCCCGTCGTGCGCGAGCAGGTCGAGAGCCTCGGCGCGACGTTCCTCGACCTCGGCGTCACCGGCGAGGAGACCGAGGGCGGCTACGCGCGGGAGCTGACGCCGGAGCAGCAGGCGCAGCAGCAGAAGGCGCTCGAGGAGCGCATTCCCGACTTCGACGCGGTGATCACGACCGCGCTGATCCCCGGCCGCCCCGCGCCCCGGCTCATCCCGGCGGCGGCGGTGCGCGGCATGCGCCCCGGCTCGGTGGTCGTCGACCTCGCCGCCGAGGCGGGCGGCAACTGCGAGCTCACCGTGCCCGGCGAGGTCGCGGAGGTCGACGGCGTCACGGTCGTCGGCCTGCTCAACCTGCCGAGCACGATGGCGACGGACGCGAGCCAGCTGTACTCGCGCAACGTGCTCGCGCTGCTGCAGCACCTGGCGCCCGAGGGCGAGCTGCAGCTCGACTGGGACGACGAGATCACCGCGGGTGCGTGCGTGACGAGGGAGCGGGTGGCGGCCTGATGGAGAGCCAGTTCCTCGTCGAGCTGACCGTCCTGATCCTCGCCATCTTCCTCGGCCTCGAGGTGATCTCGAAGGTGCCGACGCTGCTGCACACGCCGCTGATGTCTGGCACGAACGCGATCCACGGCATCGTCATCGTCGGGGCGATCATCGTCGCCGGCCTGCCCGGGCAGGTCTGGTGGATCCAGCTGATGTCGCTCGCCGCCGTCGCGCTCGGGACGATGAACGTCGTCGGCGGGTTCGTCGTCACCGACCGGATGCTCGAGATGTTCAAGAAGCGGCCGGAGCAAGAGAAGCAATGAGCCGCTCGGACGCGATCCAGCTCGCGTACCTGGTCACGATCGTCTGCTTCATCCTCGCGCTACGCTTCCTCTCGAACCCGGCGCGCGCACGGCAGGGCACCTGGGTCGGCGCGTTCGGGATGGCCGTCGCGATCGTCGCCACCCTCTTCCGGCCCGGCCTGCACAACATCCCGTGGATCGTGCTCACGATGGCGGTCTTCGCGCCGGTCGGCTGGTACGCGGCGCGGGCGGTGAAGATGACGGCGATGCCGCAGATGGTGGCGCTGTTCAACGGCGTCGGCGGCGGTGCGGCGGCGCTGATCGCGTTCGTCGAGTTCCACTACGACACGCCCGCACCGGGCAACCTGAGCGCGAGCGTCTCGGTGTCGATCGTGCTGAGCGCGCTGATCGGCTCGATCTCGTTCGCGGGCAGCATGGTCGCGTTCGCGAAGCTCCAGGAGCTGATCGGCGGCCGCCCGATCGTCTACCCGGGCCAGAAGGTCGGCAACGGGATCCTGCTCGCGGCGGTCCTCGCGCTCGGGATCGCGATCATCGCCGGCGTGGAGCAGCAGTGGGTGCTCGGGGTGATGATCCTCGGCGCCCTCGCGTTCGGCGTCCTGTTCGTGCTCCCGATCGGCGGCGCGGACATGCCGGTCGTGATCGCGCTCCTGAACGCGTTCACCGGCCTCGCCGCGTCGGCGACCGGCTTCGTGCTGCACGAGAACGTCCTGATCGTGAGCGGTGCCCTGGTCGGCGCGTCGGGCACGCTGCTGACGCTGATGATGGCCCGCGCGATGGGCCGCTCGGTCGCGAACGTCCTGTTCGGTGCGTTCGGGCAGATCCAGGCGTCCGGCGCGGCACAGGTCGCAGGGGGCGACGGCTCCGTGCGCGCGACGACGGCGGACGACGTCGCGGTCATGCTCGCGTACGCGAAGCACGTGATCGTCGTCCCCGGCTACGGCCTCGCCGTCGCGCAGGCGCAGCACGACGTGCACAAGCTCGGGCAGGAGCTCGAGAGCCGCGGCGTCGACGTCAAGTACGCCATCCACCCGGTCGCCGGGCGGATGCCCGGGCACATGAACGTGCTGCTCGCCGAGGCGAACGTGCCCTACGACGAGCTGTTCGAGATGGACGAGATCAACGACGACTTCGACGAGACCGACGTCGCGCTCGTGATCGGCGCCAACGACGTCACGAACCCCGCGGCGCGGAACGACACCGGCAGCCCGATCTACGGCATGCCGATCCTGAACGTCGACCACGCGAAGAACGTCGTGGTGCTCAAGCGCTCGATGAACCCCGGCTTCGCCGGCATCGACAACCCGCTCTACGTCGACCCGAAGACGGCCATGCTGTTCGGCGACGCCAAGGACTCGGTCGCCAAGCTCGTGGACGCCGTCAAGAGCGTCTGATCCCGCCCACCTGTCCATTCCCGCCCTGTCGGGCGGAGCGGTGACCCTGGGGCCGGCCGCGGGCCTCCCTCCGGCTTGACCGTATCGACAGAATCCGCACGCGTGGGTGACACGCGCGAGGAGAAGGCGTGCCGAACGTTCCGCTGCTGACGGGCGAGCACGTCCGCGCGGCGGTCTCGCCGTCCGAGGCCGTCGACGTCGTGCGCGCCGCCTTCCTTGCCTACGCGCGCGGCGAGTGGACGATGCCGCCGAAGACGTACGTCGAGGCCTACCCCGCCGGCGACTTCCGCGCCATGCCGGCGCTCGGCGCCGGGTTCGCCCTGCTCAAGTGGGTGACCTCCTTCCCCGGCAACCCCGCCCGCGGCCTGCCGACGGTGACCGGCCTGGTCCTGCTCTCGAGCGCCGACGACGGGTCGCTGCGCGCCGTGCTCGACACGGCGGCGGTGACCGCGAGGCGGACCGGCGCGGCGGCCGTCCTTGCCGCCGAGGTGCTGCGCCGGCCCGACGCGGGGCCGGCCGCGGTCGTCGGGGCCGGCGTGAACGGGCGCGCCGCGGCCGAGACGCTCGTCGCCCGCGGGCACGCGGTGGCGCTGTGGGACGTCGACGCCGACCGGGCGGCCGCCGTGGCCGGCGAGATCGGCGCGGCCGTCGCCGGCAGCCGCGAGGAGGCGCTCGACGCGGACGTCGTCGTGACCGTCACGCCGGGACACGACCTGCTCTTTCCCGAGGGCAGCCTGCGGGCAGGCCAGCACGTGAGCCTGATGGGGGCCGACGGCCCCGGCAAGGCGGAGATGGACGCCCAGGAACTGGCGCGCGTCGCGCACGGCGCCGGCGTGCTCGTCGTCGACGAGTGGGAGCAGGCGTCCCACGGCGGCGACACCTCGCACGCCGTCGAGCGCGGGCTGCTCGGCCGGGAGTCGGTCAGGACCCTCGGCGGCATCGTCGCCGGCGAAGAGCGGGGACGCCGCTCCGACGCCGACGTCACCGTCTTCGACTCGACGGGCCTCGCCATCCAGGACCTGGCGATCGCGATCGCCGCGGTTCGCAAGTACGACGCCGGGGAGCTCCAGGGCGTCGAGACGATCGCGCTCTGACCCCTGGCTAGGGTCCGGACAAGCGATCGAGGAGGCACGGATGCAGCCCAAGCTTGTGCACATCGAACTGCCCGCGAAGGACACCGAGCGGGCACGCGCGTTCTGGGGCCGGCTCGCGGGCTGGGAGTTCCAGGGGTACGAGGGGGGCCCCGAGTACTGGATGTTCCAGGGCGAGCCGGGCGGCGCGATCTACCCGACCGAGCACGACGTCAACGGGCCGCTCATCTACTTCGGGAGCGACGACATCGATGCCGACATCACGGCCGTCCGTGAGCTCGGCGGCGAGGCCGAGGACAAGCAGCCGATCCCGGGCGTCGGCTGGTTTGCCCGCTGCGAGGACACCGAGGGGAACCACTTCTCGATCTTCCAGAGCAACGAGTCGGTCCCGGCGCACTAGGCCAGGCGGGCCGGGTCGAACAGCGCGGGCTCGGGCGGCCCCTCTCCGAGGATCGCCCGCGCCACCAGGTCTCCGGCCAGGAAGCCGATCACGTTTCCGTGCCCGGAGTACCCGGCGGCGACCCAAACGCCGTCGAGGGCGGGCACGCGCCCGACGAGCGGGCGTCCGTCCGGCGAGACGCCCCACACCCCGGCCCAGCGATGCGTCACGCCCGGGCGCACGCCAACCAGGGCCTCGACGAGCGCCTCGATGCGCTCCTGGATCGCGGGGGTCGTCTCCTCGGCGGCGGTCCACTCCGTGTCGAGGCTTGCGTCGCGCTGCCCGCCGATCACGAGCCGACCGTCCGGCAGCTGCTGCCAGTAATCGAACCCATGGCGCGCGTAGTGCGGGCGCGGGTAGAGCATCTTGACGAGCGGCTCCGTCACGAGCACCTGGCCGCGGGTCGGGCGCACCCGCTTGTCCAGGAACGGGATCAGCCCGCCCGTGTACCCGTCCGTCGCGACGACGACCTGTGCGCCTCCGAGCGACTCGAGTGACCGGGCCCGCTCGTGCTCCCGCACCTCCGCGCCGGCATCCGCCGCGAGCACCGCCAGGCGGCGCACCCAGCGGGCCGGGCGCAGCGAGCCGTCGGTCGGATGGACGACCGCGCCGTGGAACAGGCCGTCCAGGGGCGCCGGCAGCTCGTCGACCCACTCCGCGGCGAAGCCCTCCGCGATCAGGGCGTCGTACTCGGCGCGCAGCGCCTCCCGCTCGCCCTCATCGGCCGCGAGCCGCAGGCTGCCCGTCTGCACGAACGCGTCGCCGGCGAGCGCTGCCAGCCGCGCGAGCGCCTGCTCGGTCAGCTCCCAGTAGTGGCGTGCGAGCCCGGCCCCGAGCTCGCGGCGCGCCGCGTCGTAGGGCATGGCGCCGCCGCGGAGCGCGAACCCGCCGTTCCGCCCACTCGCGCCCGACGCGATCGCACGCGCCTCCAGGAGGCGGACGCGCACGCCCGCCGCCGCGAGCGTAAGCGCGCAGGAGCAGCCGGTCACGCCACCGCCGACGACGACCACCTCGGGCTCGCCGCGGAGCCGGGTCGCAGGGACCGCCGGCGCCTCCTCCTCGAGCCAGTACGAGCCCACGCGGCGCGATCGTACTCACCGCCCCGCGGCCCGCCGGTAGAGGCCGGCGCCGGCGACGGCCAGCCCGGCGAGCTCGAGCTCGGTCAGCGCAGCGGCCACCACCGATGCGTCGAGACCGGTCGTCCGCACGAGCTCGTCGGCCGCCATCGCGCCCTCCAGGGCGCAGAGCACGCGTGCGGCGGGGCCGCCCACGGCGGGGGCGGCCGCCGCGGTCTCCTCGATGCCGAACGAGCGCAGCACGTCGGCCGGCTCGAGCAGTGGCGTCGCCCCGAGCGCGAGCAGCCGGTTCGTCCCCGCGCTCAGCGCCGAGGTGATCTCTCCGGGCACCGCGAACACTTCCCTGCCCTCCTCGATCGCGAGATCGGCGGTGATCAGCGCGCCGCTCCGCTCCCGTGCCTCGACGACGACCGTCGCGGACGCCAGGCCGGCGACGATCCGGTTGCGCGCCGGGAAGCGCCACGGCGCCGGCTCGACACCCGGTCCGTACTCCGAGACGACGAGGCCTGTCGCGCGGATCCGGCGTGCGAGCTCAGCGTGGGAGGCCGGGTAGTCCCGATCGATGCCGCAGCCGAGGACGGCCACCGTGCCGCCGCCGCCGTCCAGGGCCCCCCGGTGAGCCTCGGCGTCGACCCCGCGCGCCAGCCCGCTGATCACCACCAGGCCGGCCCGGCCCAGCTCGCGCCCGAGCGTCCGCGCCACCTGGGCGCCGTACGGCGAGCAGGCGCGCGCCCCGACGATCGCGACGGCCGGCGCATCGAGAAGCGCGTGGGCACCGTGACCCCGGACGAACAGCACCGCCGGCGGGTCGAAGATCGCGGCCGCGCCGCGCGGGAACCGCGGCGACGACCGTTCCACGCACGTCACGCCGAGCTCGCGCAGCCGCTCGCGGTACGCACGCTCGTCGAAGCCGCGCACGAATGCGCGGTAGTGGGCGTCCCCGGGCTCCCGCACGACGTGGCGCCCCGTCGCCGCGGCGTACGCGGCCAGTGTCAGCTCGCTCATGCCGCGAGCTCCGGCGGCGGCCGGTAACCGAGCGCCTCCGCGACGTGCTCGCTGTCGATCGCGTCCGCCCCCGCCAGCGCGGCGATGGTCAGGGACAGGCGCGCGACCCGGGCGCGGCCGCGTCCGGAGAGCGGCAGCCGGTCGACGGCGCGGTCGAGCAGCGCGTCGGCGTCCGGCGTGCGCGGCAGCGCGGCTTCTGCGAGGCGGGCGCGGGCCGTGACGACCCGTTTGCGGACGGGCTGCGACGGCTCTCCGCACGCAGCGGCGAGCTCCAGTGCGCGGGGGCGCGGGACCGTGACCACGAGGTCGAACCGGTCGAGCAGCGCTCGGGACAGCTTGTCGCGGAACGCGGCCAGCCGCTGGGGTGAGCACCCGCACGCCGCCTTCGGGTCCCCCCGGGCACCGCACGGGCACAGGTTCATCGTCCCCACGAGCTGGAAACGCGCCGGGAAGACCGCCCGGCCTTCGACGCGCGCGACCGCGATGGAGCCGTCCTCGAGCGGCTGGCGCAACGCCTCCAGCGCCGGCCGCGCGAACTCCGGCAGCTCGTCGAGCAGGAGGACGCCGTTGTGCGCGAGCGTCGCCTCGCCCGGACGGAGCCGCCCGCCGCCGCCTCCGACGATCGCCGCCATGGAGGCGCTGTGGTGTGGCCACCGGAACGGCCGCCGCTGCACAAGGCCCTCTCCGGCCCGAAGCAGGCCCGCGACCGACCAGATGCGCGTGACCTCGAGCGCCTCGTCGAACGTGAGCGGCGGCAGGATGCCCGGCAGCCGCTGCGCGAGCATCGACTTCCCGGTGCCCGGCGGGCCGGCGAGCAGGAGGTTGTGGCCACCGGCGGCGGCGAGCTCGAGCGCGCGGCGTGCGCGCTCCTGGCCGCGCACGTCCGCCAGGTCCAGGTAGGTCGGCGGGCGGCCGTCACGCTTCGGCGGCGCACACGGCTCGATCCGCAGCTCGCCCCAGAGGTACTCGGCCGCCTCGCGGAGATGGGCGACGGGGATCGCGTCGATGCCGCCGAGCGCGGCCTCGGGCGCCGACTCCGCCGCGCACAGGATGCGCTCGGCGCCGGCGCGCCGGGCGGCCTCCGCCACGACCACCGTCCCGGCCACGGGACGGATATGGCCGCCGAGCGCGATCTCTCCCACCGCCGCGTGCCCCTCGACGCGGTCGGACGCGATCTGCCCGGAGGCGACGAGGGTCGCGATGGCGATCGGGAGGTCGAAGCCGGCGCCCTCCTTGCGCAGCGCCGCGGGCGCGAGGTTGACGGTGAGCCGCTGGTCGGGCCACCGGAGCCCGGACGAGTCGAAGCCGCCGCGCACGCGCTCCTTCGCCTCCTGGCAGGCGCGGTCGCCGAGACCGACGAGAACGAATGCGGGCTGTTGTCCGCGCAGCTGCGCCTCCACCTCGATCCGCCGCGCCTCGAGCCCGACGACGGCGTGCGTGAGGACGCGTGCGAGCACCTTCCGACGCTAGGGCCGAAGGTGTGTCGTGTCTGCGCCTACTCCGTGCCGAGGGGCTCGCGCCAGACGGCGCGGTGCCGTCGAGCACGACCGCGTCGTCCTGTTTCGCGATCGTCGTCCGCAGGCGCGCGATCGGCGTGTCCTCGCGCAGCTCGAGCACCTCGACCTCGGCCGTGATCACGTCGCCGGGACGAACCGGGCGCGGAAGCTCCAGTCAACGTGCAGGACCGCCGCGCCGTGTCGCCAACCCGCATCGAGGTAGCCTCGCAAACCGTGCGGCCGTGGGCGAAGCTCAGCGAAGGCATCTCGTACGCGGGCTTCCGCACGATCGTCACGAGACGATTCCGCCTTCCGGACGACCGCGAGGCCGACTTCGACGTCGTCCAGAACCCCGACACCGTCGCCGTCGTCGCGCTGACGGAGGCCGGCGAGGTGATCCTCGTGCGCGAGTACCGGCCGGGCCCGGAGCGGCTGCTGTACGAGCTGCCCGGCGGCGCGGTCGACGACGGTGAGACGCCGGAGGAGGCCGCGCGGAGGGAGCTGCTCGAGGAGACGGGCTACGAGGGCGACCTGCGGCCGGCCGGGTCGTACTGGGCCGGCGCGTACTCGACGCACCGCCGGCACGCGTTCGTGGCCACGGGCTGCTACCGGGTCGCCGAGCTCTGGCCCGAGGACGCCGAGGCCGTCGAGGTCGCGCTGATGCCGTTCGCCGACTTCCGAGGGCACATCCGCAGCGGAGAGCTCACCGACGTGGCGACGGCCTACCTCGGCCTGGACGCGCTCAGCCGGCTGTAGCGAGCAGCACGTCCTCGAAGTACTCGCCCGCGCGGCGGCCGGTCCTGCGGTTGACGTGCCGGGTGAAGCGCCCGGCGAGGCGAAGGCCGGCGCGCTCGAGGATGCCGGCGTAGAGGTCGCGCCGGTCGTTCACGACGATGAGCACCGGCGCGCCGGGCTCGAGCGTCGCACGGACCCGGGCGAGCACCTCGGCGATGCCGTCGCAGTAGCCGGCGATCGCCCGGCGGCTCGTGCCGCGCTCGGCCGCGCCGAGCTCGAGGTCACGGCGGTCGTCGAGACCGAGCAGCTCGTAGGCGTAGCGGTGCTGCTCGTGGTAGTCGATCAGCCCCGGGTACGGCGGCGAGGTGATCACGCCTGCGTACGGGCCGCCGATGTCGATCGCCCGCGCGTCCCCGTGCCGCACGTCCGCCCCGACCCCCCGCGCGCGCACACGCGCGAAGGCCTTGATCCGCGCCACGGTGTCCAGCCCGTAGCGCCGTAGGAAGTGGTCGGCGTGGTCGACCGGCCGGCAGGTGCGGCGGTGTTTGTGGCACCAGTACGGCGACCGCTGCGGCCGCCGGGGGAAGTCGAGGTCGAAGTGCGTCGTGAGCCGGGCCGAGCGGGCAGCACGGGCCAGAATGACGCGCAGGACGTCCGCGTGCTCGGCACCGGCGATGAGGGAACGAAACGCGAGCAGCTCGCGGCGAGCGTCCTGCGCGTACCACCGGCGCATGTAGGCCGACGGCGCGCCCTCCGGCTTCACGGCCTCCAGGCGGGCCAGCACGTCTCGGACCTCGTGCTCGAGCGCGAACGGGTTGTACGCCGCGGTCTTCACCTGCGTCAGCAGGCAGTTGAAGGCGGCGACGTCGAGCCCCGTCGCCGGGTGCCCGCTCTCGAGCGCCTGCACGAGCGTCGTTCCCGACCCGGCGAACGGGTCGAGCACCGGCCCGCCCTCGCGTACATGGCGCGCGAGCAGCGTCTCCACGAGCTGCGGCACGAACTTGCCCAGGTACGGGTGCAGCCGGTGCACGTGCTTGGTGCGCTCGCGCTCGGGCAACTCGCGCTCCGACCACGAGAGCTCGAGGTCGATCTCGCGGTAGAGCGCGTCCTGCGTCGGCGCCATGGGTCCGCATTCCACGGCCCCCTGCGCGCTCCTCCGCCCCGGGTGAATAACAGAGTGTTTACATCCTCGTTACGGCCTCCAGACGCTTCGCGGGAATACCGCTGGCGAAAACCATCGCAAGGGGGCTCACTGATGAAGATCGTCTATCTCGCAGTCGCCGCGCTGGCGCTCGTGCTGCCGGCGCAGGCTCTGGCCGGCGGCAACCAACCGAACTCGGCCCAGTTGTGCAATGCGCAGCGGACGGCGATGGGGGCCAAGGACTTCGCGGCCCTGTACGGCGCCGGCCCGCAGCACCGCAATGCATTCGGCAGGTGCGTCTCGGCTCTCGAGCGGGCCGCCCAGGCCGACGAGGACAACGCCGCACAGGCGTGCAAGGCCGAGCAGGCCGACACGAGCTTCCCGGCCAGCCATGGCGGCAAGTCCTTCGCCGACTGGTATGGGCGGAACCACAAGAAGTCCGACGCGTACGGCAACTGCGTGGCGCAGAAGGCGCATGCAGCCGCCGCGGCGCGCCAGCAGGCCACGTTGAACGCGGCCCGGTCCTGCAAGAGCGAGCGGGCCACCGGCGCCGCCGCCTTCCGCACCAAGTACGGGACGAACAAGACCAAGTCGAACGCGTTCGCGCGTTGCGTCGCCGCGAACCGCGGCTGAGTCTTCACCACCCACCAGCCGGGCCGGCGGGCCGCGGGGGACCCCCC
>DASTZE010000119.1:0-17008 GCA_035764425.1 Gaiellaceae bacterium
GCTCCCAACAACTTCTCCATCAACGACGCGATCCAGACCGACGCCGCCATCAACCACGGCAACTCCGGCGGCCCCCTCTTCAACCTGCGCGGCGAGGTCGTCGGCGTCAACGCGCAGATCCAGAGCGACTCCGGCGACAACGCCGGCATCGGCTTCGCCATCCCCTCCAACACCGTGAAGTCGATCGCCGACCAGCTGATCTCCAAGGGCAACGTGAAGCACGCCTACCTCGGCGTCCAGATCACCGAGATCCCCTCGGCGGCGGCGGGTCAGCTGGGCGAGGCGGCCGGCGTCGCCGTCCGCCAGGTCGTCGCCGGCCAGCCGGCCGCGAAGGCCGGCCTCAAGGCGGCGACGAGCACGCGCGTCCTCGACGGCCAGCAGTACCCGACGGGCGGCGACGTGATCACCGCCGTCGACGGGCAGAAGGTCACCACCGCGGCCGAGCTGCAGAGCCTGGTGGACGCACACCGGCCCGGTGACAAGATCCAGCTGAGCGTCACGCGCAACGGCTCCTCGCGCACCGTGACGGTCACGCTCGGGACGAGGCCCGCTCAGGCCTCGTAGCTCCACCCTCATCCTCCCACTCAGGTACGGCGGGCCGTCACGGCCCGCCGTTTCCGCTATTAGAGACGGCATGCGCTGGCTGGGGGTCGCCGCCTGCTGCCTTGCCCTCGCCGCACCGGCGGCGGCCGCCACGCGGACGCTCGACGGTCGGGGCAACAACGTGCGCCATCCGGCATGGGGCGCGGCCGACACGGTCTATCCGCGTATCGCCGGGCCGGACTACGCCGACGGCATCGGCGAGATGGTCGCCGGGCCGGCCCCGCGCTACGTCAGCAACCGGATCTTCAACGACATCGGTCAGAACCTGTTCTCCGAGAACGACGTCACCCAGTGGGGTTGGGCGTGGGCACAGTTCGTCGACCACGACATCGGCCTCGCGGACGAGGGCCCCGGTGAGAACGCGCCGATCGCGTTCGACGCGCGGGATCCGCTCGAGCGCTTCACCGACGACCTCGGCCTGATCGGCTTCGCGCGGACGCCGGCGGCGCCCGGCACCGGCGTCATCACGCCGCGCCAGCAGCTGAACACGGTCAGCAGCTACATCGACGCCTCGGACGTCTACGGCACGACGGCGGGCCGGATGCACTGGCTGCGTGACGGCGCCCGGCTGCTGCTCACGCGCGACGGCTACCTACCGCGCGCGAGCGCCCGTTCGGGCGCGCCGCCGATGGACCTGTTCGGGCCGCTGGCAGCGACGCCCGAGAACGCGATGGTCGCCGGCGACACCCGCGCGAACGAGAACATCGCCCTGACCGCGATCCAGACGCTGATGGCGCGTGAGCACAACCGCATCGTCGGGCTGCTCCCGCGCGCCCTCTCGGACGAGACGCGCTTCCAGATCGCGCGGCGCGTGGTCGGCGCCGAGGAGCAGTGCGTCACCTACGGCCAGTTCCTGCGCGCGTTCGGCGTCACGCTCGCCCCCTACCGCGGCTATCGCCCCGCGGTCGACGGCGCGATCACGAGCGAGTTCGCGACCGTCGGCTACCGGGGACACAGCATGGTGCACGGCAATTTCGAGCTCAGCGCGCCGGCCGGGCGCTGGACGGCGGCGCAGCTCGCCGCTTTCCGAACGTCGGGGGTCCAGGTCGACGCCGCCCGCGGGCGCTACCTGCTCGACATCCCGCTCGGCCTCACGTTCGGGAACCCCGACCTGCTGCACGCGGTCGGCGTCGGCCCGGTGCTCCAGGGCCTCGGCACCGAGCGCCAGTACCGCAACGACGAGCAGGTCGACGACGCGCTGCGCAGCGTCCTCTTCCAGGTGCCGAAGTCCGCCGGCGCCGCGTGCGGCGACCCGCGCATCGTCAATCCCAGCTGCTTCTCGGGCGTCGAGGACCTCGCCGCCATCGACCTCGAGCGGGCGCGCGACCACGGCATCCCGTCCTACAACGCGCTCCGGCGCGCCTACGGGCTGCCGCCGCAGGCCACGTTCGCCGCGGTCACCGGCGAGCGCGAGGCGGCGCTGCCGTCCGAGCCCGACTGGATCGACGATCCGGCGTCACTCCAGTTCGTCAGCCTGCGCAGCCGCGACGGGACGGCGATCGCGCCGGGCACCGAGCAGGCGCTCGAGGACGCCGTGAGCGGCGTACGCCGGACGGCGCTCGCCTCCCGGCTCGAGGCGATCTACGGCAACGTCGGCAGGCTCGACGCCTACGTGGGCATGGTGTCTGAGCCGCACGTGCGCGGCACCGAGTTCGGCCCGCTCCAGCTCGCGGCCTGGAAGCGCCAGTTCAGGGCGCTCCGCGACGGCGACCGGTTCTTCTACGCCAACGATCCCGAGCTCGCGCAGATCCGCAAGCGCTACGGCATCGACTACCGCACGACGCTGGCGCAGCTGATCCGCCTGAACACCGGCGTGACGGTGCAGGCGAACGTGTTCAAGATCGTGCGCTGAGCTCACGCACGCGGCCGTCGATGTCGTCGCGCAGCGGGCGCACCTGCTCGACCGGCAGCCCGATCGGGTCCGGGAGCTGCCAGTTCTCATACCGCTTGCCGGGCACGAATGGGCACGCGTCGTCGCAGGTCGCGATGCCCACGTCCGCCCAGTCGACGAGCTCGGGCGTGAGCTTCTGCGGCACGTGATCGGACGCGTCGATGCCGACCTCGTCCAGCGCCTCGAGCACGCCCGGGTGAACGCGGTCGCCCGGCGAGCTGCCCGCCGAGCGCGCCTCGTCGCCCGGGGCCGCAGCGCGAAAGAGCCGTTCGGCCATCACGCTGCGGCCCTGGTTCCCTACGCAGACGAACAGGACCTTCAACAGCAGTCGTCGCCATCGCGGCAGCAGTCGTCGCAGCAGCCCATCAGCAGCACGCTCCTCTCAGTGGGGCACGGACGCGGGCGCGTCGACCGTTCGGTCAGGGGCCGGCGCCGGCAGCGGCTCGCAACACGCAACATCCATCGACGTCTATCTATATATCGACAGACGTCGATCTGTCAAGCGGCGGCGACCGCCTCTTCCCAGGGACTCGGCCGGCCGGTGCCGGGCCGGCAGCAATCCGGCACACACGTGTCTGGGTTGGCCGGCAGACGGCCGAGCGTCGGCCGCGACGCTGCCGGGTCGAGCCGCTCCTGGATCAGCTCGCGGATCGCGCCGACGAAGCGCGGGTGGGTCCCCGGCGTCTTCGCCCGGACGAAGCCGAGCCCGAGCTCGGCGGCGAGCCCGGCCGCTTCGACGTCGAGGTCGTACAGCACCTCGACGTGGTCGGAGAGGAAGCCGAGCGGGGCGACGACCACGTGCTCGACGCCGCTCGCGTGCAGGTCGCGCAGGTGGTCGAGAACGTCCGGCTCGAGCCACGGCACGTGCGGCGGGCCGCTGCGGCTCTGGTAGACCACCGAGTGGTGGCGCGCGCCGGACGAGTCGGCGACGAGCCGGGCGGCCTCTGCGAGCTGCGTCTCGTACGCGCAGCGCTCGGCCATCGCCAGCGGGATGCTGTGGGCGGTGAAGGCGACATGCGGCTCGCCGGCGCTCTCGGCGAGCGCGGCGCGCAGCCGATCGGCGTTCGCCTCGACGAACCCCGGGTGGTTGAAGAGCATGCGCAGGCGCGGCAGCTCGGGCGCGTCCGGCCCGACCTCCTGCTGCGCCACGAAGAGGTTCTCTCGGTACTGGCGGCAGCCGGAGTAGCTCGAGAAGGCCGAGGTCAGGTAGCAGAGCGCGCGGCGAACGCCGTCGCGGGCCATCTGCCCCACGGTGTCCGGCAGCAGCGGGTGCCAGTTGCGGTTCCCGAAGTAGACCGGCAGGTCGATGGCGTGCTCGGCCAGCTCCCGCTCGAGCGCCGCGACCAGCTCGCGATTCTGGGCGTTGATCGGGCTGACGCCGCCGAAGCGCATGTAGTGATGTGCGACCTCCTCCAGCCGCGCCCGCGGGACGTTGCGGCCCCGGGTGACGTTCTCGAGGAAGGGCATGACGTCGTCGGGGCCTTCCGGGCCGCCGAAGGAGACCACGAGGATCGCGTCGGCAACGTGCTCCGCGAACCGGGTGACGGCGCCGTCGGCGGGCGGCTTCATGCCGCGAGCGTAGTTACGACACTTCGCGCTTCGTCATGGCGAGGATCTCCTCGTAGATCTGCTTGAGCCCGTCGGCCGAAAGCGGCCCGCGGTTCGCGCGCTGGAGGTCCTGGATCATCCACGCCTCGCGCGCCGGATCGACGAAGTCGATGTTGCGCGACTCCTTGTACTCCTTCAGGCGTGCGACGAGGCGCAGCCGCTTGTTCATCTGCTCGACGAGCGCGCGATCGGTGTCGGAGATCTCCGCGCGCATCTGGCGGATGACGGGATCGGCGTCCTGGCCCTCGCTCATCGCCGGAGCGTAGTCGAGTTCTCTCTACACTCGGACCGATGGCCGTCAACGGCTCGCCGGAGCTGCTCATCGTGATGGCCCGGGGAGCCACCCCGGCCGACGCCGATCACGTCGTCGAACGGCTGCAGGAGGCCGGTGCCGACGCGCGCGTGACCCGCGGGCGCGAGGCGACGGTGATCGGCGCGATCGGCGAGCGCGAGCTGCTGGCGACGCTGCCGCTCGAGGCCTACCCCGGCGTCGAGCAGGTCGTCCCGATCGTGAAGCCCTACCGCCTCGTCTCGCGCGAGTTCGCGCCCGACGGCACGGTGATCGAGGTCGACGGCCATCGGATCGGCGACACGTACTTCGGGCTGATCGCCGGCCCGTGCACCGTGGAGACGCGCGAGCAGACCATGGAGACCGCGCGCACCGTCGCCGCCGAGGGCGTGACGATGCTGCGCGGCGGCGCCTTCAAGCCGCGCACGTCGCCGTACACCTTCCAGGGGCTCGGCGCGGAGGCATTGACGATCCTCCAGGAGGCGCGCGAGGAGACCGGTCTGCCCGTCGTGACGGAGCTGATGGACCCGCGTCACGTCGAGGAGGTCGTGGAGGTCACGGACGTGATCCAGATCGGCGCTCGCAACATGCAGAACTTCCTCCTCCTGGCGGAGGTCGGCCGGGCGAACAAGCCGGTACTCCTGAAGCGCGGCCCGTCCGCGTCGGTCGAGGAGCTGCTCATGGCGGCCGAGTACGTCGCCAAGGAAGGGAACGAGGAGATCATCCTCTGCGAGCGCGGCATCAAGACGTTCGAGCGCTCGACGCGATACACGCTCGATCTCGGCGCCGTAGCGGTGCTGAAGGAAGAGACGCATCTGCCCGTGATCGTCGACCCGTCGCACGCGGCGGGGCGCTACCCGCTCGTGCTGCCGCTCGCGCGGGCAGCGGCCGCCGTCGGCGCCGACGGAATCATCGTGGAGGTGCATCCGCGGCCAGAGGAGGCGCTCTGCGACGGCCCGCAGCAGATCCCTGCCGCGGCATTCGGCGAGTTTGCGGCGGCGATCCGCGAGCTGGCCGCGCTGATGGGCAAGCAGATCGGCTAGTGCCCCTTCAGGTGTTGCTGCCGGCGTGCAATGCCTGAAGGGGCACTAAGGTCACCAGATGCCTCCCTCCCGGCTGGCACTCGTCGGCACCGGCCTGATCGGGGCGTCGGTCGGGCTCGCGGCCAAGCGTGCGGGCGTGCCGGTCGTGGCGGCGTGGGACCCGGACCCGCAGGCACTCACGGTCGCGGCCGAGCGCGGCGCCGTCGACGAGCCGAGCGGTTCGCTCGACGACGCGCTCCAGGGCGCTGAGCTCGCTGTGGTCGCCGCGCCTGTAGCCGCGCTTGCCGGGCTCGTGCGCCGGGTACTCGAGAGCGGTTCGGACTGCACCGTCACCGACGTCGGCTCGACGAAGGCGGTCGTGTGCGCGGCGGCCGGCACGGCGCCGCGCTTCGTCGGCGGCCACCCGATCGCCGGCGCGGAGCTCCACGGACCTGAGCACGCGACGGCGACGCTCTTCGACGGCGCGACCTGGTACCTCTCGCCTCTCGCCGACACCGATCCCGCGCGCTACCGGCTCGTGCACGCCTTCGTCGGGGGCCTGGGCGCCACGCCCTTCGCAATCGACCCGGAGGCGCATGACCGTCTCGTCGGCATCGTCTCCCATCTCCCGCACGTCCTCGCGAACGTGCTCGTGAACCAGGCGGGCGGCACACGGATCGACGGCAACGACCCGCTCGCCGCCGCCGGCGGCTCGTTTCGGGACATGACCCGCGTGGCCGGCGCGAACCCGCGCATCTGGGTCGACATCCTGCTCGACAACGCCGAGGTGGTCGGCGGGTTGCTCGCGGACCACCGCCGCGAGCTAGAGCGGCTCGAGCGCGCGCTGGACGCGGGCGACGCCGGGTTCGTCGCGCGCTGGATCGGCGAAGCCTCCGCGAACCGGAGGCGCATGCTCGCCACCGCGTTCGACGATCCGGGCGAGCTGCAGCGCGTGATCGTGCACGTCACCGACCGGCCGGGGATCCTCGCTGGGATCACCCAGGCGCTCGGAGCCGAGCGGATCAACATCGAGGACCTGGAGCTCGAGCACATCTCGCCCGAGCGGGGCGGCACCGTCACGCTGCTCGTGTTCGGCGAGGCACAGGCGGCCCGCGCGGCCGAGCTGCTCGAGGGCCAGGGCTACGGCGTCGTCGTCTCGCCGGTCATCGAGGAGTAGGAGTCTGTCCGACCGGGCCGGTACCGTATCCTCTGTTGGCAATGATGACAACAGAGGATATGTCCGTTCGTGATCTGCAGGATGAGCTAGCAGCGCTCGCTTCGCACCTCTATGCCGGCACGTGCCGGTTCCTGGAGCTCGTCGGTGAGCTTGACCGGCGCGGCGACTGGGACGATTACGCGGCCGGCTCGTGCGCGGACTGGCTCGCCTGGCGCTGCGCCATGCTTCCGCGGACCGCGCGCGAGCACGTCCGCGTGGCGCGGAGCCTGCCGGAGCTACCGCTGACACATGCCGCGTTCGCGCGGGGAGAGCTTTCGTACTCGAAGGTGCGCGCGATCACGCGCATCGCGGACGCGGAGTCGGAGGAGCAGTTGCTTGGGCTGGCGCGCTGCCTGACGGCTGCGCAGCTCGAACGGGCCGTGCACTCATACCGCCGCGTCACGGCCGAGGAGTCCGAGCGGCTGCACTTCGGCGCCTACTTCTCGGCCTGGGTCGACGACGACGGGTGCGTGGAGTTCAAGGGCCGCCTTGCGCCTGAGGACGGGGCGCTCTTCCTGCGCGCGCTTCACGTCTTCCAGGGTCGGATCCGTTGGGAGCGCGGTTCCGCGGAACCGCCGCGAACGCACGCGGAGGCGCTCGTCGACCTGGCCGATACCGCCCTGAGCTCCGAGGCGCCGACCTCGGGCGACCGCCATCAGGTGATCGTCCACATCGATCACGAAACGCTCGCCGGCGACGACGTCGAGGGCCAGTGCGCGCTGTCGGACGGACCCGCGCTCGCACCCGAGACGGCGCGTCGCCTGGCATGTGATGCCTCCATCGTGGCGATCAGCGAGCGCAACGGCGAGCCGGTGCGCATCGGGCGCAAGACCAGGACGATCCCACCCGCCGTCCGTCGCGCCTTGCGCGCGCGCGACCACGGTTGCCGCTTCCCGGGGTGCGAGAACCATCGATGGGTGGATGCCCACCACGTTCATCACTGGGCACGAGGTGGCCCCACGAAGCTCGCGAATCTCGTTCTGCTCTGCCGACGCCACCACCGCATGCTTCACGAGGGGCGGTACAGCGTCGACGAGCGGCTGCGCTTCTACGACCCCTGGGGCTTCGAGATCCCGGCGGTCGCGCAGCCACCGCCCGGAGTTGTCGGCGCGGTCGTGCGGCGAGACGACATCGATCCCGGCACGTGCGCAAGCGGCGAGAAACTCGACATGGATCTGGAACTGACCGTCGAGGCCATCTGCGGCTACAAGGAGCGCGCGGCGGGCGTCTGACCCGTGGCCGCGCCGGCTCCGGCGCGTTCGAGAACGCGCCGGATCCCGCGAATTGCCTGCCCGATCCGCTGCTCGTTCTCGACCAGGGCGAAGCGGACGAAGCCGTCGCCGCCCGGGCCGAAGCCGGCCCCCGGGCTGACCGAGACGGCAGCCTCCTGGAGCAGCAGCTTCGCGAACGCCTGCGACCCCAGCGGCCTGAACGCGTCCGGGATCGGCGCCCAGACGAACATCGTCCCGCACGGGCGCTGCACGTCCCAGCCGATACGCGCAAGCCCATCGCACAGGGCGTCGCGCCGGCTCATGTACAGCTCGCAGACCTCGACCGGGTACTCGTCGTCGCGCATCGTCACGGTGGCGGCGATCTGGATCGGCTGAAACGTTCCGTAGTCGAGGTAGGACTTCAGCCGTCCGAGGCCCGCCACGATCTCGGCGTTGCCGACCAGGAAGCCGACGCGCCAGCCGGGCATCGAGTAGCCCTTCGTCAGGGTGTAGAGCTCGACCGCGACGTCCTTCGCGCCCTCGGCGGCGAGGATCGACGGCGGCCGGTGGCCGTCGAAGGCGATGTCGGCGTACGCGAAATCGTGCACGACGACCATGTCGCGCGCGCGGGCAAAGTCGACCAGCGCCTGCATGAAGTCGTCCTCGACGACCGTCGTCGTCGGGTTGTGCGGGAACGAGGTGATCACGACTCGCGGGCGCGGATGCGTCGCCTGGTAGGCGGCGTCGAGGTTCGCGAGCACGTCCTCCTCCGTGCCCATCGCCACCTGCGCGACGGTCGCGCCGGCGAACGCCGGCGCGAACATGTGGATCGGGTAGCTCGGCGCAGGCACGAGCGCGGCGTCGCCGGGCTCGACCAGCACCCAGAGCAGGTGCGCGAGACCCTCCTTGGCACCGATGGTCGTGATCGCCTCGCGCTCCGGGTCGAGCTCGACGCCGAAGCGGCGCGCGTACAAGTCGCAGATCGCCTCGCGCAGCTTGGGTATCCCGCGGCTCGCCGAGTAGCGGTGGTTGCGCGGCTTGGCCGCGGCTTCCTGCAGCTTCTCGACGGCGATCGTGGGCGACGGGATGTCCGGGTTCCCGAACCCGAGGTCGATGACGTCGACCCCGTTCCAGCGCAGCTGCCGTTTGAGCGCGTCGATCTCGGCGAACGCGTAGGGCGGCAGATCGGGAATGCGGCGAAGTGGGATCACGCGGGAATAATCGCTGCTCGGCCGTCGCTTTACTTTTTACTGTGCTGACGCTACCTTCCGAAACAGTGAAGCGCGCAGGCCGGTCAGCCCTTCTCATGTGCTGCTGTCCCTGTGCGTCCATGCCCACGGTCCCGGTCGCCGGCTAGCCCTCCTCCAGCCACGTGACCGGGGATCCGACACCTGTTGGAAGGACTGGCCGTACCCGTGAACGGGAGCCCGCGACCTGGGAGCTCGTGCTCAAGCGCAACTCGGTCGAGCGGCTGAAGCGCGAGAAGGCGCCGCTCGGGATCGTCGACGAGCTGCCCGCGCTGATCGCGGCCGGCTACGAGAACGTCGCGGAGGAGGACATCGTCCGGCTCAAGTGGTGGGGCCTCTACCACGACAAGCCGAAGATCGGGACGTTCATGCTCCGCATCAAGCTCCCCGCGGGGCGCGCGACGCCGACCCAGCTGCGGGCGATCGGCGAGCTCTCGAACCGGTACGGGCGCGGCTCGGGCGAGTTCTCCACGCGGCAGACCGTCCAGCTGCACTACCTCGAGCTAGCCGCCCTCCCGGACGTCCTCGCCGGGCTCGAGTCCGTCGGCCTGACGAGCGTCGGCGGCTGCGGCGACGTCGTACGCAACATCACCGGCTGCCCCGTCGGCGGGCTCGCACACGACGAGCTCTTCGACGCAACCCCCGTGGTCGAGGAGGCAGTCGAGTTCTTCTACGGCAACCCCGAGTACTCGGACCTCCCGCGCAAGCACAAGATCACGATCGCCGCTTGCGCCCACCGCTGCAACGCGCCCGAGATCAACTGCATCTCGCTCGTCGGCGTGCTGCGCGACGGGGAGCCGGGCTTCGCCGTGCTGGTCGGCGGCGGGCTCTCATCCGTGCCCCGCCTCGCGCGCGACCTGGGCGTCTTCGTCCGCCTCGACGAAGCGCTGCCCGTCCTGCGCGCGCTGCTCGACGCCTGGAAGGAGGACCCGACCTACCGGGTCTCGCGCGTGAAGGCGCGGATGAAGTTCATGGTCGACGACCTCGGCCCGGAGGGCATGCGCGCCGAGGTCGAGCAGCGCCTCGGCTACCGGCTGCCCGACTACGCGCTGCCGCCCGCGCCTGCGTTCACCGACCACATCGGCGTCCACGACCAGCGCGACCCCGACCTCGTCTACATCGGGGTACCTGCGCACCTCGGGCTCACGAGCGGCGATCAGCTGATCGCGGTCGCCGAGCTCGCCGAACGCTTCGGCGGCGACGTGCGCGTCACCCGCCAGCAGAACTTCGTGCTCACCAACGTCGCGCGCGCGCGGGTCGACAAGGCCGCCGCGGCGCTGGCCGAGATCGGCTACCCGCTCGAGACGGATTCGGCGCGCGCGAGCTCGATCGCCTGCACCGGCGAGCCGCACTGCAACTTCTCCGTCACCGAGACGAAGACGCGCATGGACGAGCTGCTCGTCCACCTCGAGGGGCGCTTCGGCGCGCAGATCGCCGGCCTCCGTCTCCACCTCGACGGCTGCCCGCACGCCTGCGCGCACCACTGGACCGGCGACCTCGGCTTCCAGGGCACCACGCTGCGCGACGCCGACGGGCGGAAGCGCCAGGCGTACGACATCTACCTGCGCGGCGGGCTCGGTCCCGACGCGGCGATCGCACGGCCGGTGTTCCGGCGGGTGCCGACCGAGGCGCTGAACGGGGCGGTCGAGGGTCTCGTCGGAGGCTGGCTCGAGCGCCGCGGCGGCGACGAGAGCTTCCGGGCCTTCTGCGACCGACATTCCGACGACGACCTGGGTGAACTGGCGGACCTCGAGCCGGCAGTCACGCGAAAGGAGGCTGCATGAACCCCGATGTTCGGACTCACAGCCCGTCCCTCGCCGGCGGCGGCGGAGCCGGGCTCCGCCCGGCGGGAGCCGCCGCCGGCGAGGGACGGGCATGAGCGTCGAGCTGATCGACGAGCTCGAGGCGGGCGACCTGTCCATCGAGTTCGAGGGCGTCCACCCGCAAGACCTGCTCGAGTGGGCATTCGAGCGCTTCGCCCCGGCGATCGCCATCTCCACAGCGTTCCAGGTCGACGGCGTCGCCCTCATCGACATGGCCGCCGAGCTCGACCCGGAGGTGCGGGTCTTCTCGGTCGACACCGGCCGCCTCCCGGCCGAGACGCACGAGCTCATCGAGCAGCTGCGCGACCGGTACCCGCGCATGCAGCTCGACCTGCTCGCGCCCAACCCGGTGCACCTGCAGCGCCTGGTCGCGCGCAACGGCCCGAACCTCTTCTACCGCTCCGTCGAGCAGCGGCTGCTCTGCTGCAACGTCCGCAAGGTGCAGCCGTTGACGCGGCACCTGTACGGGCTCGACGCCTGGATCACCGGCCTCCGCCGCGACCAGTGGGCGAGCCGCGCCGAGATCCGCAAGGTCGAGATCGACCACGACCACGGCGCGATCGTGAAGCTCAACCCGCTCGCCGAGTGGACGGAGGCCGAGGTCTGGGACTACGTCCGCGAGCGCGACGTGCCCACCCACCCGCTGTACGAGCGCGGCTACTCCTCGATCGGCTGCGCGCCGTGCACCCGCGCGACGCAGCCCGGCGAGCCGGCCCGCGCCGGACGCTGGTGGTGGGAGTCGAACGCACCGAAGGAATGCGGCATCCACTGCGCGATCGAGACCGGCGGGATGGAGCACGAGCTGCACGCGATTCTCGGCGCCGACCATGACTGATCTGCGCCCAGACGAGCAGGAGGTCGCGCGGGCCGAGGCGCAGGCCGTGCTCGCCGTCGCCGCCGACCCGGGCTATCGCGACGAGCTCGCTTCGCTCGTCGCCGCCGCGGACGAGGGCTCGCTCGGCGAGGAGGAGTCTCGGACGCTCGAACGGTTGCTCGAGCTCGGGCTGCAGGCGGGCCGCATCCGCGCCGTCTACGGCCCGGGCGGCGAGCAGGCGGCGCTCCGCCTCTACCGGCGCCTGCCGCGCGGCGCCGAGGTGGGCGCAAGCGCACGCTCGGTGACCGAGGCGCTCGGCGGGCTCAGCGGGAGGACGCTCGAGTCGATCTCAGTCGACGCCGTCGGCCCCGGTGCCTACACCTTGAGCGTCGCCGTCGACGGCGCCACGCTCTCCATCCGGCTCGACCGCCAGGGCGCACGCGTCGGGAGCGTGGGAACGTGAGCCGCTACTACATGGCCTGCCTGAACCTCGCCGACCGGGAGTGCCTGGTCGTCGGCGGCGGCACCGTGGGCACCGAGAAGGCGCGCGGCCTGCTCGAGTGCGGCGCGCGCGTCACGGTGGTCGCGCCCGAGGTCGACCCGGCTCTGCTCGACCTGCCGGTGGAGTGGCAGCACGGCCACTACGCGACGTGGGACCTCGACGGCAAGTGGCTCGTCGTGACCGCGACGCCGTACCGCGACGTCAATCTCGCAGTGCACGAGGACGCCGAGCGCCTGGGGATCTTCTGCAATGTCGCCGACGAGCCGGACCTCTGCAGCTTCATCCTCCCGGCCGTCCACCGGGTCGATCCGATCGCGGTCGCCGTGTCGACCAGCGGCGCATCGCCGGCGCTCGCACAGCGCCTGCGGGCCGAGATCGCGGGCGTCGTCCGCCCCGAGCACGCGGACCTCGCGCGCGAGCTGCAAGCGCTGCGCCCGTGGGCGAAGGAGAACCTCGCCACCTACGAGGAGCGCCGCGACTACTTCGCGCGGCTGGTGGAGGCGGCGTTCGAATGACGGTTTGGCTCGTGGGCGCCGGCCCCGGCGACCCGGGGCTGATCACGGCCCGCGGGCTGGAGCTGATCCGCGCCTGCGACGTCCTCGTCCACGACCGGCTCGTCGCGCCGGAGCTCGTCGCCGAGGCGGGCGGGCTGCGCATGCCGCGCCACGGATTGGCGCAGGACGAGCTCAACCGCCTGCTGGTCGCGCTCGGCCGCGACCGCCGCGAGGTCGTGCGCCTGAAGGGCGGCGACCCGTTCGTCTACGGCCGCGGCGGCGAGGAGGCGATCGCGCTGGCCGAGGCGGGAGTACCGTTCGGCGTCGTGCCCGGCGTCTCCACCCTCGCCGCCGGCCCGGCCGCGGCCGGCATCCCACTGACGCATCGCGGCGTCTCGGGCGGCGTGCGCGTGCTGACCGGGCGAGGCGAGTCGGAGGGCGAGACGATCGTGGTCTTCATGGGCCTCGAGGCCGTCGCCGACGTGTGCGACCGCCTGCGCGCGGAGGGCGTGCCGCTCTCGACGCCGGCGGCGATCGTCGCGCGCGCCACTCTGCCCGACCAGCAGGTCGCCGTCGCGACGCTCGGGACGCTGGCGGCCGCCGCCGAGGGCGTGTTCGGCCCGGCGGTCATCGTTGTCGGGGAGGTCGTGCGGGTGCGCGACCGCCTGCTCCAGCTGGCGGAGGCCGCGTGAGCAGGACGCTCTTCGAGAAGATCTGGGACCGGCACGTCGTGGCCGAGCCGCAGGGCGAGCCGGCGCTGATCTACGTCGACCTGCACCTGATCCACGAGGTCACGTCCCCGCAGGCGTTCGACGGGCTGCGGCTCGCGGGCCGCCCCGTGCGGCGCGCCGACCGCTCGCTGGCAACGATGGACCACAACGTGCCGACGGCCGAGGGCCCGCCGGATGAGCTCGCGCAGCAGCAGCTCGAGGCGCTGCGGACGAACTGCGAGGAGTTCGGCATCCCGCTGTATGCGACCGGCAGCGGCCGCGAGGGCATCGTCCACGTCATCGGCCCCGAGCTCGGCGTCACGCAGCCCGGGATGACGATCGTGTGCGGCGACAGCCACACCTCGACGCACGGCGCGTTCGGCGCGCTCGCCTTCGGTATCGGCACCTCCGAGGTCGAACATGTGCTCGCGACACAGACGCTGCCGCAGCAGCGGCCGCAGACGATGCGCGTGACCTTCGAGGGCGAGTTGCCCGGCGGGGTGACGGCGAAGGACGCGATCCTGGCGCTGATCGGCCAGGCGGGCGTCGCAGGCGGGGTCGGCCACGTGGTCGAGTACGCCGGCGACATCGTGCGGCGCTTCTCGATGGAGCAGCGGCTGACCGTCTGCAACATGTCGATCGAGTGGGGCGCCCGGGCCGGGCTCGTCGCCCCGGACGAGACGACGTTCGCGTACCTCGAGGGCCGCCCGGGCGCGCCGCGCAACTGGGAGCGGGCGCTCGACGAGTGGCGCGCGCTGCCCAGCGACGACGGCGCCGTGTTCGACCGCGAGCTGACCGTCGACGTCTCGGCGCTCGCGCCGCAGGTCACCTGGGGGACGAACCCGCAGATGGTCGCGCCGGTCTTCGGCGAGGTACCCGACCCGGCGGCGTACGACGACCCGGACGAGCGCTCGGCCGTCGAGCGCGCTCTGACCTACATGGCGCTCGAGCCAGGGACGCGCATCGAGGACATTCACGTCGATCGTGTGTTCATCGGCTCGTGCACAAATGCCCGGATCGAGGACCTGCGTGCAGCCGCCGCGATCCTTCGCGACCAGAGGGTGCATCCGTCGGTGCGCGCCATGGTCGTGCCCGGCTCGGCGACGGTGAAGCGCCTCGCCGAGGAGGAGGGCCTCGACCGGATCTTTACGGCGGCCGGCTTCGAGTGGCGCCGCGCCGGCTGCTCGATGTGCCTGGGCATGAACCCGGACATCCTGGCGCCGGGCGAGCGCTGCGCCTCGACGTCGAACCGCAACTTCGAGGGCCGCCAGGGGGCCGGCGGGCGCACGCATCTCGTCTCCCCCGCCGTGGCGGCAGCAACCGCGGTCGCCGGGCACTTCGTCGACCCGAGGGCGCTGTGAAGGCCTTCCGCCGCGTGACGAGCAGCACCGCGATCGTCGACCGCGTCGACGTGGACACCGACCAGATCATCCCGAAGCAGTTCCTGAAGCGGATCGAGCGCACCGGCTACGGCCAGTTCCTGTTCTTCGACTGGATGAAGGACCCGGACTTCGAGCTGCGCCGGCCGGAGTGCGTGGACGCGCAGATCCTGATTGCCGGCCGGAACTTCGGCTGCGGCTCGTCGCGCGAGCACGCCGCGTGGGCGCTGCAGGACTACGGGTTCGACGTCGTCATCGCGCCGAGCTTCGGCGACATCTTCCGGAGCAACTCGCTGAAGATCGGGCTGCTGCCGGTGCAGCTGCCGGCCGACGACGTGCGGGCGCTGATCGAGCGCTGCGCGGACGGCTCGGAGCTGACCGTCGACCTGGAACGCCAGGTCGTGGTCGACCCCGACGCGCGCGAGCTCTCGTTTGACATCGACCCGTTCTCGCGCGAGTGCCTGCTCGAGGGGCTCGACGAGATCGCACTGACGCTGCGGCGGGCGGGCGAGATCGACCGCTACGAGGCGGCGACCGCGGCTCGTGTCGACACGCTGGCGCTCTAGACGCCGGCCGGATACGAGCCGAACACGCGCAGCTGCCTGACGCGTCCGCGGCATTCGGCGAGTGCGCCCTGCGTCTCGGCATCCAGCGGGTGCCCGGCGAGCACCGCATCGAAGCGGTAGCGCCACGGCGACTTCGGGATCGGCCGCGAGACGAGCTGGACGAGATCGATCTCGTGACGGGCAAACGGCTCGATCGCGTGGTGCAGGGCGGCCGGGCGATGGTCGGTCACGAACGAGAACGCCGTGCGCCAGTCCATGTGCACGCGGTCGATGCGTGTGTGCGTCGCTAGGGAGACGAAGCGCGTGTACGCCTCGGGGTGATCGCCGACGTCACGCGCGACCGCGTGCAGGGGGTGCAGCCGGAGGGCGCGTTCGCCGACGATCGCGGCCTCGCCCTCGTCGCTCCCCTCGGCGACCTGTGCGGCGGCCTCGGCGGTGGTCGCCGTGGCGATCGCCTTCACGTTCGGCAGCGAGCGCAGCAGCTCGCGGCATTGCTCGAACGCGACCGGGTGCGACTTGACGATTCGGATGTCCTCGAGCGTCAGCGGATCCCGTGCGACGAGGTGGTGGCGGATCGGGATCGACGTCTCCGCGACGATCGAGACCGGCCGCTCGTACAGCAGGTCGTGCGTCTCGTTGACCGGCCCGGCGAGCGAGCTCTCGATCGGCAGCACGCCGTAGGTGACCTCGCCCTCGACCGTCGCCTCGATCACCTCGGCGAAGGTGTCGACGCCGACGAGCGCGTTCGCGAACGGGAAGAGTCGTTCAGCGGCCGCGGCGCTGTGGGCACCCGCGCCGCCCGCGTACGCGACGGAGGTCATCTCCAGCGGAGCGGCATGTCGAGGCCACACTTCGCACAGTAGGTGCGAGCGGCCCATTTGTGCTCGGCGCGCTCCCGCGGGATCGGCCGCTCGCAGTTGCAGAGCTCGGCCTTGGATTCGGTTTGGGAGGTGGCTCCGTTCACGCTGTACAGAGTAAAGTCATGCCGCGATGCGGTCAAGAACCGCGTCCGTGAAAGACGACGTCGTCGCGCTCCCGCCGAGGTCCGGCGTCGGCACGAGCTCGAGCGCCTCGTCCACCGCCTGGTCGAGCGCGGCCGCCAGACCGGGCTCTCCGGCGGCGTGCCGGAGCAGCAATGCGACCGACCGGAGCATTGCTGCGGGGTTGGCGACCCCCTGCCCGGCGATGTCCGGCGCCGACCCGTGCACCGGCTCGAAGATGCCGGGACCACGATCGGCGAGGCTCGCCGAGGCGGCGAGACCGAGGCCGCCGCTGGTGCCCGCGGCGACGTCGGAGAGGATGTCGCCGAAGGTGTTCTCGGTGACGATCGTCGAGAAGCGCACCGGGTCCTGAACGATCAGGAGCCCGGCCGTGTCCACCAGCACGTGCTCGAGCCGGACGTCCGGGTACTCCGCCCCCAATCGCGTCAGGACCTCGCGCCAAAGCCGCGACGTCTCCATGACGTTCGCCTTGTCGACCGACGCCAGCCGGCCGCGCCGCTCGCGCGCCAGCTCGAAGCCGCGGCGCGCGATCCGCTCGATCTGGGCCGGGGAGTATTCGCAGGTGTCAAAGGCGCTACCGTCGTCGCGACGCCCGCTGGCCCCGAAGTAGAGGCCGCCGACCAGCTCGCGGA
>DASTZE010000120.1:0-5828 GCA_035764425.1 Gaiellaceae bacterium
ACGCTGGCCCAGGCGAGCGGCGCCTTGCGATTCTCGCTAGTCGCAGCCAGGATCGGGGCGCGGTGCCTACACCAACCGATACGACGGCGTCCGTCGAAGAGATGGAAGTCGCGGCAGCGTTGCAGGCGTTCGTCTTCTCGAAGGCGAGGATCCGAAAACGCGAGCCGACATCTATACCGACGACGCGACGTTCGTCATGCCGGGCGCTCCGCTAATTCAGGGCCGCGCGGAGATGCTCGAGCGACTGGAGAACGGCACGGTGCTGCGATCGGTGACGCTCACACCTCCCACGATCGAAGCCCGCGACGATCTTGCGTACGCCTACGGGCTGTTCACCTGCATCCAGAACGTCAACCGGTGACGCTCCGGTTTCTCATGGTGTTGCGCGCAAGCAGGCTGACGGCGGCTGGCGTGTCGCGCGCGAGTTCCTGGCTGCCGACTCTCCGTCCGCGTAAGCCGATCCGGTGAGGGATGATCTCGACGAAATGCAGCCCTTTCTCATGTCGGATCCTCCCCCGTGACTCCGAGCGGCATCGCCATGACGATGAACTGAATCGAGTCGGTCGCCGTCGGCGTCACGAGATGCACACGGAGGATCGTTCCCGAGCCGTGCTCATAGACGAGCTTCGCGAGTCCGCGCGGGCGGAGCGCGTAGCCGGCTCGCGAGGCGCCGAGGCGGAGCGGACGTCCACCCGCGGGTAGCCGCAACGCCTCTGCCCTGGAAGGCCCGCGGACCGACTGGGGCCGGACACCGCAAGGCATCCGGCCCAAGGAAAAGGAAGCCCTAGCCGACGCGCTCCACGGTGATCTCCGCGACGGGATCGGTCCCGCCGTGGATCGCCGGGACGAGGTCGGCGATGCCGGCGATACCGGGGTGATGGTGGATGACTCCGGCCTCTGCAAGCGCGGGGTTGCTCGTGCTCGTCCCCGGGTCGCCCGAGGTCACGCCGGGTGCCGCTCTGCGAGCTCGAGCGCGCGCTTCACGAGTCCGGGCTTCGCCAGCGGCGCCAAGCCGCTCCGACCGCGGCGCCACCGGCGACGATGTGCGACACGGCACGTTGCTTCGTCGACCGCGGCGCGACCGAACGAACGATCCAGTCGAGTGACCACCTCCTCGATGTCGATCCCAAGGCTGCGCAGCAGTTCGCGGCCACCGTCGCGTCGCGGCACGATGCCCTCCGCCTCCAGTCGACCGAGCTCGGCTTCGACCGCCTCCGCGGTAAGACCGCGCGACCGCCGGACGCTCACCGCCCTCGCGTTGCTCGTGCGTAACAGACCGAGCAGCGCGTGCTCGGTACCGAGGTGACGATGCTCGTGCCGCTCCGACTCCTGCGCCGCGAGCCGCATCGTCTGCTCGAAGTCCGCGAGCATCGCGACCTACCTCCTTGCTCGCTTCCGAAGTCGCTGCTTTCGCTTGTCGAGGTCGCGGTGCTTTTGATGGACCGCCTGCCTGCTGACACCGAGCCTCTGCGCGATCGCCTCCCACGACCAACCGCTCCTGCGCGCCCGCTCGACGTGAAGCGCCTCCAGCACCTCGAGCAACCCCGCCAGCGCCGCGACCGCGGCCAGACCGTCCGCCGGATCCCGACTCGTCGCGTCCCGAACCAATGTGACCATCTGCTCCTGCTTTGCAACCCTCACCTTGTCAAGGCATCTTGACAGAGAATCAGGTGCTGTCAACACGTCTTGACAGCCCAATAGCAAATGCGGCTTGGCTCATGTCGGTTCATGGACCGACACCCTTTCGCAAGCTCGACGTCGCCACCCGGCCCGACGCGGTCTCGCGTGCCCGCGAGCTGAGACCGCTCTGACCCTCGAGGCTGGGACGAGCGAGCCGGCGGACCCGCCCCTTGGGCCGCCCGGCTAGTCCAGTCCCTAGGTCCTGTTGCTTGTTTTGTAACTAGGCAACAAGCCGCGGGTACGAGACGGGTACATCAGCTCGGGCACGCGGGGACACGCGCGGGCACTGCAGGCACGCCGCGAAGCTGGGATTTGCAGGAAAAACGTGATCGCGCTTGCCCCGCCGTGCCCGCCAGTACCGCCTCCGAAGCCTCCATGGTAAGGAGGGGGTCGACGGTTCGAGTCCGTCAGAGGGCTCTAAAAGACCTGCTAATCGCGATTTATTGTTGTCTATGCGGGATCGCGGGTAAGGAGGGGGTCAGCGCAAGACGACAGAAGCGGCCCGCTTGCAGGCTTTTTGCGCTTTCAGCCTGTCCGGTTTTCGCGCCCGTGGGCGCTCCGAGGTCGCACCAGGGTCGCACGCCGCTTTCGGGCGGCTGGGCTGTGTGGCTTGACGAGCGGATCGCCGAAGGCTGGATCACCGAGAGATCCTCGGCATGCTGATCCAACTCGGCGCCGTCGCCTTACCCGCCCAAACGAAGTCCTCTCGTTTCAGCGGCATTCGGCCTGCGACGGAGGCCGGCGACGAGGTTGCCGTTCGCCAGCCAAGCCGCTGCGAGTCCGATCGCAATTCCTATAGCTGTGCTAGCCGCCCCGATCAGTGGCTGTTGCCACGGATGGCGCGGACTCAGCGCGGCAATGACCATGACGGCCGCGGTGGTGATCGCTCCTACGCTCGAGAGGGGAGGAACAGGAGATAGACGAAGCAGAGCGCGAAGCTCAGCGCCGTCGCTGCGAGGCGTGTCTTCGCGGCGATGACGCTCTCGGCCTGGCTCCGTTCCAAGCGAACCGCGTGTCCGGTCGCTCCATGTGGTTATGGTCGACAACGCGTCCCCGCTCCGCAACCACCGGCCAGCGAGAGCTAGTACGAGTGTGCCCAGTCCTAATCAGCGCGGCCAGGCCCCTGGAGCCGACTCCTGGTTCAGCAATGGATCGCCGACGAGACCTCCCGTGCGGCGTCGTCAGATAAGACAACGAAGGATGGAGCCTTATGGAGCCCCGTGGTTGCAACCGGTGGCAACCGGTTGCCCCGGAGGGCATCGCTGATTCGAACCGCAGCAGTCGCCACTCCCGCACAAACCCCGAGGCTCCGGAGCCGGTCGTAGATCAGCCGGGCCAAGTGCGGCGCGACGTCGGCCGAGCGGCCGTTAGGAAGAACGAAAACGAGCGAGTCCTCGACCATGATCCTTCCGCAGCACGTCGAGCGTGCCGGGGGAGTCCTCAAGAACCTCGCGCTAGCCAGCGTCGCCTTGGGAAGTGGGGGCGCACAAGGGCCGCCTCGGCAACCGGGTACTACCCAGCACGGCCAACTCGAACCCAAGTGATTTTCGGTTGCCGGTGCTGCAGCAGCGGGCAGACGACCGGGAAGCATCCTTCAACGCATGTCTTCCGCTCGCGCGCCTCCGGGTGAGCGGTCATCGCGACGCCGTCAGATGCCGCTTTCCGTATGCCGAGCTGACGTTGCTCGGCAACGTGCCAATTGATCGTCGATCCAGGCGGATGCGTCGCGGGCGTCCTCTCCCCGTGAGAGCGCGATCTCGTCAGCGAGCAAGTCCTTCGCGCGGCGTACCAGCTCCCGCTCCCCAGGCGACAGCGAAGGGCGCTGCGCGCCCTCGCTGACCACCTCGGCGAGACCTGCTGCGGTGCCCAGCTTCGCCCGCGCGGCGCGGTGTCGCTTCAGCCACGAGTCGGTATCGAAAGCAACCTCTGAACGAAGGATGGCGCGGAGCCCAGCGATCTCCTCCGCGTCGACCACGGGACGCAGCAGCTCTGCCGCTCGGGCCAGCGGTAGTTCGACCGAGAGCCCATGCGCGAGCGCGAGCAGCAGCACCTCCTGCTCCTCGCCGAGGACCTGCCGCACCTCACGGGCGGTGATCGGGCCGGCGCCGTGTGTCCCGTAGACCACGAGGTCACCGACCGCCAACCCCATCGCGGCAGCTACTTCTTGTCCTTTCTCGCCTGTCGCTTTTCCTTCAGCGTCTTCTGGGCCGGTTTCTTTTCCATGCTCTTCTTCGAGTTCTTGTCCTTCGTGGCCATGCTGACCTCCTCTTCCGGTTGCAGACGACGTTCAGCCGATACCGACAACCAAGACTCCAGCGAGCGCGATGTCCGAGACGTCGGTCGTCGAAGGGCTCACGGTCACCACCGGATCGGTTCGGCTGCGAGTGTGTTCACCTCACCGTGCTGGTCGACCGAAACGACGAGTCGCTGTTCGGAGCGTCCCCGCGCCAGCCAGCGCAGGAGGAAGTACGGCCGGTGCCGACGGACGATCACGGCCTGGACACTGCTCCGCGTCTCGATCCGGAAGCCCTGCGAGGTCCGGCTTTCCAGATACGCGTCGAGCGCTGCGCTGCGCGCGTCGGCCGGGTCGCCTCTCACCGCTCGAGCGCCCTGCCGAGCTCGCCCCCGGCGAGCACGGTGATCGCGCACTGTCCGACGCGCAGGACGAGCTGGGTGTCGCCACGCCAGTAGCCGCGCTCGAACTCGTCCGGCCGGATGACGAAGCCACTCTGACGGGAGCCGACATGGAAGAAGAGCGTCTCGACGGTAGCGTCATCCGCACGAAGGAGAACCTCCTGCAGGCGCTCGTCGAGCTCGCCCCGATCGAGTCGACCCGAGACGATGCCGGAGATGAACGGTGTGCCGCCTGCGCCCGAGAACAGGACGAGCACCTGACGACCGATCATCGTCAGCAAGGCCTCCAGCGCCTGCTCGTAGTCAAGCTCGACCGCGCCTTCCGGCTCGCCGGCGTCAAACCTCGTCACGCGTCGCCTCTCCAGCGTCTGGTTGCACCTCGGTGGCATCGAACGGCTCGGCTGACGCCGCGCGCCGCTCTGCGGCCCGCGCACTCTTCTTCGCTTCCTTCCGCTCCCGCTTCTCCCGTAGCGCCTGCTCGCGCGCCCGTTTCAGCACCGACTGCGGGCTACGGCGGCCCATCAGCGACGGCCGCGCAATCGCGCCCGCCGCGCCGCGAACAGCGGCACAACCGCGACATTCACCGCCCGCGGCTCATCCACCTCGTCTTCGGCACGCTCGAAGCTGACCCGTGTTCCCCGACAGCGATCTCCCAGTGGCGCGCCGGCAGCGAAGCCTTCCTGATCGACACGGAGACGCTCGCCCTCGTCGGTGCGGATGAAGCCGTGCCGCTTCGCCGAGTTGAACCACAGCATCGTCCCCTCCACGGCCGCTCCTTTCAGGCGGCGGAGCCGCGGGCGACGCCCGCGGCTCACGCGCGCAACTAGACGGCGACGACGCTCGTCGCCTCGGGGCCCTTCGCCCCGTCGACCGCGTCGAACTGCACCTGCGCGCCCTCGGCGAGCGACTTGAAACCCTCGCCCGCAATCGACGAATGGTGGACGAACACGTCCTTCCCACCATCAGCAGGGGTGATGAACCCATACCCCTTCGCATCGTTGAACCACTTCACGGTTCCGGTTGCCATACAAACACCTCCTCTGACCTCGAAAGAACGGGCAGAGGAAGCGCACACCGCGCAACCCGGTACTCGCTCAGCTAACGCCAACACCGTAGCACCGAACCCGCGTGCCCGCGGTCCGGCCGGCGCTGACAGCTCGACGGCGCGGTCACTCCTCCCGGCTCATTTCAGCCAACGTGTGAGGACGGTGGTCAGCCCAGCGCACCCGCGCGACTACTCGAGGCGTGCGCGAACCCGCTTCGCGTTCGATCACGACGATCGACGAGACGCCGGCACATCGCCTCACGGCTCGGCGCCGCAACTGCTTTGGACGTGAGCATGGGGCTAGGTCCTGGGGACAACTACGCGGGGTCGGTCACGTCCCATAGCGTGGTGTAGGAGCGCGTCGGACGGAGCCGGGTGAGGTCCGGCCACCGCGGCGCTCAAACTCGTCGAGTCCACCAAGACGACGACGAGAGGAGTCACCGCGATGGCCGAGACGAAGAGGATGACG
>DASTZE010000121.1:0-6052 GCA_035764425.1 Gaiellaceae bacterium
TCATCTGCGAGGGCGCGAACGGGCCGACCACGCCGGCCGCCGACGACATCCTCGAGGAGCGCGGCGTCCTGGTCCTCCCGGACGTGCTCGCGAACGCGGGGGGCGTCGTCGTCTCGTACTTCGAGTGGGTGCAGGGCCTCCAGGAGTACTTCTGGAAGGAGAACGAGGTCAACGCCCGCCTGAACGACATCATGACCCGTGCATTCAACGAGACCTGGGTGACGATGGAGGCGAAGCAGGCGAGCATGCGCGTCTCGGCGTACGGGCTCGCGGTGCAGCGCGTCGCGGAGGCCACGCTCACGCGAGGCCTCTACCCCTAGGCCTGGGACAGTCCCCTTCGGGGACAGTCCCACGTTGGTCAGGTGAGCTGAATCTGCCGCACGGGCAGCCCGGTGCTGTCCATCGCTGCGCGCACGGTCTCGTCCTCGAGCCAGGTCGTCTGCTCGTCCGGGCTGGTGACGACGACGATCTCGTCCGCGTCGAAGTTGCGCAGGGCGTCGGCGATCGACCCGGCCGGATCGGGCTGCTGGCTGGTGCGGTCGATCGTCACGTTGGCGGTGCCGGCGAGTGCGTCGGCGGTGCGGTCGGCCGCCTGGGCCGCCTCGCGCCGGGCGTCATCCTCGGCGTTCGTGAGCCAGTCGAGCTTGCTCACCATGGTCGCCGGCGCGACGATCCGCACCTCGTCGGCGTCACCGATCGCCTGGCGCAGGCGGGCGTCATCCGCGGGGACCGTGGTTACGACGAGCACGTTCTTGCCCATGCAGTGTCGCTACCCGGCGCCGCGCGTTATCAATCCGGCTGTGCGCGTGACGCTCTACCACTCGCCGGGCTGTCACCTCTGTGACCGGGCGCGGGACGTCGTGCTGGGCGTACAGACCGACACGGCGTTCGAGTTGGTCGAGGTCGATATCAGCGGCGACGAGTCGCTCGAGGCGCGTTACCGCGCGCTGCTTCCGGTCGTTGAAGTAGAGGGCGGGCGTAGCTTCTCGTACTTCGTTCCGGAGGACGCGTTCCGGCGCGCCGTGGCCGCACAAAGTCCCGGCTCAGAGCCAAGTTTGTGACTCCGCCGACGCTTCGGCCACGCGAAATGCTAGAACCCTTGTGCCGTGTTACAAAGTCTCACCACGGAAGGGGTTGAAGGTGGCGAGCGGCTCAATGTGGGGGTCGCTGCGCGGCTCAGCCGCTACCTCCAGGTCCTGACGCAGGCGCGCAAGATGGGCAAGGACCGCATCTCCTCCCAGGAGATCGCGGACTACACGAACATCAACGCGACACAGATCCGCCGCGACCTGTCCGCGTTCGGCAAGTTCGGCAAGCGCGGGGTCGGCTACAACATCGACTCGCTGCTCAGCGAGATCCGCAAGATCCTCCGCACCCAGGGGCAGCACAACATTGCCCTCATCGGCGCCGGACGTCTCGGCCAGGCAATCGCGAGCTCGCCGATCTTCGCGGAGCACGGCATCCACATCGCCGCGATCTTCGACACCGATCCGGACAAGATCGGCCGCCGCCTCGGCACCGTCGAGATCACCGAGGACAGGCGCCTGCGCGACACCGTGGCCGAGCGCAACATCGTGGTGGGCGTGCTCGCCGTGCCGGCTGACCAGGCGCAACAAGTCGCAGGGGACCTCGTCGCCGCCGGCGTCAAGATCATCTTCAACTACTCCGAGGCGCTGCTCGACGTGCCCCCCGACGTGGCCGTGCACACTTCAAATCCTGCGGTTGAGCTCCTCTACGCTCTTTACTTCCATCTCACGTAGCGCGGTTCGGCGGAGGCGGGCTTCGCCCGCCGCAGCCACGTCGCGCGAAGGCGCGTCTAGTTCCAAACTCGCACGAGAGCCGGCCTCCAGTGCCAGGCACCGCTACGACTCTGTGACCGTGCCAGGCTCTGTAACGCGGGCGTCACAGTGCCTGGCACTGACGGCCTCGGCGTAGCCGAGGCCGGGCTTTCGCGCGATGAGGATTGTTCTCTGGCACGGCTACCTGCTCTCGGGCACGGGGTCGAACATCTACACGCGGGCGCTCGCGCGCGCGTGGAGCCTTGCCGGGCACGAGGTCGTCGTGATCTGCCAGGACCCCCACCCGGAGCAGTTCGACCTCGCGGGTGCGCGGGTCGTGCGGCCGGACATCGGCGGGCTGCTGCCCACGTTCATCCTCGACCGCTACGAAGGGCTCGAGGCGAGGTACATCCAGGACTTCACGGACGGGGAGTGGGAGCGCTACGTGCACGCGAACGTCGAGGCGGTGCAGGCGGAGTTGCCGGCCGACCTCGTGTTCGCCAATCACGTCCTGCCCGGCGGGGCCGTCGCCGCCGGGGCGGGCGCGCCGTTCGCCGTCAAGGCCCACGGCTCCGAGCTCGAGTACTCGATGCGGGGCCGGCCCGAGCTGGTCGAGCGCGGGCGCGAGGCGCTCGAGGATGCGCGTGCCATATTCGTCGGCTCGGCGCACATTCGCCAGGTGCTCGAGGAGGTGGTCGGCCACGTCGACCGCGTGCACGAGGTGCCGCCCGGGGTGGACGTCGAGGAGTTCCGCCCCGAGGGCCGCGCCGGGGCGCTCGCCGGGCTGCTGGACGAGGCTCGGCGCGACCCGGCGAACCCCGGCAATGCGAATGAGCGCCAGCCCGACGAGGGCAACGCGGCGCGGCTGGAGGCGTTCTTCGCGTCCGACGAGCCGATCGTCCTCTACTTCGGCAAGCTCCTGCGCAACAAGGGCGTGCACCTGCTCTTCGAGGCGCTGCGCGACGTCGACGCCCGCGCGCTGGTCGTCGGCTTCGGCGACCACCGCGCCGAGCTCGAGGCGCTGGCGCCGCCAGGCACGCTCTTCACCGGCGCGCTCGAGCATCGCCACCTCGTGCACGTCCTGCCGCTGTGCGATGCCGCCGTCGTCCCGTCGATCTTCCCCGAGGCGTTCGGGATGGTCGCCGCCGAGGCGGCGGCATCCGGCTGCCCGCCCGTCGTCGCGCGGCACTCCGGTCTCGCCGAGATCGCCGCCGGGCTGGGAGAGGCCTACGGCCCGGAGCGGGCGGCGCTCGCGAGCTTCAGCACCGGCGACGCCGGCGACCTCGCCGCGCGCCTGAAGGAGCTGCTGGCGCTGCCCCAGAGCGAGCGCCGGCGCCTCGGCGACCTCGCACGCCAGACTGCCGTGGACCGCTGGAGCTGGCACAGCGTCGCCGAGCGCCTGCTGGCGCCCTCTCACTAGGAACTACGCTTTCGCCCTCGATGGGAGACGAGCAGCGGATGCACTACGAGGAGCTCCTGCGCCGTTCGCGCGAGCACTACGACGCGGCCGATGACTTCACGCTCGCCGTGGAGGAGGAGTTCGCGATCCTCGACTCGGCGACGCTGGAGCTGACGAACCGCTTCGAAGCGCTCCAGCTGATGTCGCGCGGCACCCCGGTCGAGGACCACCTCGTCGGCGAGCTGATCGCGTCCGAGGTCGAGGTGCGGACGGGCAAGTGTGAGCGCTTTGCCGAGGCCGCCGCCGTAATGGGCGAGCGTCGCTCACAGGTGCTCGAGCTGGCCCACGCGGAGGGCGTCGAGCTGGCCGCCGCCGGCACGCACCCGTGGAGCCGCTGGCAGGACCAGCGGATCATCGACACGCCGCACTACCGGCGGAACGACGAGCTCCTTCGCTACGTCGTCTGGCGCAACAACTCCTTCGGGCTGCACGTGCACGTGGCGATCAAGGGCGCCGACCGCGCCGTCCGCGTGACGAGCGCGCTGCGCCCGTACATGCCCGACCTGCTCGCCCTCTCGGCCAGCTCGCCGTTCGTGGAGAACGTCAACACCGGCCTCCACTCGGCGCGCACGCAGATCTTCACGCGCATGTTCCCGCGCTGCGGCGTCCCGGACACGCTGCTCAGCTGGGATGAGTTCGAGGACTACGTCCGCCTGCTGTACGAGACCGGTTCGATAACGGAGCACACGCAGCTGTGGTGGAGCGTCCGCTCGCACCTCGCGTTCCCGACGGTGGAGATGCGCATCTGCGACGCGCAGCCGGACCTGGCCGACGCGCGCTCGCTCGCCGCGCTGATCTACGCACTGACCGCGCGCATCGCGCGGGCGCTCGACGAGGGCGAGCCGCTCTGGGACCCGCCGCGCCGGCTGATCGAGGAGAACCTCTGGCGCGCCATTCGGTTCGGGCTCTCGGGGGACCTGATCGACCTGCGGACCATGCGCGTGCGTCCGGCGCGGGCCGCGATCGAGGAGCTCATCGAGTGGGTCCTGCCGGTCGCCGACGAGCTCGGCGCCGCGCCGTACCTGAACCTCCCGGCCCAGAACTCGGCGGAGCGCCAGATCGCGCGTTTCGAGGAGGGCGCCTCTCTGCGGGACATCTACGCCGGGCTGCTAGTGCGGCAGGAGGAGCCGGTCGTTGGCTGACTCTGGGATCTGGGTGCCGCCGGGCGGCAGTGCGGACCGCCCGGGTGAGCCCGAGCCGCCGCCTGCAGCGGACATGCCGACGCCGGAGGAGCTGGCCGAGCAGCTGCGCCGCCTCAAGGCCTCCGACGTCGTTCTGTCGCTGATCCCGACGCTCGCACAGGTCGCATGGACGAAGCTGGATGCGCAGAGCCGCGACCTGACCGAGGCGCGCGTCGCCATCGACGCGATCCGCGCGCTCGTGCCGGTGCTGGAGGGCGTCGTGCCGGCCGAGGCGACCCGCGACCTGCAGCAGCTCTGCATGAACCTGCAGCTGGCGTTCGCGTCGGCGGCCGACGAGTCAGCGCCGCGCCAACGCGACGCCGAGCGTGAGGGCCATGACCACGAACGCGATGCAGTTCGGAACGACGAGCGGGATGTCGCGGCTGGCGACGCCGTAGGCGACCCACAGCGCGAAGCCGATCAGTAGCACCCCGACGTAGCCGACCGAGAGCCCCTGCGACGAGCCTCGTCGGAGGATCTCCCTGATCTGCAGGATCGGCGACAGCCCCATGACGACCGCCCAGGACGCCGCTGCGATGCCGAGCGTGGTCGCATCCATCGAAACCTCCTCCTGATGGCGCTCGGCTCTGGGCTGCGTTCGACCCGCGGTGCGGGAAGAGGAGCGCAAGCGCAGCCCTGCGACCGTACCAGCCCGCGCACGGCAGAATGCCCGCTGGGTGGCGGACGTCGGGATCGGGGTCTTCGGCGGCTCGGGCTTCTACTCGTTCCTCGACGACGTCGAGCAGGTGGAGGTCGAGACGCCGTATGGGAAACCGTCCGCACCGCTCTTCGTGGGCGAGATCGGCGGGGCGCTTGTCGCGTTCCTGCCGCGCCACGGCGTGAACCACGAGCTGCCCCCGCACCGGATCCCGTACCGCGCCAACGTGTGGGCGATGCGCGAGGTCGGGGTGCGGCGGATCATCGGCCCGTGCGCGTCGGGTGCGCTGCAGCCTGATCTTCAGCTCGGCGAGTTCGTCGTCTGCGACCAGTTCGTCGACCGCACGACGGGCCGCACGGACACCTTCTACGACGGGCCCGAGACGACGCACGTGTCCGCCGCCGACCCGTACTGCCCGCAGCTCCGGCGGCTGCTCGTCGACACCGCGAACGGGCTCGGCATCCCGGTTCGCGACGGTGGCACGGTGGTGACCATCCAGGGCCCTCGCTTCTCGACGCGCGCCGAGTCGAAGTGGTTTCAGGACGCCGGCTGGCACATGATCAACATGACCGCGTACCCCGAGGGCTACCTCGCCCGCGAGCTCCAGCTCTGCTACGCCAACATCTCGATGGTCACCGACCACGACGTCGGCGTCGAGGGCGCCGAGCCGGTCTCGCACGAGGCGGTGCTCGAGGTCTTCACGGCGAACAACGAACGGCTCCGCGAGCTGCTCTTCGCCGTCATCCCGAGGATCGGGCCGCAGCCGGAGGACGTGTGCGCGACGGCGCTGCGCGGCGCGCGGACCTGAGCACCCGCCGGGAAGGCGGCGTGCTTCCCGGCGCGCCACCTTCTCCGGTCTGATACAAAACCGCGGCGCCGGGGCAGTCCGGCGCTTCCTATGGTTGCCTCGTTCTTCAACGATCATGCCGTGCTGTTCGCGCTGCTCTGCGGCCTCGCCGCGGTCGCGTACGGGATC
>DASTZE010000122.1:0-5164 GCA_035764425.1 Gaiellaceae bacterium
CGTACGGCGGCGAGTCCTCGCTCGAGGGCGTGGTCGCGCCGGTCGAGCAGCACGCGCCGCACCCGTCTGTCGAGGTTCCGGCGTGAGCGCGGCGGAGGTCGTCACGCTCACCATCGACGGCCGCGAGATCAAGGCGCCCCGCGGCCAAGGCCTCGTCGAGACGGCCATCCAGGCGGGGATCGAGATCCCGGTGTTCTGCTACGAGCCGCGGCTCGGCCCGGCGGTCGGTGCCTGCCGCATGTGTCTGGTCGAGGTCGAGGGCACGCCGAAGCTGCAGGCCGGATGCACACTGACCGCCCAGGACGGGCTCGTCGTCAAGACGGCGCAGACCTCCGAGAAGGCGGCCGAGGGCCAGAACGGGACGCTCGAGTTCCTGCTGATCAACCACCCCCTCGACTGCCCCGTCTGCGACAAGGGCGGCGAGTGCCCGCTCCAGGACCTGACCTTCCGCTGGGGACCCGGCCAGACGCGCATGACCTTCATGAAGCGGACATTCGACAAGCCGATCCCGATCAGCCCCCTGATCGCGCTCGACCGGGAGCGCTGCATCCTCTGCTACCGCTGCACGCGCTTCTCGGAGGGCGTCAGCGAGGACGGCCAGCTGATTGCGCGCAACCGCGGCGCCGCGTCGGTGATCGCCACGTTCGAGGACGAGCCCTACCGGGCGCGGTTCTCCGGCAACGTCATCGAGCTCTGCCCGGTCGGAGCGCTCACCTCGACCGCCTACCGCTTCGAGGCGCGGCCGTGGGAGATCCAGAGCGTCCCCAGCGTGTGCACGCTCTGCCCGGTCGGCTGCAACATCTCGGTGACGACACGCGAGGGGAAGGTGAAGCGCATACAGAGCCGCAACCACCCCGAGATCGACGAGGGCTGGCTCTGCGACAAGGGTCGCTTCGCCTGGCCGTCGATCTACGCCCGCGACCGCATCGCGGCGCCGATGGTTCGTGTCGGCGAGCAGCTCGGAGAGGTGCCATGGGAGCAGGCGCTCGACGCCGCCGAGGGACTGCTTCGCGAGTCGCGCGGCCGGATCCTCACCGCCCTGTCGGGCACCGAGACGCTGGAGCAGGCCTACGCGCTCGGCCGGCTCCTGCGCGACGGCCTCGACGCAAACTCCGCCGTCCTGCCCGAGCAGACGAGCCCGGCGCTCGACGCCTACCGCGCACCGCTGTCCGCCATCGGCGCCGCACACCTTGTCGTCGTCATCGGCGACGAGCCGGTGACCGAGCGCGCGCCGATCGTCGACCTCTGGATCCGCTCGGCCCGGCGGCGCGGCGCCGAGATCGTGTCCGTCGGCGTGTCCGGCTCGGTGCAAGCGCCCGCCGGAAACGCAGCGGCCGCCTGCCGCCGCCTCGCCGACGGCCGCAGCCCGCTGGGGCGGCGGCTGCGGGACGCCGAGCGCGCCGTGATCATCTGGTCGGGGCCGGGCGGCCGCGGCGGTGAGCACCTCGCCCGCCTGGCCGGCACGCTCGGGTTCGCAGAGCGCGAGGGCTGCGGGGCCTTCTACCTCCCTGCGACGCCGAACGCCCGGGGCGTCGCCGAGGCGTGGGCCGCGGCGGCGGACACCGACGAGACCGACCCGGAGCCGATCCACCTCCTCGTCGTCTCGGGCGACGAGGCGGCGGGCGACCCGAACGTGCGCGCGCTCGCCAAGCACGCCGACAAGATCCTGGTCTTCGCCATGTACCGCCGCGGGCTTGGCAGCTGGGCCAACGTCGTCATCCCGGCGACGAGCTACCTGGAGCGCGACGGCACGGTGATGAACCTCGAGGGGCGGCTCCAGCGCCAGCGCCGAGCCGTGATCCCGCCGGCCACGGACGAGACCGCGGTCGTCGCCGAGCTGGGCCGGCGCCTCGGCCTCGAGATCCCCGGCTCGCCCATCCTGCTCTTCGAGGAGCTGTCCGAGCGGATCTACGGCGGCACGGCGTTCGACGACGTCACCGAGCGCGCACCCCTGCCCGCGCGCACGCCCCCGGTCGAGCTGGAGAGCGCCGCCGACGAAGAGGTGCCCACGGACGCGGGCGCCGAGGGACTGCGGCTCGTCGGCTACCGCCCGCTGTTCTCGGGCCCGGCCGTCGACCGCGTCGCGGAACTCGGGTTCCAGCGGCCCGGCCCGGAGATCGCGCTCGCACCGCGCGACGCGGCGGCGCGAGGGATCGCCACCGGCGACCCGGTCGTCGTCCGCACGAACGGGACGTCGGTCGAGCTGCGAGCGCGCGTCGAGCACGCACTGGCGCCCGGCCACGCCCGGGTCGCGGAGGAGCACTGCCGCGGACTGGGACGCTACGCCGAGGTCGAGCTGGCGGTGCCACGATGAGCTTAGGCCGCGTATCCGCCTGCGCGCTCCTCAGCCGTCGCTCGCGGTGCGCGGCCGGAGGGCACAGTGTGGGCAACACGGGCCCGGAGAGGTGCGTGCCGCGAGCGGCGGCAGGCGGCGGCGGAGCCGGGCTCCGCCCGGCGGGAGCCGGCGCCGGTGAGGTGCGCGCATGAATCAGCCGTGGTGGATCGACATCATCAAGGCGCTGATCATCGTGAACCTGGTCATGGCCGCGTTCGCGTATACGACCTGGCTGGAGCGCAAGCTGCTCGGCCGCATGCAGCTCCGCTACGGTCCGAACCGCGCGGGCATCTTCGGGCTGCTCCAGCCGATCGCCGACCTGATCAAGCTGATCCGCAAGGAGAGCTTCTTCCCGGCCAGCGCCGTTGACGCGCTCTACATCACGGCTCCGGCGCTGTCCGCGGCGACCGCGATTGCCGCCTTCGCCGTCATCCCGTGGGGGCCGGGCTGGGACATTGCCGGCTACCAGGTCAGCGGCGTGGTCGCCGACGTGCCGATCTCGCTCATCCTGGTCTTCGCGCTCGGCTCGCTCGGCATCTACGGCTTCATCATCGGCGGCTGGGCGTCCGACTCGAAGTACTCGCTGCTCGGCTCGATGCGGACGTGCGCCCAGCTCGTCTCGTACGAGGTCTCGCTCGCGCTCAGCGTGCTCGGCGTCGTGCTGATGGCGGGCTCGCTGTCGCTGACGCACATCGTCGAGGAGCAGGCGAACGGCTGGTGGTACGCCGCCCCGCAGTTCGTCGGGCTGGTCATCTTCTTCATCGCCGGCATCGCCGAGACGAATCGCGCACCGTTCGACCTGCCGGAGGCCGAGCAGGAGCTCGTCGCCGGCTACCACACCGAGTACAGCGGCATGCGCTGGGGCCTGTTCCAGACGGCGGAGTACATCAACATGCTCGTCCTGTCCGGTCTCTGCGTGACGCTCTTCTTCGGCGGCTGGGACGGGCCGGTCGGGGACCGCTACGGGCCGCTCTGGTTCCTGCTCAAGCTCTTCATCATCGTCTGCATCTTCATCTGGCTGCGGGCCTCGCTCCCTCGCCTTCGCTACGACCAGCTGATGGACTTCGGCTGGAAGGTGCTCCTGCCGCTGGCGACGATCAACGCGGTCGTGACGGCGGCCCTGGTGGTGGCACTGTGACCAACCCGGCGATCGGCACCTTCAAGGGCTTCGGCGTCACGCTGAAGCAGATCTTCCGCAAGCCGCTCACGCAGCAGTACCCGGAGTACAAGCGCCCGCTCTACCCGCGCTTCCGTGGCCGGCACCGGCTGCACACGCACGAGAACGGCCTGGAGAAGTGCGTCGGCTGCTCGCTCTGCGCGGCCGCCTGCCCGTCCGATTGCATCCGCGTGGTGCCGGCCGAGAACACGCCGTCGCACCGCGTGTCCGCCGGCGAGCGCTACGCGCGCATCTACGAGATCAACCTGTCGCGCTGCATCTTCTGCGGCTACTGCGAGCTCGCCTGCCCATTCGACGCCATCACGCTGCAGAACGAGTTCGAGCTCTCCGAGTACTCGCGTGACGACCTGATCTACACGAAGGACATGCTGCTGGCGCCGCCGATGAAGCGCGTGCCAGTGGCCGACCCCGACCTCTACGACACGCCGATCCCGGCGTACAAGGCATCCAGCTGATGGGCAACGCCCTCGTCTGGATCGTCTGGTTCGTCGCCGTCTTCGCATGCCTCGGCTCCGGCATCGCGGTGATCTCGTTCACGAACCCGTTCTTCTCGGCGCTCGCCCTGATCGGCAACCTCGCCTCGCTCGCCGCGCTGTACCTGCTGCTGTCGGCCGAGTTCGTCGCCGCCGCGCAGGTGCTCGTCTACGCAGGCGCCGTGATGGTCATGTTCCTGTTCGTGATCGCCTACCTCGGCGACCGCGCCGAGTCGCCGTGGGCGGGCGGGCCGAGCCTGCAGACGCTGTTCGCCGTCGGCGCCGCAGGCGCCCTCCTGGTTGAGGTGATCACGGTGTTGAGCCTCGCGGCCGGCGACAACCTGAAGAGCGCCGCCCGCATCAGCGACGACTTCGGCAGCCCCGGCCAGATCGGGCGCGTGTTCCTCTCCGATCATCTGCTCGCCTTCGAGATCACCTCGATCGTGCTGCTCGCCGCCGCGGTCGGCGGCGTGATCCTCGGCTCCGAGCGCACGCAGCAGGACGTCGAGACGTGATGGGCCCCGATGTCATCTGGTACGTCGTGGTCTCGGCCGCGCTGTTCTCCATCGGCGCGCTCGGGGTGCTCCTGCGGCGCAGCCCGCTGACCATCCTGCTCTCGCTCGAGATCATGCTCAACGGCGCCAACCTGGCGCTGATCGCCTTCGCCCGCCACGGCGGGGAGCCCACCGGGCAGATCTTCGCGCTCACCGTGATGGCGGTCGCCGCCTCCGAGGTCGTCGTCGGCCTCGGGCTGATCGTCGCGCTGGCGCGCGACCGCCTCGCGCTCGACGTCGACAAGCTGCGCCACCTCCGCGGGTGACGACCGGGGCCTGGATCTGCCTGGCGGCGCCGCTGGCCGGCGTCGTGCTGATCATCATCGGCGGCACGCGGATCGCCCGGCGCACCGCGGGCTGGATCGCGACGTTCTCGGTCGCGGTCGCCTTCGCCGGCGCGCTCTGGGCCTTCATCGACATGCTCGGCAAGGACCCGTCCCAGCGCCACGCGTCGAGCACCGCCTACACCTGGCTGACCGCGGGAAGCAACTTCCAGTTCCCGCTGAACATCTACGTCGACCAGATCTCGATGTGGATGATGCTGATCGTCTCCGGCGTCGGGATGCTGATCGTCCTCTACTCGATCGGCTACATGGACAAGGTCGACGAGGAGCGCCGCTTCTTC
>DASTZE010000123.1:0-7820 GCA_035764425.1 Gaiellaceae bacterium
GCTCGACCTGATCCTCCAGGTGCGCGAGCGCGGCCTTCCCGTCATCCTCATCAGCCATGACATGCCGCACGTCTTCGAGGTCGCCGACCGGATCCACATCATGCGGCTCGGCCGCCGCGTCGCGGTCGTGACACCCAAGACTCACACGATGCCCGAGGCGGTCGCGATCATGACCGGCGCGACCCCGGCCGAGCTCGAGCAGGCGATGACGATCGAGGAGAACGGGTCGTGACGCTGCGCTGGGGCCTGCTCTCGACCGCGCTGATCAACGACCGGATCATCGACGCCGCCCGGTCCACGTCTCGCGCCGACGTCGTCGCGGTCGCGAGCAGGGATGCCGAGCGCGCCGCCGCCTACGCGCGGGAGCGCGGGATCGACCGCGCGCACGGGGCCTACGAGGCCCTGCTCGAAGATCCCGGCGTCGATGCCGTCTACATCTCGCTTCCGAACGGCATGCACGTCGAGTGGACACTGCGCGCCCTGGAGGCCGGCAAGCATGTGCTGGTAGAGAAGCCCTTCTCGCCAGACGTCGAGAGCGTCGTGCAGTCGTTCGATGCCGCCGACGCCCGCGGGCTCATCCTGTCCGAGGGCTTCATGTGGCGCCACCAGCCGCAGACCGCCGAGCTGATCCGCCTGGTCGGGGAGGGCGCGATCGGGCCGCTGCGGCTCGTGCGCGCCGCGTTCAGCTTCCCACTCGAGGCGACCCGCGGCGCGGCCGACACCCGGTTCGACCCCGCGCTCGAGGGCGGCGCGCTGATGGACGTCGGCACCTACTGCGTGAACGCCATCCGGGCGATCGCCGGCGAGCCCGAGCACGTCGCGGCCGAGCAGGTGGTCGGGCGAACCGGCGTCGACGTGGTGTTCACAGCCGCGCTGCGCTGCCCGGACGACGTCGTGACCCACTTCGACTGCGCCTTCGTCCTGTCGTACAGGGCGGCGCTCGAGGTAGCCGGCGAGGACGGCTCGCTGTTCGTCGCCGACCCCTGGCATGCCCACGAGCCGGGCATCGAGCTCCGGCGCGGCGACGGTCTCGAGCTGCTCCCGTTCGAGCGCACCGACGCGTACCGGCTCGAGCTCGAGAACATCGCCGACGCCGTCGCCGGCGACGTCCCGTTGCTGCTCGGGCGCGACGACGCCGTCGGCCAGGCGCGAGTGCTCGAGGCGCTCTACCGGTCAGCCCGCATGTCGACACCGCTGGAGGTCAGCCAATGACGTACATCGCCGCACCCGACCGCTACGAGAGCATGCCCTACCGCCGCACCGGGCGCAGCGGCCTCAAGCTCCCCGCGATGTCGCTCGGCCTCTGGCAGAACTTCGGCGGCGAGCGAGCCTTCGAGCACAGCCGTGCGATCGTTCGCCGGGCATTCGACGTCGGGGTCACCCACTTCGACCTGGCCAACAACTACGGCCCGCCGTACGGCTCCGCCGAGGAGACCTTCGGCGCGCTGATGGACAAGGACCTGCGCCCGTACCGCGACGAGCTCGTCATCTCGACGAAGGCGGGCTGGGATATGTGGCCGGGGCCGTACGGCGAGTTCGGCTCGCGCAAGTACCTGCTGGCGAGCCTCGACCAGTCGCTCAAGCGGATGCGTCTGGACTACGTGGACATCTTCTACTCGCACCGACCCGACCCGGAGACGCCGTTCGAGGAGACGATGGGCGCGCTCGACACGGCCGTGCGGTCCGGGAAGGCGCTGTACGCGGGTATCTCGTCGTACTCGGCGGAGCAGACGCGCGAGGCGCACCGGATCCTGACTTCGATGGGCACGCCGCTGCTCATTCATCAGCCCTCGTACTCGATGCTGAACCGCTGGATCGAGGACGGGCTGCTCGACGTGCTCGGCGAGCTGGGGATCGGATGCATCGTCTTCTCGCCGCTCGCGCAGGGGATGCTCTCGGACCGGTATCTGAGCGGCATCCCCGAGGGCTCGCGCGCGACCCAGGACGGGTCGCTGTCGCCGGACATGCTCACCGAGCAGGCGATGGAGAAGATCCGCGCGCTGAACGAGATCGCGCAGCGGCGCGGGCAGACGCTCGCGCAGATGGCGCTCGCGTGGACGCTGCGCGACCCGCGCGTGACGTCCACGCTGCCGGGCGCCTCGAGCATCGAGCAGTTCGAGGCGAACATCGCGGCGCTCGACCGGCTCGACTTCTCGGAGGCCGAGCTGGCCGAGATCGACCGCTACGCGACCGAGAGCGAAATCAACCTGTGGCCTGGCGCGGCGGAGTCGTAAGCTCCGCAAGAGCCTGCTCCCGAATGGACTCCGTCTAGAGCGCGGCGAGCAGCTGCTCGGCTCGCTGCGTCTTCACCAGGTCGCCCTTCGCCTGGTAGACGGCGAGCCCGCGCTCGAGCGCGGCCCGCTCAGCGTCGGGACGGCCGCGGGCTCGCTCGACGTGGGCAAGCGCCAGGTAGGCGTCACCCTGCGCGACCGGGAGCTCGGTTCGCTCAGCGGCGGCGACCGCCTCGCCGGCCAACCGCTCGGCGGTGGCGAGGTCGCCGGCGTCCGCCGCGATCCGGGCGCGAACTGCACGCCCGGTCACGATGTTGATGATGTCGTCTTCGCCGCCCATCGCCTCGCCTTCGATCGCGAGTCGCTCCGCTTCGCCAGGCCTGCCTGAGAGATACAGCGCCTCCGCCAGCTGGACCGCCGCCGTCGAGGCGTAGCCCACCGCACCAACAGCCAGCAGCGCCCGATAGTTGGCCTCGCCTCGCTCAACCGCGACGTCCACTCGGCCCTCGTACAGGGCCATGAGCAGGCCGTGGGTAGCCATCGCCAGCCGGAAGACCTCCTCGCCGAGCGAGAGGGCGCCCGCCTCAAGGCGTTCAAAATGGACCTGAGCGATCGCGAAGTCGCCGCGTGCCGTGGCCGAGTACCCGCGCACGACCTCGGCACACGCGCTCACGACGCCGTACTCCTCTGACAGCGCATCGAGCTCGTCGGCGATCGCGGCTTGCTCGTCCTGGTTCGGGGGACCCCAGACCGCTGCGCCGCAGAGCAGGTACGCGGCCTCCGCGATCTGACGGACGTCCTGCACGCGGCGTGCATGGTCCAGCCCGTGACGCGCAGCGCGGACCGTCTCCCCGGCACGGCTCAGCGCGAAGAGCGCATGCGCTTCGAGTACCCATGCCCGCGCCAGCCCGGCGTCGTCGCGGTCGCGCTCGAGCGCAGGGAGGATCTCGCGAAGCAGCGCGCGCGCGTCGATGGCGGCGCCCTGCGGATTCGCATCGAGACGCACGGCCAGCGCCTCCATCCTGGCGTGTATGCGCACCGAGGGATTCGCGCTCGACGTGAGCTCGTCGAGCGCTGCACGAGCCCTCTCCATGTCGCCCTCCGCGTGCGCGGCACGCGCCCGGTCCAGCGAGGCCCAGGCGCGCTCGTCTCCCTCGGGCAGGAGCACGAGCGCGCGGTCGAGCAGGTTCACGGCTGCGTGCACGTCGCTCCGGCCCAGCGCGCCGTGACCCGCTCGCGCCAGCAGCTCCCCGGCTCGGAGCGCGACCCCGCCGTCGTCCTGGCCGAGCTCGCGGCGGTAGCCGGCCGCCTGCTCGAGGTGGTAGCCGACGATCTCGTCGAGCTCGACGAGCTCGGCGTGTCCCCGAAGCCAGTCGGCGAAGCGCTCGTGCAGCGTGGACCTTGTCTCCTTCGGCAGCGACTCATAGGCGGCGTCGCGAACGAGGAGATGGCGGAACCGGAACGCCTCGTCACCCACGATCTGCGCCCGGTCGGGACGAATCAGCTCCTTGCGTACCAGTCCGGCGAGGTTCGCCTCGACGCCGTCTCGAACGGCCGCAGGCGCGAGCTCGCGGACGGCCGACTGGTGGAACACCTGCCCCTCGACCGCACCCCGCTCGATGACAGCGCGCTCGTCCGATCCGAGCCGGTCGAGCCGCGCCTGGAGGAGGGCGTGGATCGTCGACGGCACCGCGATGTCGCCCCCGTCACGCGCAAGCGCGAGCATCTCCTCTGCGAAGAGCGGATTGCCGTCGGCGCTTTGCAGGATGCGGGCGCGGGTGGTCGGATCCACGTCACCGTCGAGCGCCTCGACCAGCTGCTGGCATTCCTCGCGGGTGAGCGGCTCCAGTAGCAGCGTGGTCGCATTCAGCTTCCCGCCGGCCCAGCCCGGCCGCTCGTCCAGCAGCTCCGGGCGGGCGAGGCAGAGGAGCAACATCGGAGCACCGCGCGAGAGGTCGGTGACGTTGTCGATCAGGTCGAAGAAGGTCTGCTCGCCCCAGTGGATGTCATCGAAGACGACGACGAGCGGCCCCTCCCTCGCGACCTCCTCGAGCTGGCGCCTGATGGCGAGAAAGAGCTCGTTCGGCGACGAGGCGCCGGCCACGATGCGCTCGATCGTCGGCTCGGCGCGCGGGCCGAGCTGCTTCAGCGCCCCGAGGACGGGCCAGAAGGTGATGCCCTCGCCGTAGTGGAGACAGCGGCCCCGGATGACGGTGGCGTCGGCTGCGGAGAGGAACTCCTCGGTCAGGCGCGACTTGCCGATGCCCGCGGTACCGAGCAACGTGAACAGGTGGCAGGCGGACTCCTGCACGGATCGCTCGGCCGCCTGCCGCAGGAGCTGCAGCTCGCGCGCGCGGCCGACGAGGGGCGCATCCAGACGCCGTGCGACCGCTGGCGCGGCCGGGTCGACCTCGCTCAGCCGGAACGCCTGCACCGCGCCCTTGCCCTTCGCGTCCACGGTCACCGCCTCGCCCACGACCGCGTCTCGCACATGCCGCCGGGTCTCCACGCCGACGAGCACCTCACCCGGCGCGGCACCCTGCTCCAGCCGCGCCGCGATGTTGACAGCGTCGCCGGTGACGAGCGTGTCCCCCTCGCCGGCGACCACCTCGCCGGTGTTCACGCCGATCCGCGCGGCCAGCCCCAGCGCCGGGACCGCGGCGCGCAGCTCCCACGCCGCCCGCACCGCGCGAAGGGCATCGTCCTCGTGCGCCACCGGCACGCCGAACACCGCCATGACCGCGTCGCCGACGAACTTCTCGACCGTGCCCCCGTGGCGCTCGAGGATGGCGCGCGACGCCTCGTAGTAGGAGCGCATGGTGCGCCGGAGGGTCTCCGGGTCGGTGCGGTCGCCCAGCTCGGTCGAGCCCGAGAGGTCGCAGAACAGCACCGTGACGACCTTGCGTACCTCGCGTCGTGCCTCGGCGGGGGCGAGCGCCGCCCCACAGCTGCCGCAGAAGCGGAAGCCGTCGGGGTTCTCGCTGCCGCAGGCGGCGCAGACCACCCGCCGAATGTACGCCCCGCTACCGCGTGAAGCGAGCCGCCTCCTCGGCGCCGCGGGTGGCGTCGCCGGCGCTGTAGGAGTGCGCTCCCGCCCCGGCCAGGGCGCCCCCGGCGACGATCAGGTACTCGTCGCGGATCGGGCGCCCATCGAGCCAGCACTCGAGGATCTCACGCGTGCCGGCCGCGTAGCGCGCCTGCGCCGACAGCGTCGTCCCGGAGACGTGAGGCGTCATCCCGTTGTGTGGCATCGAGCGCCACGGATGGTCGCCGGGCGCAGGCTGCGGGAACCAGACGTCGCCGGCGTACCCGGCGAGCTGACCGCTCGCACACGCCCGCGCAACCGCGTCGGCGTCGCAGATCTTCCCGCGTGCGGTGTTCACGAGATACGCGCCGCGCTTCATCTTCCCGATGAGCTCGTCATCGAAGAGGTGCTCGGTCTCCGGGTGCAGCGGCGCGTTGATCGTCACGACGTCACACACGGGCACGAGCGACGCAGCGTCGTCGTGAAAGGTCAGGCCCAGCTCGTGCTCCACCTCGGCCGGCAGCCGGTGCCGGTCGGTGTAGTGCATGCCGACCTCGAAGGGCTTCAGGCGCCGCAGCACCGCAGATCCGATCCGCCCGGCGCCGACCGTCCCGACCTGCATGCCCTCGAGGTCGTACGAGCGGGACGCGCAGTCGGCGATGTTCCAGCCGCCACGGACCGCCCACTCGTGCGAGGGCAGGTAGTTGCGGACGAGCGCGAGGATCAGCATCACGACGTGCTCGGCGACGCTGATGCTGTTGCAGTACGTCACCTCGGCCACGGTGACGCCACGGTCGATCGCCGACTGCAGGTCGACATGGTCGGAGCCGATTCCGGCCGTGATCGCAAGCTTGAGGTTCGGCGCCTTCGCGAACCGCTCGGCCGTCAAATATGCGGGCCAGAACGGCTGTGAGATGACGACGTCGGCCTCGGGCAGGAGCCGCTCGAACTCCGAGTCCGGGGCGTCCTTGTCGGCGGTGACGACGAGCGTGTGGCCGGCGGCCTCGAGGAACGGCCGCAGCCCGAGCTCGCCAGAGACGCTGCCGAGCAGGTCGCCCGGGATGAAGTCGATCGCCTCCGGCGTCGGCGTCGACTGCCCGTCGAAATAGTGCGTGATCTTCGGGATGCCGTCCCGCGCGTACGCCGGCGGGTACCCGTCGAACGGGTCGTCGTAGAGCACGCAGAGGATGGTCGCCATGCGTTCCCTCCCTAGTCGCGAAGACAGCAGGATCGCCCATACGCCGCCCACGCGCATGCGGGAAAGCGCGGACTCGGCGTCCAGGGAAAGCGAACGCCGTCGACGTCAGACAGGATGAGACGCGGTGAGCGTTCTCGTCCAGAAGTACGGCGGCACCTCCCTCGGCACGCCCGAGCGGGTCCGCCACGTCGCGAAGCGGGCCGTCGAGGCCGGCGACCGCGTGTGCGTCGTCGCCTCGGCGATGGGCGACACGACCGATGAGCTGCTCGGCCTCGCCGGCCAGGTCTCGCCCACGCCGCACGCGCGCGAGCTCGACATGCTGCTGTCCGCCGGCGAGCAGATCTCGATCGCGCTGCTGTCCATGGCGATCATCGACCTCGGGCGGGACGCCGTCTCCCTCACCGGTGCGCAGGCGGGCATCCACACGGACACGACACACGGGCGCGCGCGCATCGTCGACGTCCGCGTCGACCGCGTCACCGAGGCGCTCGACGCCGGCAAGGTCGTCATCGTCGCCGGCTTCCAGGGCGTCTCGCCCTCGCAGGACACGACCACGCTCGGCCGCGGCGGCTCGGACACGACCGCCGTCGCGCTTGCGGCGGCGCTCGACGCCGACGTCTGCGAGATCTACACCGACGTCGAAGGCGTCTTCACCGCCGACCCGCGCATCGTCCCGGAGGCGGTCAAGCGCGACCGCGTCTCGTACGAGGAGATGCTCGAGCTGGCCGCGTCGGGCGCGAGGGTGCTCGCTGCGCGCTCGGTCGAGTACGCGCGCAACAACACCGTGCCGCTACACGTGCGGTCGACGTTCGCCGATACCCCAGGAACCTGGGTTCAGGAGGAGGCAGGAATGGAGCAGGCCGTCATCTCGGGCATCGCGCATGACACCTCGGAGGCCAAGGTGACGATCCGGAACGTCCCCGACCAGCCGGGCATCGCGGCGTCGATCTTCCGGCCGCTCGCGGACGCGAACGTCAACGTGGACATGATCGTCCAGAACGTCTCGGCCGCCGGCCACACCGACGTCTCCTTCACCGTGCCGAAGTCCGACCTGGCGACGACCGAGCCGGTGCTGCAGCAGATCGCCCGCGCCGTCGGCGGCGACGACGTCACGACCGACGAGGACGTGGCCAAGATCTCGCTGGTCGGCGCGGGGATGAAGACGCATCCCGGCGTGGCGGCCGACATGTTCGACGCGCTCGCCGAGGCCGGCATCAACATCGAGATCATCTCGACGTCGACCATCCGCATCTCCGTCCTGATCCGCGCCGGCGACGTCGAGCGGGCGGTCAAGGCCGTGCACGACCGCTTCCGGCTGGCGGAGCCCGGCGTGCTCGAGGAGGCGTATGGGCAGCGTTGACGTCCC
>DASTZE010000124.1:0-7426 GCA_035764425.1 Gaiellaceae bacterium
CTCGTGACCCCCTAGGCGGGGGCGGGTGTGCCAGGAGGCGCTGGCTACGATGAGCCCATGAGCGGGTTCAACGACGACCCGCGCGAGCCGCGCTCGCCCGTGGGCGTCGAGGAGCCGCTGCTCCCCGAGCGCCCGCCCGACGACGAGGATCTCCGCGGGTACGAGCCGGTCCAGCCCTCGAGCGGGCTGCGCGACCTGCTGCGCAAGCTCTTCGCGCCGGTGCTGGTCGGGCTCGGGCTGATCGCCAAGTTCGGCATCTTCAGCCTGAAGTTCTTCGGCATCTTCCTCGCCGTCGGCGGTTACGCGCTGATCTGGGGTTGGCGCTTCGCCATCGGCTTCGTGCTCCTGATCCTCGTGCACGAGATGGGGCATTTCGTCGAAGCACGGCTCCAGGGCTTCCGGCCGAGCCTGCCGGTCTTCATCCCGTTCATCGGCGCGTACGTGGCGATCAAGGACGCCTCGCCCGACCCGTGGCTCTACGCGAAGCGCGCGCTCGCCGGCCCGATCGCGGGCGGGCTCGCCTCGGCGGTCTGCTACGCGGTGGCCGTGCAGAACGGCTCCGACCTGCTGTCCGCCCTCGCCTACGTGGGCTTCTTCCTCAACCTCTTCAACCTGATCCCGATCGGCATCTTCGACGGCGGCGCGATCTGGCGCTCGTATCGGTTCATGCGCCTGAAGGGGGACGCACGAGCGCCGCTCGTGCTCGCCCTCTATATCGGGACGGCGGCCGTGCTCGTCCTCGGCATGTGGGTGAGTCACGTGCCGCAGAATCGTCTCTAGTGGCGGAGCAGATCGAGCGCGAGCTCCTCGAGCGCGAGGAGGGGAACTCCCAGGAGCATGCCCGCGCGATCGCGGAGGAGATCGCCACCGGGTTCGCGGTCGTCGACGCGATCGGACGCCCGGGTGTGACCATCTTCGGCTCGGCCCGCATCCGCGAGGACAACCCCTCGTACGCCGCCGCGCGCAGGGTTGCCGGGCTGTTCGCCGACGACGGGTTCGCGGTCGTCACCGGCGGCGGTCCCGGCGTCATGGAGGCCGCCAACCGCGGCGCCGCCGAGGCGGGCGGGGTCTCGGTCGGGTTCAACATCGAGCTGCCGCACGAGCAGGGCATGAACCCGTACGTGCAGATCGGCCACACCTTCGACCACTTCTACGCGCGCAAGGTCATGCTCGTGAAGGCGTCGGAGGGCTTCGTGCTCTTCCCGGGCGGCTTCGGCACGCTCGACGAGCTCTTCGAGGCCCTGACCCTCGAGCAGACCGACAAGGTGTTCGACTTCCCGATCGTGCTCTTCGACAAGGCGTACTGGCGCGGCCTGCTCGACTTCATCGACGGCACCGTGCTCGCCAACGGCCTCATCTCGCCGGGCGACCAGAACCTCCTGTTCACGACCGACGATCCGAGGGAGGCCGAGCAGATCGTGGTCGACTGCTACCGGAGGCGCTGCGCCGACGCGCAGTCCTCCCCGGCCAAGGCCGACGCGCAGTGAGGCTGCGCGACCTGCCGTCCGTCGACGAGCTCCTGCGTTCCGAGCGGCTGGCGGGTGTGCCACGCGAGGCGGCCGTGGACGCGGCACGCGCAGCGCTCGCGCGCGCGCGTGAGGAGATCCGGGCCGGCGCCGAGCCCGGCGACCTGGTCGCGCGGACGCTGGCCGAGCTCGACGCCGCCACGCGCCCGCGGCTGCGCCGGGTGATCAACGCGAGCGGCATCGTCCTGCACACGAACCTCGGCCGGGCGCCGCTCGCCGCGGCGGCGCTCGACCGCGTCGAGGAGGTCGCCCGCGGCTACTCGAACCTCGAGTACGACCTCGCCGACGGCGCGCGCGGCTCGCGGCAGGACCACTGCGCGGCGCTGCTGCGGCGGCTGACCGGCGCCGAGGCGGCGCTCGTCGTCAACAACAACGCCGCGGCGGTGCTGCTGGCGCTCGCCGCGCTCGCCGAGGGCCGGGAGGTGCTCGTCTCCCGCGGTGAGCTGATCGAGATCGGCGACGGATTCCGCATCCCGGAAGTGCTCGCCCGCTCCGGCGCACGGCTCGTCGAGGTCGGCACCACGAACCGCACGCGCGTCGCGGACTACGAGCGCGCGGTCGCGGAGACGACCGGCGCGATCCTGCGCGTCCACCAGTCGAACTTCCGCGTCGTCGGGTTCACCGAGCGGCCGGGGCTGCGCGACCTCGCGCGCCTCGCGGCGCGGGTCGGAGTGCCGCTCGTCGACGATCTCGGCTCCGGGTCGCTGCTCGCGGGCGACGAGCCCACGGCGGCGGCGAGCTTCGCCGACGGCGCCGACCTCGTCTGCTTCTCCGGCGACAAGCTGCTGGGCGGGCCGCAGGCCGGCATCGTCGTCGGCCGCCCCGAGCTCGTCGAGCGCCTGCGCCGCCATCCGCTCCAGCGCGCCATGCGCGCGGACAAGCTGACGCTGGCGGCGCTCGAGGCGACGCTGTCGCTGTACCTGGATCCGGGGCGCGCGCGGCTCGAGGTGCCGGCCCTGCGGATGCTCGAGGAGCCGGTCGATCTGGTGCGCGCCCGGGCCGAGCGGCTCGCGGGCCTCGTCGGCGGCACCGTGGAGGAGACCGCCGCTCGTGTCGGCGGCGGCGCGCTCCCCCTCGCCGAGCTGCCGAGCTTCGCCGTCGCGATCGAGGAGGCCCTCGAGCCGCCGCTGCGCGCCGGCGACCCGCCGGTCGTCGCGATCGTCCGCGAGGGACGGTGCCTGCTCGACTGCCGCACGGTGGCCGACGCCGAGGTCGAGGAGCTTGCCGCCGCGGTCATCGCCGCCCGCGGATGAGCGCCGCCGAGGCGCAGCTCTGGCCTGTGCTGACCGGTGCGCTCGCCACGCGGGAGCTGGCGGTCGCCGTTGACCTGGGCGTGCCCGAGGCGCTCGCCGACGGCCCCCGGGCCTTCGACGACCCGCTCGCGCGGCTGTTGCGCGCGCTCGCGACCCAGGGGGTCTTCGCGGAGGGGCCGCGGGGGACGTTCCGGCACACGGACGCCTCGAGGCTCCTGCTCGAGCCGGGCTGGGCAGAGCTGGCGCACTTGCATGGCAGTGCCTGGCACCGCGCGGCCGGCGAGCTGGACGTGTCCGGCGAGGCCGCGTTCCCGCGCGCGTTCGGTACCGACTTCTGGACGTGGCTCGCGGAGCGGCCGGACGAGCGCGCTGCCTTCGATCGCGCGATGGTCGAGGGCACGGAGCGACGCGTTGCCCGGCTCGACTCGTACGGGTGGCGGGGCGACGAGACGGTGGTCGACGTCGGCGGCGGCAACGGCTCGCTCCTGCTTGGCCTCCTCGAGCGCCGCCCCGGCCTGCGCGGCATCGTCTTCGACCTCCCCGAGACGGTCCTGCTCGAACTGGGTGACCGCTGCGAGTTCGTCGGCGGCAGCTTCTTCGAGGGCGTGCCCGCCGGGGACGTGCACGTGCTCTGCACCGTCCTGCACGACTGGGACGACGAGCACGCAGCGGCCATCCTGCGCACGGTGCGCGCGGCCGCCTCGCCCGACGGCGTGCTGCTGCTCGTCGAGCGGTTCCGGCCCGGCGGCGAGTGGCTCGACCTGCTCGTGCTCACCCTGTACGCCGCGCGTGAGCGCGACGAGCCCGCGTGGCGTGAGCTGCTCGGCTCGACGGGCTGGGCACCCGAGTTCACCGAGCACCTGATCGTCTGCCGGCCGTGCTGACGGTCGGCACCGCGGGACACGTCGACCACGGCAAGACCTGGCTCGTCGGCGCGCTGACCGGCAAGGACACCGACCGCCTGCCCGAGGAGCGGCGGCGCGGCATCTCGATCGAGCTCGGCTACGCGCCGCTCGAGGTTGACGGCCGGCTGCTCTCGCTCGTCGACGTCCCCGGCCACGAGCGCTTCGTGCGCACGATGGTCGCGGGCGCGACCGGCATCGACGTCTTCCTGCTGGTCGTGGACGCGAGTGAGGGGCCGCGCGCGCAGACGTACGAGCACCTCGCGATCCTGCGCCTGCTCGGCGTCGAGCGCGGCGTCGTCGCCGTGACGAAGGCCGACGCCGTGCCCGCGGAGCGCCTGGCCGCCGCGGTGACGGAGGCGAGAGAGCTCGTGCCCGGCGCGGCAGTGATCGCGGTCAGCGCCCGGACCGGCGCAGGGCTGGACGAACTGCGCGCGGCGCTGGCCGCCGTCGCCGTGGAGCGCGCGCCCGCCGACGCTCCCGCGCGCCTGCCGGTCGACCGGTCGTTCTCGCTGCCCGGGATCGGCACGGTCGTGACCGGAACGCTCTGGTCGGGAACGGTCGGCGCCGGCGACGTGCTACGCGTCGACCCGGCCGGCCTGGACGTTCGCGTGCGGAGCGTCGAGGTGCACGACCGCACCGTCGACCGGGCGGAGGCCGGCGGCCGCGTTGCGGTCGCGCTCCCGGGCGTGGAGCGCCGGCAGGTGCGCCGCGGCGACGTTGTGGTCGCCCCGGGCGCCTACCCGGTCTCGTACCGCCTGGACGTCGAGCTCGAGGAGCTCGAGCCGCTCGAGGACGGCGCCCACGTGCATGTCCACCACGGGACGACGGAGATGCCGGCCCGGCTCGTGCGCGTGGCTGACCGGTTCGCCCAGCTCCGACTCGAGCGGCCGCTCGTCGCCGCGCGCGGCGATCGCGTGATCCTGCGCGCCGGACACACCGTCGGCGGTGGACGGGTGCTCGATCCGGCGCCGCCGCGGCGGGCCGACGCCGAGCGGATGGCGCTGCTCGCGGGCGGCGACCCCGCCGCGATCGTGCGGGCGGCGGCGGGCGAGCCGCTCCGCCGGGCCGACCTGGCCGCACGGGGGCTCCTGTTCGGCCCGGCGCTGGACGAGGGGCTGGCGGCGCTCGAGCGTGCCGGCGACTGGTTCGTCACGGCGGAGTGGCTGGAGGCCAAGCGCGCCGCTGTCACGGAGCGCCTCGCCGCCCGTGCGGCTGCCTCGCCACTCGACCCTGGCGTGCCGACCGGCGAGCTGTTCCCCGGCCAGCCCTGGGCCGCGGCGGTGCTCGAGCGCCTGGGCGTCGACCAGCGCGAGGGCAAGGCGTACGCGCGCGGGGCCGCACCCGCGCTCGGTGAGCGCGCGCCGGAGGCGGACGCGCTGGCCGCCGAGCTCGCCGCAGCCGGCCCGGCGGGCGTCCGCGTCGAGGATCGCGAGCTCGCCGCGTTCCTCGAGCGCGAGGGTGAGTTGATCCGTCTCGGCGACGGCTCGGCCGTCTCAGCGGCCGCCTACGCCGACGCGCGGCGCGCCGCGGTCGCGGAGTTCGAGGAGCACGGCGCGATCCGGCTCGCACGCTTCCGCGACGGGCTCGGGATCTCACGCCGCCCGGCGCAGCTCCTGCTCGAGCGGATGGACGCCGACGGCATCACGCGCCGGGTGGGCGACGAGCGCATGGTGCGCCGCTCGGCCCGCGATCAGGAGCCAAAGAACCCACCAAGCTTGTAGCCCTTCTTCTCTAGATCGGTCGCGGCCTGGTCGGCAGCCTTTAGCTCCGGCGAGTTCTCGAGGTCGCTCATCGCCCGGAGGGAGTCCCCTTCACTGGTCATCACCTTCTTGAACTCGTCGAGCAAGCCCGGGAGCGCGCGCAGACCCGCGACAATCGCCTCGTTGTCATGTTCGGCGTCCTTCGGCGGAGTCGTGGCGTCGAGATCGTCGGCGGCTTTCCTTGCCGCCGCGTCAAACGCGTCGGTCCGCTTCGCGAACTCCGTGGCCGAGCATCGGCTGCACGTGAGCGTAGGGCCGAGTCTCATCAGGGGCCTGCCATCGACCTGGAGCTTGTGCTGGTACTGCGCCTCCGAGAGTTGATGCGCACGCGACACTCGCCCGCTGCCTCCGCAGCCCACCGCAATGGCGGCAAGCGCGGCAGCGAACACTGCGCCGGACGACTTCGCCCGCATGACCGATGCAGGACGTTACGCCTTCGAGATGCCGGGTGCCGAGTAACGCCGGTGACGGCCGGGTAAGGGTCGGCATGGCGACGACGCGGATCGATCCCGCCACCGGCAACCTGCTCGCGGGGGGCCGGCCCCTCTTCCCGCTTGGACTCTCGGATCCCCCGCCGGTGGACGGCACGGCGCCGAGCGGCGCGCCGGCCTGGGCGGAGATCGCGGGCGCAGGCGTCAACTTCGTGCGCCACTACCAGCCCTGGACGGCCGGGGCGGTGGCCGAGCAGCTGCTCGAGGTGCGGCACAAGCTCGACGTCGCGCGCAACCACCGCCTCCAGGTGTGGCTGGCGCTCGCCGGTGTGGATCACGACCTCGGCCGGAGGCAGCTGCTCGACGAGATCGTCCAGACCGTCAAGGGGCATCCGGGTCTCGGCGTCTGGAAGGGAGCCGACGAGCCCGCGCACGGCCGCATTCCCGTGGCGGGCCTCGTCGCCGTGCACGCGCACCTACGGTCGCTCGATCCGGATCACCCCCTCGCGATCATCGAGGCGCCGCGCAACCCGGCGGCGGCGCCGGGCGGCAGGGACCGCGTGCTGACGGCGGCGGCGCTGCGCCCGTATGCCGCGGCCTGCGACATCCACGGCGTCGACATCTACCCGGTCTCGGTGCCCCCGGGACTGCACGCGGGGCGGTCGAACACCGACATCAGCGTGGTCGGCGACGTGACGCAGATCGTGGCGTCCGCGACCAGGCAGAAGGCGATCTGGACGACGCTGCAGATCGCCTGGAGCGGCGTCCTACCGCCGCATCCGGCCGTCTTCCCGACCCTTCCGCAGGCGCGTTTCATGGCCTACGACGCGATCGTCGCCGGCGCGCGCGGGCTGTTCTTCTTCGGCGGTCACCTGCGGGAGGTGATGACGCCGCAGGACCGTGTCCGCGGCTGGAACTGGACATACTGGCGGAAGGTGCAGCGCCCGCTCGTAGAGGAGCTCAGCGGCCCGCAGCACCTCGCGGCGTTGCTCGCAGGCGACGCGCCGTTCAGGGTCACGGCGAGCGCGAAAGACATCGCACTGAGCGTTCGCCGGAGCGCCGACTCCCTCTACCTGTTCGTCGTCCGACGCAGCCCGAGGGCGGCCGGCCGTATCCGGTTCCAGGGTTTGCCCTCCGGTCTCTCGGAGGGGACCATCCTCGCGCACGGCCCGAGTAACCCGGCTCGCACGGTCACCGTCGAGGACGGGGCGTTCACCGACCCGAGCCCGTACGGGCCGCACAACGCTCGCGTCTACCGCTTCCCGCGCGTCTGAGGCGCCGACTGGCATTTAGCCTCTTGGACTCCGTCTGCGTTTCGCACCTCGAGACCGTTCGCAAGGGCCGGGTCGTCCGCGAAACACCGCCCGCCGGGCGGCGGCTCGCGCCGAAAGCCGGGTCAGCTTGGTGATAAGCCGCGGGCGCCGGTAAAGCCGTCTCCCCAGGCCGTCGCCTCTTTGCGACTGCGCAGTCGCCGCCCGCCCGACACGACTGCGCTCGAGGCTCGATGTGAGATCGGCGAGTCGCTCGCCGTCTAGTGAGCGGGACTGCACT
>DASTZE010000125.1:0-7974 GCA_035764425.1 Gaiellaceae bacterium
TCCACCTGCTTGCGAGCGCCTCCCGGCTGCTCGCCGAGAAGTGCGTCGATGGCATCGAGGCGAACGGCGAGCAGTGCGAGCGCTACGCCGAGCTGACGCTCTCGGCGGCCACCGCCCTGAACCCGTACATCGGGTACGACAAGGCGGCGGAGATCGTCAAGGAGGCGTCGCGTTCCGGCCGCTCGCTGCGCGAGGTCGCCCGCGAGGCCGGGGTGGACGAGGACGTCCTGGACCGCGCGCTGGACTACCGCGCGATGGCCAAGCCGCACTCCTAGCCCAGGGAGGCGTTCTCCCGGCGGGTGACGACGGAAGGTCGGATCACCCAAGAAGTCCTCCATCCTGTGGGTTTTCGTCGGGTGACGTCCTCGGTAGAGTTCCGCACCTGCGGGGAGCGAGGCGGCCGAAGCGGCCGTCGATTCACTTGAGAGAAAGGGAGCCTGTGGCCGACAAGACCTATCGGTTCCTGCTCCGAATGCCGGAGCACCTCCGGCAGAAGCTCCTCGCGTCCGCCCAGCAGCAGGGACGGAGCCTCAACTCCGAGCTCGTCCAGCGGCTGGCCGAGAGCCTCGACCAGGGATCCAAGCCCGGCCGCGTGCGCCGGCTTCGCGATCGGCTCGCCTCCGTGTACGCCCCACATTCCCAGGGGAGCGCAATGTCAGCGACGCGAATCCGGGTCGGGATCGGCCTCGTCGCCGTCCTCGCGCTGGTCTGTACCGGCGTCGTCGCGGGACTCGTCCGCAGCGACTCGAGCACGTCCGCCGCCGCCAAGCTCGCGCGCGGCGAGAGCGAGCTTCCCGCCGCTCTGGCGGCGAAGATGGCCAAGGCGGCCACGTTCTCACCGACCACGATCCGTGAGGGCGGCCAGGCCGTCAACGACGGCGCGCAGGACTACGCCGAGCACGCGTACCCCGCTGCGCAGATCCCGTTCGCGGCGATCAAGCGCTCACGCAAGGACTGGAAGAAGCTGAAGGGCCAGGGGGACAACGACCAGGGAGACGACCAGGGAGGTCGCTGGCTGAGTCTCGGGCCGAACAACGCGATCTACCCGTTCAACCAGTTCCGCAACCGGTTCGCGTATGTGCCCAACGAGTACGCGGCCGCCGGCCGGACGGCACACAGCCTGATCGACCCGAATTGCGGACAGACGGCGGGCGACTGCCGGCTCTGGATCGCGAACGCCGGCGGCGGCATCTGGCGCACGCTGGACGCCCTTGCGCCGCAGCCGAAATGGCAGTACCTGTCGTCCAGCTTCGACTCGAACAACACCGCGGCGCTGGCGCTGGACCCGAACGACCCGACGCACAACACGATCTACGCCGGCACGGGCGAGCCGAACATCTGCCGCAGCGGCTGCCTGGGCGGCGTCGGTCTCTACCGCTCGACCGACAGCGGCACCCACTGGAGCGGGGTCATCGGCAGCGACTCGTTCGCCGGCCGCGGCATCGGCTCGATCGCCGTGCAGCCGGGCCACTCCAACGTCATCTTCGTGGCCACCGGCGCCCAGGGCTCGCGCGGCATCTCGAGCGTGTGCTGCGACGGCGTCGACCGCGGCGCGAACATCCCGGGCGCCCCGCACTTCGGGCTCTGGCGCTCGACGGACTCGGGCCAGTCGTGGCAGCTCGTGTCGCAGGGCGCGCCGTCGCTCTGCACCGGCAACACGCCGACGCAGGTGTTCCTCGGCCAGACGCCGTGCTCTCCGCGCGGCGCCCGCCGGGTGATCATCGACCCGGCCGACCCGAACACCGTGTACGCCTCGTTCTTCGCCCGGGGCATCTGGCGCTCGAACGACGCCGGGTCGACCTGGGCTCAGATCTTCAAGCCGATCAACGGCAACCCGCAGTCGCCCGCCACGGGCGCGGACGTCGAGCGGGCTGAGTTCGACGTCGCGACGCTCCCGAACGGCAACACGCGCATGTACGTGGGCGTCGGCGGCGGCGTCCCGCAGGCGATGGTCTTCCGAGGCGACGACGTTCGCACCGCGCCGGCCGCGACGGTGCAGGCCGGCTGGCTGAACCTCACCGACGACGAGAACGCCAGCTACTGCGGAGGGCAGTGCAACTACGACAACTACGTCTACATCCCCAAGGGCCCGAACGGGAAGCCGCAGAACCCAGACCGCGTGTACCTGCTCGGCTCGTACGACTACAACAACGTCAACGTGAACAACGGCCGCGCAATCCTGTTCTCGGACGACGCCGGCGTCCACTTCACAGACGAGTCGATGGACCACGCCGACCCGCTGCAGCCGCACGGCGTCCATCCCGACCAGCACTCGATCGTCACGAACCCGCTGAACTTCCGCCAGTTCTTCGAGACGAGTGACGGCGGGATCATCCGCTCGGACGGCACGTGGGTCGACGGCAGCAGCGACTGCACGATCATCAAGCAGCTGGCCGGCGCCAAGCTCGACGTGTGCCAGCGCCTGACCTCGCGGATTCCCGGCCAGCTCCAGTCGATCAACCGCGGCCTGACGACCCTGGCCCTCTACCAGATTGCCGCCAACCCGAACCGCCCCGGCGAGTACGCCGGCGGCGCGCAGGACAACGGCTCCTGGATGAGCGACCCGGCGACCACGCCGCAGGGCCCGAATGGCAACGGCATCAAGGGCCCGTCGACGTGGATCGAGACGTTCGTCGCCGACGGCGCGGCGAACAGCTTCGACGCGCAGGACCCGGACTACTCGACTCTGTCGTGGCAGTCGGGCTCGCTGGCCGCGAACCGGCACCCGCGTGACCAGGAGACGCCGTTCTGGATCGCGGACAACGTCAGCTTCCTGCCGCCGTACACCTACGAGACGCGACCCTTCCAGTCGCAGCTCTTCTTCGACCCGAAGGTAAGCATGCGCCTGTTCTACTCGGCCGAGCACATGTTCCGGGCAGACGACGGCGGGGCGAACCCGGCCTTCGGGATCGACAAGGTCGAGCAGCACTGCAACCTCTGGGTGGGCGACTTCGACTTGAACGAGGACGGAAACTACGAGCCGTTCCAGGACGTCTGCGACGGTTTCCGCCCGCTGGGCGACCCGAGCCCGCGTGGGCGGCTCACCTACGGGCCGAACGCGCTGTGCCCGGACGGCAACCCGCTTGCGAAGCCGAGCATTCCGTGCCCGGCGCCGTACCCCTACGGGGACGACCGCTCGGGCGGCGAGATCTCGACGCACCAGCGTGTGAAGTCCGACACAGGCACGCTTTGGGCGGGGACGAGCACCGGCCGCCTCTTCATCACGAAGAACGCGGACGCCGCGAACCCGGCCGACGTGACGTTCACGCGGCTCGACGGGTTCTCGTCCATCGACCCGAACCGGTACGTCGCCGGGCTCTATCCGCTGCAGTCCGACCCGAACACCGCGATCGTCGCCTACAGCGGCTACAACGCCGTCACGCCGGCGACGCCGGGCCACATCTTCTCCGTGACCTACAACCCGGTCACGAAGACGGCCTCGTGGACGCGCCTCGACGACGACCTGGGCGACATCCCGGTCAACGACGTCGCCTTCGACGAGCAGCGCGGCGTCCTGTACGCGTCGACCGACTTCGGCGTCATGCAGAGGCGGTTCAAGTTCAAGAAGGGCTTCAAGGCCAAGGACGTCTGGAGCCCGGCGGGTTCCGGTATGCCCGCCGTGGACGTGCCGGACCTGACGATCCTGCCGAACAACGGCGGCACGCTGCTCGCGGCGTCGCACGGGTTCGGCGCCTGGACGCTCAAGCTCCAGGGCTAGAGCGGCGTCATCGAAACGAATCGAGGGGCCGCCCGCGGCGGCCCCTCGCGGTTCTGCAGGAGCCTGTGTACGGCGGGCGAACGTGAAGCCGTGACCCTCACGCGGCTGGTCATCCTCGTCATCGGCGTCGCCGCCATCGCGGCGGCTGCGCCGTCGCTCAGGGACAGCGCCGGGTCGCTGCAGACCCAGGTCAAGAACTGGGTCGACACGCACGGCGGCAACGGGCAGAGCGCCGAGCAGATCTCGAGCGGCGAGTTCGCCTCCGCGCACGCCGGCATGACGCCCGCGGCGCTGCGGAACCTGGTCGGCTCGCCGGCCGACGAGAACACGGTGAAGGTCGAAGGGCTGAAGCTGCAGTGCTTCTACTACGGCGTCGCCGGGGCAACCGGCGCGTACCAGTTCTGCTTCGAGGACGGGAAGCTCAGCTCGAAGCGCCGCTTCGCGTCAGGTTAGGGCAGCGCGCCGCACTGTTCCGGCGCCTGCGTGATGCTCGCGCGGCTGCCGCGGTCTCCGGTGGCGATGACGGAGAAGCCCGTGCACCTCGTGCCGGCGCGACCGGCGAAGCGGACGGTAAATGCTCCGGCCGAGCTGGCCGTGACGCGCTTGGTGGCCATGCCGGGGACCCGAGCGACGACGCGCACGTGCTCGGCAGCCGTGAAGCCCGTCCCGCGCAGCATGACCGGCGACGATCTCATCAGCTGGAGCTGCGCGCGGCCGGCCTGACCGCTGCTGGCAGGCGCGCATAGGACCCCCGCGGCGAACGCCGCGGCCGCGACGGCGGGGACGATCCGGCGCACGAATGAAGTATGCCGCAAATCACGCGTTTTTTTGCTTGACTTCCGCGCCGCAAGTCCATATAAGCGAGCGATATCGCCGTCCCACCGGGGCGATATCACGGTGTGGGGCGGCGGTTTCTGCGGAACCAGGACAATCGAGCGTGGGAGGGAAGATGCGAGGGAGAGCATTCGTCGTGCTCGTCGGCTTGGCGTCGATCGCGGCGGTTGCACTGATCGGGGGCGCCGTCTTCAAGAATGGCAGCCACTCGGCGGCGCGGTACTCCAAGTTCAGCCTCACCGACCCGGACAGCAAGGCGCAGACGCCGGGTCTCGGGCCGGGCATGACGTGGGACGCCTACCTGCAGGCGGCCGACGCGTATCCGGCAGCCAATGTGACGCCTGACGAGGTTGCCAACGCCGAGGCGACGTTCAACGCGCTCGCCAACTCGGACGCGAAGCACGGCGACCCGAAGGGCCAGGGCAGAAAGTGGGAGCAGGTCGGGCCGAGGCAGGACGCAACCCAGCCCGGCGTGACCGCTTTCTCCGGCGCGACCAACAACACGGCGAGCCGCATCACTGCGCTCGTCGTCGCGCCCGACTGCGGCAGCACGGCCAACGGCAAGTGCACGGTCTGGGCCGGCGCCTCCGGCGGCGGCATCTGGCGCACCGACAACGCGACCGACTCGACGCCGGACTGGACGCAGATGAAGGTCGGCGATCTCGACCAGGCGTCCGTCGGCGTTCTGACCCTCGATCCCAGCGACCCGAAGGGCAAGACGCTCTACCTCGGGACCGGCGAGGGCAATCGCTGCTCCTCCGGCTGTGAGGCCGGCGTCGGCATCTACAAGTCGACGAACGGCGGCGACAAGTGGACGAAGCTCGCCGACACCTGCGTCGACAACGCCACGTACCACTGTGCGACGCCCGGCGAGGACGCGTTCCTCGGCCGTGGGATCAACAACATCGTCGTCGACCCGAACAACGCCAACCACATCTTCGTCGGGTCGGCCCAGGCCGTTCGCGGCCTCTCGCACGTGATCGGCGCCGGCGGCACCAGCCGCATCGAGCCCGGCGCGAACGAGCCGGGCCTCTACGAATCGCACGACGGCGGCAACACCTTCACCGAGGTGTGGGACGGCACGAAGCCGGATGCCGGCCCGCAGTCCTTCGGCGTCACCGACGTCGGCCTCGACCCGTCGGACCCGAGCGTGGTTTACGTCGCCGGGTTCGATGCCGGCCTCTGGCGGCGGGACGCGGGTGCTGCGCAGACGACATTCACGCAGGTCTTCAAGCCGCAGTTCGTGCCGCCGCAGTGCACGCCGGCCCCGACGCCCCCGCTCTCGGCGTGCGCGCGCAACGGCATCGACCGGACGATGTTCGCGCTGACGACGAAGAACGGTCACACGCGCATCTACCTGACCGAGGGCACCCAGCCGACGTCGGCGTCCGGCGGCACCAGCCAGCCGCTGGCAGCGGACTTCTGGCGCACCGACGTCGGCGAGCAGCCGGCGGCGTCGCTGGTCGGGTCCGAGACGCTGCCGTGCACCGCGCCGCCGGCGAGCACCGTCGCCCCGCAGACGTACACCGGGTGGCAGTGCCTGACGGCGAGGGTGACGTCGAGCCCGTACTGGGCCTCGACTGCGTTCTGCACGCAGCAGTGCTGGTACGACCAGGAGGTCTACACGCCGGCAGGCATGCCCGACACCGTGTACCTGATCGGGTCGAACCTGTACGGCGAGCAGCCCTGCAACACCAACGGCGTGGGCTGCGGCAACGGCATCTCGAACGGCCGTGAGGTGCTCTACTCCACGACGGCCGGTGACCCCGACGGGTCGACGACGGGTGCCGCCGCGGCGCGCACCTTCACCGACCTGTCGTACGACGCGACGGTCAATCACCCGTCCTGGTGTGCGTTCGCGCCGTACTTCGACAACGGGTGCGAGAACGCCCCGAACGGGATCCATCCCGACCAGCACGAGATCGCGATCAACCCGAGCAACCCGACCCAGATCTTCGAGGGCTCGGACGGCGGGATGATCCGCACGAGCGGCCAGTTCGCCGACGTCTCGTCGCAGTGCGATTCGCAGTTCCGGAACGGCGGCGGGCCGCTGCCGAGTCCGTCGACCGCGCTCGACACCTGCAAGCGCCTGCTCTCGCGCGTGCCGACGGTCCTCGACCACGTCGACAGGACCCTGAGCAGCACCATCCAGTTCGTCGGCGTGGCGATCCGGCCCGACAGCAACTGCGAGGTCACGGGCGGGACGCAGGACAACGGCACGTGGACGAACACGAACTACGCGTCCAAGGGCCCGGACTGCAACAACAACCAGTTCACGCAGATCATCTACGGCGACGGCGGCAACGCCGGCTACGACAAGGCCAACCCGAACTGGCGCTTCAACCAGTTCACGAGCGGGTTCAGCGACTCGAACTTCGACAACGGAGACCCGGAGCAGTGGGTCATCAACTCGGCCCCGGTCACCCGCAGCGGTGAGGCGATCGGATTCTACTTCCCGGAGATCTCCGACCCGAACCCGGTCTCGGGCTCGCACCCGATCTACATCGGGGCCGGCCACGTCTGGCGGTCGTGGGCGTTCGGCGTCGGCACGCCGACCACGACCGGTGTGCAATCGAAGACGCCTGACATCGCCGGATACAAGGCGAACTGTCCCGAGTTCGTCGTGAGTGGCACCCAGCTTGGCTGTGGCGACTTCCGGCCGCTGGGCGGCCCGTACTGCGAGGCGGCCGGGTCCACGCCACCGACGCCGGGGGCTCCCACGTGCGCGAACCAGCCCGGCAACCTGACCGGCACGGCCTACGGCGCCGACCGCTCCGGCGGCGCGATCTCGTGGATCAGCCGCGACGGTGCGGACACGGGCACGATCTGGGCCGCAACCGGTGCCGGCCGCGTCTTCGTGACGCACAACGGAGACGCACCGAACCCGGACAACGTCGTCTGGCACCGGATCGACAGCTCCACCTCCGGTGCCTCGCCGGGCCGGTACCCGAGCGGCATCTACGTCGACCCGAACGACTCGGGCCACGCGTGGATCTCGTACTCGGGCTACAACGCCAACACGCCGTCCACGCCGGGGCATCTCTTCGATGTCCACGAGAACGGCAACGCCCCGGGCTCCGGGACGTTCGTCAACCTCCACGTGGAGAACGGGACGTCGGCCTTCCCGACGCCGTTTGACGACGGCGACCTACCGCTCAGCGACGTCGTCCGCGACGACTCCGACGGGGCGCTCTACGCGTCCTCCGACTTCGGCGTCCTCCGCGGCGACCCGAACAAGAAGACCGGTGGGTACGACTGGCACGTCACGAACATGCCGCGGTACGAGGTCATGCATCTCGAGATGCAGCCCTCGAATCGCGCGCCGACGTGCACGGGTCCGAAGAAGTGCAAGCCGGTGCTGTACGCGGCGACGCACTCGCAGGGCATCTGGAAGCTGAAGCTCAACTAGGGCTCGGCTGACC
>DASTZE010000126.1:0-3642 GCA_035764425.1 Gaiellaceae bacterium
CCTACGCGGTCGACGGCCCGTCCAAAGCGATCCAGCATGCCGATCGGCGAAGCACGACGCACGACGCGCCGCGCCGCGAAGCCACCGCGCAAGCGACCGACATCTCGCTGCGGGGCACGCAGCTTGTCGCGATACGCCCCGCGATCGATGTGCTCGTCGCTGAGTTCCTTCCGCGCACCCAGGTTACTTTCGAGGGCCATTTAGCCTTCGAGCTTCTCGACGACGAGCTCGATGAACGATTTCTTGTCGAGCTCGCGATAGGAATAGCTGTCCTCGAACCACTGCACGACCGGGTCGGCCTGGCCTTGCTTCATCAGCTTTGCCGTCGAGCCCTTGCCGCTGATCGCGACCACCCGCCCGATCACCGCATCGGAGTTCAGATGATCGGCGTAGCGTTTGCGCAGCCACGTGAAGATCAGGTAGACCAGCGCCGGGTCGGCTGCTTCGACGAGTCCCAGCGAATCGGTCGCGCTCATGGTTCCCTCCTCGATGCCTTCGAGGATGCGGAGAGCGGCGCGTTGTTCTTGCTCGAGTGCCATGCGCGTTCTTACCAGCAACTCGGCCCGGATCGATGGCCGATAGTGTCAAGTCGGCGTGAGGCGCGGCCCGCGGCGGTGCTAACCGCGCGGCCGGCGGTACGATCCCACGAACACCGACTTCCACCCGCCTTCGCGGACGGAACGCTCGGTGACGATGCTCAGCCGGTTCAGAGCCACCGAATAGGTCGTGCGGGTCGACCCATTCGGGGTCGTCTCGACGAACACCATCTTGTCGCCCTCGGCGACACCGTCGCGCTGCTGGGTGCTCGTCGCGCATGGGCTGCGAAACCACGACACCGTGAGCGCGGCGGTTCTGTCATCCTTGCGAAACACCCCGTGGCCGACCGCCATCGGGCGATCTGGCGCGGTCTGCACGTAGTCGCAGAGCAGGAACCGCCCGTCGAACACCGTATGGAACTCCCATCGTCCCTGGGCTTCGTAGCTACCTTCTTCGCTCTCGATCCGCTCGATGCCGGTCCAGACGCCCTCGAGTTTCTGCATTTCGCTTCGATACATGCCACCTCAACTCGCCACGATCATGGCCGATCCTCAGACGACTCCCGAGGAAGCGCTTGCCGGACGTGTCGAGCAGCTTAGCATGCTCGCGGCTCGACGGCTCGATCTGCTGGCACGCGTGCGTGCAAGGAGGATTCGTACGCGTGACCGACGAGCTCGTGATACCCTCATCCTCCGGATCGTTGGAGTCCGTCGTGACGATGAGCGCCACCACAACGACCAAGCACGTAGCGACCAAACCGGTCGCTCCGCAACTCGCCGAAGCCCTCAAGCACGCGTCGCAACATCGGGTGGAACTCGAGGCCAGTACTCACTGCGGCTGCTTCTTCTGTTTTCGAACGTTCCCGCCGCTGTCGATCAAGTCGTGGATCGATGCGAAACAGACCGCGCTATGCCCTGGCTGCGGCGTGGACTCGGTCCTCGGGAACGCGTCTTCGCATCGCATCGATGATGCATTTCTGCGCCAGATGCATAACCAGTTCTTCGCTCGTCGCTCGAAGTAGCTCTACAGCCTCGATGCGCCTCGCGGACTGACGGACATTGCAACGCACCTCCGTGTAGTCGCCTCCCTTGAACGCGTTCGGCCGCGTGCTCCACGATACGTCATCGCACGCGAAGCACTCGCGCGGATCATGCGCATGTTCCAACTCCAGCGCGCCTGGAGGATCGGCTCCCCGACGTGCGCAAGACGCTCCGCGATCATGTGCCAGCGCCCGACTGGAGGCCGTGTGTCGCGTGGAAGAACCCGATCTCGACGGATATGGGCTCGTCGCTGTAGCGACCCCGATTGCGCGGTGTGCGCGCTGTAGCGCGGACGCCTAGGAACCGGAGTCCGGGATCCGCTACTGCGCGCAGTGGAGGTGCACGACGCCGCCGATCCGGCGCTCGCCCACGAGCGTGAGGGTTCGTCGGAGGTCTGGCGGGAGCCAGGGATTCCCGCCTCCGAGAATGATCGGACTGACGAAGGCGTGAAGCTCGTCGACGAGATCGGCGTTCAGCATCGCCGCGGCGAGGTGCGGTCCGCCCACCGTGAGCGTCTGGTCGCGCTTCACGTGCCGGATCGCGTCGGCGTCGAAGGAGGGCAGGATGCGCGTTCGTTGCGTTGTCGCGGTGGCTAGCGTCGTCGAGATCACGAGCTTGTCGGCCCCGCGCCACACGTTCGCGAAGTCGCGCTCGAGATCGCCCAGGCCGGGCACGAACGACGGTGCATCGGGCGTCAGGTGCGCCGTCTCCCACGCCGCCATGACTTCGTACATCTTGCGGCCGTACACGTACGTGCCGGCGCCTCGCACGAGCTCGAGGATCGTCGAGAACACCTCCGGTGTCGGGACGGTGAAGCCGAAGTCTCCGGCGCGGTCGGCGACGTAGCCATCGAGCGAGATGTTCGCGATGTAGATCAGCTTGCCCATGGTGTCCTCCGTTCGAGGTACGCGACGAGACGCTCCGCTGTCTGGCTCCAACCGATCGCTGCGAGTTTCCGATGGCGCACGATCGGTGCCGAATCGGCGAGCTCCGGTTCGGCGACCCGCTGCGCCACGGTCATGCGAGTCCCGCGCGCGGTGGCAACCAGCTCCACCGTCATCACGATGTGCGCGCCGACGGGCCACTCGGGCATCATCGCGTTGACCGTCGGGCGATCGTTCGAATCGACGAACGTGAACGTGAACGACAGGCGCGTCGGCGCCACGACCTCGTCGAACACGCCGCGGATCGAGACGAGCTGTCCCTCCGACCAGCGATGCTGGAATCGGATCACGCCACCGGGGCGCGCATCGATCTCGCAGAGCGGCACCTCGGCGTTGTCGGGCGCGAACCAGCGCGCGAAGTGCTCGGCCTTGGTCCACACCTCGAAGACCAGCTCGGGCGGCGCAGAGTACTCGCGGTCGTCGATCAGATCAGCGCTTGCGGCGACGCGCATGGCGCCCTCCGGTGGGTTGCTGCAGCTGTTTCAGATACGCACCCAGCCGATCGAAGCTCGCGTCCCAGAACTCGCGGTACGCGTCGGTCCACGCGGCGATCTCCTTGAGCGGCGCGGGATCGAGCTCGCACGGGCGCGACTGCGCTTCTCGACGGCGCCGGACCAGGCCCGCACGCTCGAGGACGCGCAGGTGCTTGCACACCGCCGGACCGCTCATGTCGAACGGTCGCGACAGCTCCTTCACGTTCGCGGGTCCCGCCGCCAGCCGCTTCAAGATCGCGCGGCGGGTCGGATCGGCGAGCGCGGCGAACGTCCGGCTCAACGCGTCGGCTTGCATCTCACCAGTTGGTTACCTAACCGGATGGTTAGATGCAAGGCGAATAGCAAGCCATCGCCCGAGGCGCGACAGATCACATCGCGCGAAGCGCGAGGCCGATCGCGAGCATCCGGCGTTTCCGCGCATCCCAATACGCTTACTGAACAACTTATCAGGTGTCAGATCTCTTGGCTAGGGTGCTCCGAAAGGAGACCCCACCCGCAACGGCAACCAAGTCGCGCCCGCGATGTCGCTGCCGATCGACTCACCCGCCAATCTGCAACGGGATCACGCTGCCGTTAATGGCGTCATGCAAGCCTGGATTGGCAACGCCGGGATGCTAGTAGGGGGCG
>DASTZE010000127.1:0-6454 GCA_035764425.1 Gaiellaceae bacterium
GGCAGCGCTGCTCGGCGCCTCGGTGCCGGACGACTGGCCCGACCGGCATGACGAGCGCTTTCTCCGCCTGCGCCTCGGCCAGGTGCGCGCGCACGCCGACCTACAGGAGTGGTCCGTGCGCGGCGTCGTGCTCGCCGAGGACCGCGCGCTTGTGGGCCACATCGGCTTCCACGGCCCGCCCGGCGTGAATGCGCTGCGCTCCCCCCGGGGCGTCGAGGTCGGCTACTCGATCTTCCCGGCGTTCCGGCGCCGCGGGATCGCGGCGGAGGCAGTGCGCGGCCTCATCGACTGGGCGCACGACGAGCGCGGCATCCACGAGTTCGTCGCATCGGTGTCGCCCGTGAACGACGCGTCGCTCGGCGTGGTCGCCAAGCTTGGGTTCGAGCACGTCGGCGAGCACTGGGACGAGGAGGACGGGCTCGAGCACGAGTTTCTGCTCGAGCTGCCGTGAGGATTCGGCTATCCCTGACGCGCCCGGAACTCGGCCATCCACGCCGCGGCGCGCAACCCGAGCCAGAACGGCGTGAGCAGCACGTAGAAGAGCGCGATGGCCATGCCCAGGCAGACGTACCAGACGGCCCAGCGCCAGCGGGGCACGGGCGGCTTGGGCCTCACCGGGCCTTGGCCTTCGCCTTCTGCTGGTCGTGGAGCCGCTGCTCGACGAGCCGGATCACCCGCGAGGCGGTCTCCTCGATCGAAAGCTCGGTCGTGTCGATGACCGGGCAGCCGAGCTTGCGCTGGATCGCGGCCGCCTCGTCGAGCTCCTCGTAGATCGCCATCAACGCCGTGTAGTTGCGGTGGCTGGATCCACCGAGCCGCCGCGCGCGCTCCTGCCGGATCTCCGCGAGGCGCTCGGCCTCGATGGTGAGGCCGACGATCTTCGCGCTGTCGATCTCGAACAGCTCCTTCGGCGGCTTGATGCCCTTCACGATCGGCACGTTTGCGGTCTTGTACCCGAGGTATCCCAGGTACATGGAGAGCGGCGTCTTCGAGGTTCGCGACACGCCGACGAGGACGATGTCGGCATCGTGCAGCCCGGCGGGCACACCGTCGTCGAAGCGCACGGCGAACTCGATCGCCGAGATGCGGCGGAAGTACTGGTCGTCGAGCACCGGCCGCGCCCCCGGGCGCATCTGCGCCGCGCTCCCCGACACCCGCGCGACCGCCTCCATCGGGTGGCCGAGAATGTCGCAGTAGTGCACGCGGGCGCTGCGGCAGAGCTGGCGCATGACGTCGCGGAGCTCGGCGTCGACGAGGGTGTAGAGCAGCACTGCCGGGCGCCCCTTCGCCCGCTCGACAGCGAGCCGCAGGTCGTCGGGCGTCTCGGCGCGCGGGTGACGGATCTCCTTGAACTCCTGGTCGGGGAACTGCGCCTCGAGCGCCTGCACGAGCCGCGACGCGGTCGCGCCGGTGGCATCCGAGACAACATGCAGCTCGACGGTTCCCTTCCGCGCCACGGCCGAATTCTGCCGGGAGTGGGTTCTTACGCGGCTCTTACCCGCGCCAGGCACACTTCCGCCGTGCGGCGCTCGCTCCTCGTTCTGGCCGTGGCGACCGCCGCCGCCGCGTTTTCCACAGCGGCGAACGCCGCCCAGCCCCGCCTCTCGCTGCCCAATCCGCTGCAGATCGCCGACGGGCTGGCGCTGCGGTTCCCGGGCACGACGCCGACCGTCAACCATCCGCTCGCCGCCACCGGCACGTGGGGCGGGCCGGTCACGGCGTCGACGGGCGAGACCGTCAACGTCCTCGTCTCGAACACGTACCCGGTCGACGTGGCGTTCCAGCAGCAGTGGGCCAACTTCCTGGCGAGCCTCGTGCACGGTCAGGAGCTCGCCAAGGTGACGCTGCAGCTCGCGCCGCTCAACGAGGTGCAGGCCGGCTGCGGCAGCAGGCTGGCGCTGGCGTGCTACAGCCCCGTATCGCAGCTCATCCTTGCGCCGGGGGACGACCCGGACCCGGCGACCACGGCGGAGAGCATCGTCGCGCACGAGTACGGCCACCACGTCGCGAACAACTCGAACAACTGGCCGTGGCAGGCCGTCGACTACGGGACGAAACGCTGGGCGTCGTACATGCAGATCTGCAAGGCGACCGAGAAGTCGCAGATGTACCCCGGCTCCGAGGACAGCCACTACATGCTCAACCCCGGCGAGGGCTTCGCCGAGGCGTTCCGCGTCCTGAACGAGCGCCACCTCGGCCTGCCCGAGAGCGAGTGGTCTGTGGTCGCCGACGTCTTCTACCCCGACGCGACCGCGCTCGCCGACATTCAGACCGACATCTCGACGCCCTGGCGGAACGTCACCACGTCGGTGATCAAGGGCAGCTTCACGAAGAAGGCGACGTCCAGGACGACCGTGATCGGGACACCCCTCGACGGCGACCTCACCGTGACGCTGCGCACACCGCGCTCCTTGAAGGCGAGGGTGGAGCTGCTCGCGAAGTCGAAGGCCGTCGCGACCGCGGCGGTGGCCGGCGCGGCGAAGGTCGCGCGCACCACCACCTGCGGCACACGCTCCTACGCGCTCAAGGTGACGCGCCTCGGGGGCTCGGGGTCGTACAGCCTCACCGTCGGCAAGCCGTAGGGCTCCGCCGGCGGCGGGACGTCAGAGGGGGAGCTCGGACAGATCCCCGACGGCGCGGAGCGTCTCGCGCACCTCGGCGAGCAGGCGCAGCCGGTTCGCCCGCACGGCCGAGTCCTCGGCCATGACGAGTACCTCGTCGAAGAAACGGTCGAGCGGGGGGCCGAGCTCCGCGGCGACCGTCAATGCACCGTCGAAGTCGCGGCCCTCGACCCGTGGCGTGATCTCCGCTTCGACCCGCTGGAGTGTCTCCCAGACCGCCTGCTCGGCGGGCTCCTGGAGAAAGGTGGGGTCGACGGCGCCCTCGGCGTCCTTCGCGAGCCGGTCGGAGCGCGCGTAGGCCGTGTGGAGCGCCACGAGCTTCCCCGAGTCGAGCGCGGCGAGCGCGAGCGCCAGCCTGGCGACGCCGCCGAGCTCGGTCAGCGTCGAGCCGCGCGCCGCGCGGACGTACTCGACCGGTACGTCGAGCAGTTTCTCGAGCCGCTCGGCGACGAAGTCGGCGACCTCGGCCGGGTCGAAGTCGGCGCCGACCTCGGCGGCCTGGGCGAGGAGGAGCTTGTGGCTGACCGCCACCAGTTCGGCGATCTCGAGCCGAAGCTCGCCCTCGAGCGCCAGCCGGCAGAGCCCGATCGCCGCGCGCCGCAGCGCGTAGGGATCGCGCGAGCCGCTCGGCTTCTGGCCGAGCGCGAACGCCACCGTCAGCGTGTCGACCTTGTCCGCGGCCGCGAGCGTCTTGCCCGGCTCGGTCGACGGCAGCGGGCCGCCTGAGGCGTCGGGCAGGTACTGCTCCTCGATCGCTGCGCACACCGCCTCGGGGAAGCCGGCCAGCCGCGCATATTCGCCGCCGATGTAGCCCTCGAGCTCCGGGAACTCGCGCACGAGCTCGGCCGCCTGGTCGGCCTTGGCGAGCCGCGCCGCCTCGCGCGATGCGTCGCCGCCGCCCAGCGCGTCGACGAGCTCGCGCAGTCGGGCGGACTTGTCGGCGAACGAGCCGCCGCCGCGGACGAAGACGATCGAGCCGAGACGCCCGACCAGGCCCTCGATGCCGACGGCGGCGTCGCGCTCGAACGTGAACGTGGCGTCGGCGAGCCGGCTCTCGAGCACATGGATGTGGCCGCCGCGCACGATCTCCGGGTCGCCGGCATTGGCGACGATCGCGACGCGGCGCCCGCCGAGCGGGAAGTAGCGCTGGTGCGACTGCATCGCCGTGACGATCACGCGCTCGGGCAGCTCGAGGAAGCGCTCGGCGAACGCGCCCTCGAGGACGTGCGGCCGCTCGACGAGGAAGACGACCTCGTCGAGCTTGCCCCCGGGGTCCTCCCAGCCGCCGATCTGGTCGAGCGCCGCGACGATCTCCTCGCGCCGGACGGTCTCGTCCGGCTCGACGCCGGCCTTGCGCAGCACATCTTCGTACCTCGCGGCGTCCTTGATCGGGACGGCTCCCGGGTGGATCCAGCGGTGACCGAACGAGTCCGTGCCGACTGCGAGGCCGTCGACCGAGGCCTCGACCGTCTCCTTGCCCACCTTCGCCACGAGCCAGCGGATGGGGCGGGCGAACCGCAGCCCGTCCGCCTCCCACTTCATCGATTTCGTGAAGGCGAGGCCGCGCACGATCTGCGGCAGCCGCTCGGGGAGTGTGTCGACAACCGACTCCCCGGCGACGTGGGCCCAGATGTGCCCGTCACGTCGCTCGAGCTCGTCGACGGCGACGCCCGCGCCGCGCGCGAAGCCCTCGGCCGCCTTGGTCGGCTTGCCGTCGTCGTCGAACGCCATGCGCTCGGCCGGGCCGCGCTTGACCTGGTCCTCCCCGCGCTCCGGCAGGTCGTCGACGGCGATCACGAGCCGCCGCGGGCCGATGTAGACGCGGTCGGGCTCGGTGCCGAGCAGCCGCCGGCAGAGCTCGGGAAGCTGCGCCTCGGCCTCGCGGCACGCGAGCGCCGGCAGCTCCTCGCATCCGATCTCGAAGATGAGCCTAGGCAGCCTCGCGCTCCTCGCCCACGCCGACGACCACCGCGAGGTACGACTGCGCCACGCGCCGTGCGATCGTCCGCACGCGAAGGATGTACGCCTGGCGCTCGGTCGGTGAGACGGCGCCGCGCGCGTCGAGCAGGTTGAGCGTGTGCGAGCTCTTGAGCACCTGGTCGTAGGCCGGAAGCGGCAGGTCGCGCTCGACGAGGTGATTGGCCTGGGCCTCGTACTCGTCGAAGCGGCGCAGGAGCACGTCGACCGGCGCCTCCTCGAAGTTGTAGGTCGACCACTCGCGCTCGCTCTCGCGGTAGACGTCGCCCCAGGTGACGCCCGGCGCCCACTCGAGGTCGAGCGCGGAGTCGACGCCCTGGAGGAACAACGCGAGGCGCTCGAGGCCATAGGTGATCTCGGCCGGGATCAGGTCGAGCTCGAGCCCGCCGAGCTGCTGGAAGTAGGTGAACTGCGTGACCTCGAGCCCGTCGAGCCAGACCTCCCAGCCCAGCCCCCAAGCGCCCATCGTCGCCTGCTCCCAGTCGTCCTCAACGAGCCGCGGGTCGTGCTTCTCCAGGTCGATGCCGATCGCGCGCAGCGAGCCCCAGTAGAGGTCGAGCACGTCGGCCGGGGCCGGCTTCAGGATCACCTGGTACTGGAAATAGTGCTGGAAGCGGAACGGGTTCTCGCCGTAGCGCCCGTCGGTCGGGCGGATGACCGGCTCGACATACGCCGCCTTCCACGGTTGCGGGCCGAGGCAGCGCAGGAACGTCGACGGATTGGCGGTGCCCGCGCCGAGCTCAGTGTGGTACGGCTGCATGAGGACGCAGCCGTAGTCGGCCCAGTAGCCCTCGAGCGCGCGAATCATGTCCTGGTAGTTGAGCGCCACCGGCGCCCAATCTAGCCGGGCGGTCACGCGGCGAGGTCGTCGAGCAGCCCGAGCTTCTCGAGCCGCCAGAGCTCGGCGAAGCCGCCGATCGGGCGGTCGTCGATGAGAATCTGCGGAACGGTCCAGCCGCCCGTGAGGTCGTGCAGGTTGCGCCGGAAGTGCGGGTCGTCGTCGAGCGAGATCTCCTCGTAGGCGAGCCCGCGATCGTCGAGGAGGGTCTTGGCGCGTACGCAGTACCCGCACCAGCGGGTCGTGTACATCCGAATCCGAGCCATGATCGAATTGTTCCCGTCCGGTGCGTTCCTAGACTGGAGGGATGGCGCGGAGGAGCTACAAGACGGAGGCGGTCGTGCTGCGCTCGATCCGCTTCGGCGAGGCCGATCGCGTCCTGCACCTCTACACGCTCGAACGCGGGCGGGTCGGCGCGGTCGCCAAGGGCGCACGAAAGACGAAGTCGCGCTTCGGAGCCCGGCTCGAGCCGCTCTCGCATGTCGAGCTCGTACTGCACGAGGGTGCGGGCGAGCTGCAGACGGTCACCGGTGTCGATCTCGTGCGCTCGCACCACGCGGCCCGCGAGGACCCCTACCGCCTCTCGGTCGGCCTCGTCGGCCTCGAGGCGATGCTCCGGCTGTTCAGCGAGCAGGAACGGAGCGAGCGGGCGTTCGAAGCACTGACGAGGTTTCTGGACGTCCTGGACGAGGCGCCCGCCGAGACGAACCATGTGCTCGACCCGCTCGGCCTCTCGTTCCAGCTCAAGCTGCTCTGGCTGTCGGGGTATCTCCCCCACCTCGGCGACTGCGCCGAGTGCGGCGCCGATGCGGACTTGATCGCCTATTCGCCTGCGGCCGGCGGTGTCGTTTGCCGCGGATGCGCACGGACCGGCGAGCGGCGGCTGTCCGCCGACGGTCTGCGGGGCATCGACGCGCTCCTGCGCCGGCCGCTCGCCGAGGCGCGCGGCGCGGGGCTTTCGTCGCGCGCGCGCCGAGATGTCCTCGGCGTCGTCACGGCCTCGTACGAGTACCACGGC
>DASTZE010000128.1:0-13129 GCA_035764425.1 Gaiellaceae bacterium
TGCGCCGGGATCATCCACATGCTCGCGCCGAAGGCGGAGCTGTACAGCGTCCGCGTGCTCGGCTCCGGCGCGACCGGCAGCGGCCCGGTGCTGCTCGCCGGCCTGCGCTGGGCGATCGACCAGGAGTACGACGTCATCAACATGAGCCTCTCGACAACGAAGAGCCAGTTCGCGGGCGTCCTGCACGAGCTCGCCGACAGCGCCTACTTCCGGCGCACCGTCCTGGTCGCCTCGGCGCACAACATGCCCGTCGAGAGCTACCCGTGGCGGTTCTCCTCGGTGATCTCGGTCGGCAGCCACGAGGAGGACGACTCGCGCGCCTTCTTCTACAACCCCGACCCACCCGTGGAGTTCTTCGCGCGCGGCGTCAACCTCGACGTCGCGTGGCGCGGCGGCGGGCAGATCCGCGCGACCGGCAACAGCTTCGCGACACCGCACCTGGCGGGAATCTGCGCGCTCGTGTTGAGTAAGCACCGCGAGTTGACGCCCTTCCAGCTGAAGAACGTGCTCTACCTGACCGCCTCGAACGTGGCGGGCGACGCGTGAACGGCGACGGCGACCTCCGGGACGCCGTCAGCGCCGGCGTCCTCGGCTCCGAGGCCGACTACCGCGCCCTGCTGCAGTCGATCGTCGAGGTGGCGCGGTCGATCTTCGGCGCCAAGGCCTCGTCGCTGATGCTCCTCGACGAGGAGGCCGACGAGCTCGTCTTCGAGGCAGTCGCCGGCGAGGGCAGCGAAACGCTCATCGGCCAGCGCTTCCCCTCGAGCACCGGCATCGGTGGCTGGGTACTCGTCACCCGCCAGCCGCTCGTGATCGAGGACCTGCGCCAGGACCCGCGCTTCTCCCGCGCCACGGCGGAGCGGACGGGCTACGTGCCCGAGGGGATGATGTGCGTCCCGCTCCTGCACGAGGAGCGCGCGCTCGGCGTGCTCTACGTCCTCGACCGGCCGCAGAACTCGAAGTTCACGCTCGCCGAGATGGACCTGCTCGGCCTCTTCGGCAACCAGGCGGCGATCGCGCTCCAGCTGCTCCAGCGCGCGCGCCGCGTCCGCGCCCTGATGGAGGGCGAGGAGGGCGACGACGTCTCGGCCGTGGCGCGGCTCGCAGAGACGGTCGACAAGCTCGAGGACGACCGCCGGGCGGCAGGCGTGCAGCTGATCAAGGCGATCGACAAGATCCTGCGGTGACCGTCTTCGAGCGCACGACGCTCCCGAACGGCGTCCGCGTGATCGCTGCGCCGATGGACAGCGTCCAGTCGACCGCCTGCTACCTGATGTTCGAGGCCGGGTCGCGCTACGAGCGCTCGGAGGACCAGGGGCTCGCCCACTTCGTCGAGCACATGGTGTTCTGTGGCACCCCGCGCCGGCCGTCGTCGAAGGCGCTCGCCGGAGAGGTGGACGCGATCGGCGGGCTGTTCAACGCCTCGACAGGCAAGGAGGGCACCTACTACTACGTCAAGTGCGCGTCCGAGTACGCGCCTCAGGCGCTCGACGTCCTGACCGACATGATCCGGAACTCGGTCTTCAACCCGGAGGACATGAAGCGCGAGAAGTCCGTGATCATCGAAGAGATGCGGTCGAAGTTCAACAATCCGAAGGACTACGTCGACGAGAACTTCGAGCTGCTCGTCTACGGCGACACCCCGCTCGGCCGCATCCGCATCGGCACCGAGGAAACCGTCGGCGGGATGACACGTGACCGGATCGTCGACTTCGCACGGCGGATGTACGAGCCGTCCAGGCTGGTGATCGGGCTTGCCGGACAGGTGGACGACACCCTTCTCGCCCGTGTCGAGGAGCTTGTCGGCGATCTCGAGGGGACGCGGGCGCCGAGCTTCGCCCCGGCAGGGAACGGCGGCTCCCGGGTGCTGCTCGAATCGAAGCCGATCGACCAGGCCCACCTGTGCCTCGGCGCGCGCGGGTACGCGGAGTCGCATCCAGACCGCTCGGCCGTCCAGCTGCTCGGGACGGTGCTCGGCGGCGGCATGTCGTCCCGCCTCTACGAGGAACTGACGATCCGCCGCGGGCTTGCCTACTCGATCTACATGGTCATGTTCAATCATTCGGACACCGGTGCGCTCTGGGCCGAGGGCGGCGTCAACGTGGACAAGGTCGACGAGGCGATCACGGTGATCGCCGGCTCGCTGGGGCGGACGGCGGAAGAGCCGGTCCCGAGCGACGAGCTCGAGAAGGCACGGACGTACGCGAAGAGCCGGTTCGTCTTCTCGACGGAGACGCCGCAGAACCTGCTCACGCGCGCGCTCTGGGACGAGGTCAAGGGCGGGGGCGTTCGCGAGCCCGCGGAGCATCTCGACGCGCTCAACGCCGTCACGGCCGAGGACATCCAGCGCGTCGCCGGCGACATCCTCGGCGGGGGGCTCTACCTGTCCCTCATCGGGCCGTATGACGATCCGGCCCGGTTCGAGCGCCTCCTTACCGTCTGACAAACGAGACCGGGGCCTTTCGGCCCCGGTCAGGAGTGCGTAGGAAATCTTGCTCGGCTAGAGCCGGCCGTCGCCCTCGGTCTTGCCGTCGCCTTCGGTCTTGCCGTCGCCTTCGGTCTTGCCGTCGCCCTCGGTCTTTCCGTCGCCCTCGGTCTTGTTGTCGAGAAGCGAGTGCGCCTGGACGTCGTCCTCGGTCTCCGTGCCGATGTCCTCGCGGTCCTCCATTGCGGGTCCTCCTTCGTTCGCCTGCCGGGTCATACGCCATCAGGACGTAGGTAGTTGAGGAAATCTTCCCTCCCCACTAGGAAATTGCAACGCACGCTGCAATTGTTCGCGAGTGATCGGGCGGATCAAGGCGAGCCTGGGCGAATCGCTCGCCGCGTTCCGGGACGTTTTCGGGAACCCCGACCTCCGCCGCCTGGAGCTCGCCTGGTCGGCGACGCAGCTGGGCAGGTTCGCCTACTTCATCGCGATCGCGGTGTATGCGTTCGACCAGGGCGGCGCGACGGCGGTCGGCCTCGTAGCCGTCATCCGCCTCATCCCGGGAGCGGTCGCGGCGCCGTTCCTGTCGATCCTCGGCGACAGGTATCCGCGGAAGCGCGTCATGTTCCTGACGAACCTCGCCCAGGCGGTCTCGATCGGGATCGCCGGCGTGGTCATCCTCGTCGACGGGCCGAGCTGGATCGTCTACGTGTTCGTCGCAGCCAACGCCGTCGTCGTGACCGCGTTCCGGCCGGCGCAGGCCGCGCTGCTTCCGTCGCTCGCGCGCACCCCAGGCGAGCTGACGGCGGCGAACGTGACCGCAAGCACGATCGAGAGCCTCGGGCTCTTCGTCGGCCCCGCGATCGGCGGCGTGCTGCTGGCGGCGACGAGCGCAGGCACCGTGTTCCTCGCGACTGCGGGCGCCGCGCTCCTCTCGGCATCCCTCGTCGTCCGTATCAGCGCGCAGCCCACCGCCGAGCGCGGCCACATGCGCGCGGGCAAGCTGCGGACGGCATTCGCGGGGTTTGGAACGGTCGTCAGCGACCCGTCGCTGCGCGTGCTCGAGGGCCTGATGGCTGCGCAGACGCTGGTGGCCGGCGCCTTCAACGTGCTCGTCGTCGTCACCGCCCTGGAGCTTCTGGACATCGGCTCGCGGGGGCTAGGCGCGTTGAACTCGGCCGTCGGCATCGGTGGGCTTGCAGGCGCACTCATCACCGCGCTGCTCGTCGGGTATGGCCGGATCTCCAAGCAGTTCGCGCTCGGGATGATGCTCTGGGGGATTCCGATCGCGCTGATCGGGGTCTGGCCGAACGCGGGTTTCGCGTTCGTGCTGCTCGTCTTCGTCGGCATCGGCAACACCGTCGTCGACGTGACCGACCTGACGCTCCTCCAGCGCGCTGTCCCCGACGACGTCCTCGCCCGCGTGTTCGGTGCGGTCAACTCGATCACCACCGGCTGTCTCGCGATCGGGTCGATCCTGGCCCCGATCCTCATCGACGTGACCGGCATTCGGTGGGCGCTTGTCATCACGGGGGTCGCGCTGCCGGCGCTGACGCTGCTGCTGTACCGCCCGCTTGCACGGCTCGACCGCGGCGCCGTCGTGCCAGCAGCGGAGCTGGCGCTTCTGCGCGGGAACCCCATCTTCGCGCTGCTTCCGCAGCCGATGCTCGAGCTGCTCGCCGGCCGCCTGACGGCTGTGCAGGCGGCTGCCGGCGACGTCGTGTTCCGGCAGGGCGACCGGGGCGACCGCTACTACCTCGTCTCCGAGGGGCAGGTCGACGTCGCGGTCGACGGCCAGCACACGCGCACGCTCGGGCCTGGGGAGGGGTTCGGCGAGATCGCACTGCTGCGCGACGTGCCGCGCACGGCGACCGTCGTCGCGGCGACTCAGGTCGCACTGTACGCGCTGGAGCGCGACGACTTCCTCACCGCCGTGACGGGCCACGCGGAGAGCGCCGACCGCGCCGAGGCGATGATCGCGAGCCGCGTCGGCGCGCTGCGGCCGTCGGAGTTGGAAGCGGTCTGAACGGGTAGAAGGCGCTCGTGAGCCAGTACGAGGAAGAGAACGCCCTCGAGGGCCACCGCGGCGGAGAGGTCGACGAGGAGACCGAGCGCCAGGCCTGGCGCAACGCCGAAGAGCTCAACGACGAGCCGATCCCGGACGAGCTCAAGGGCGGCCAGGACGACGACAGCTAGCAGCCGGGTAAAAAACCCCCGCTGAGCGGCGGTTTTTGGAAGCTGCGGGGCTAGGATTCGAACCTAGACTGCCCGGTCCAGAGCCGGGTGTCCTGCCGTTAGACGACCCCGCAAGGCCGGGCCGGATTGTAGCCGGGCCCGTTTCGCCTCGTGCATCTCCATGTCCGCCGCGGCAACGGCCTCCGCGAGCGGGATCTCGGTGCTGCGCGCGGCGGCGCCGACCGACGCGTTGATGCCTTCCGCCTCGAGCGTGCGGACGAGCCGGCGGCGCAGTCTCTCGAGGCCGTCGCCATCCGTCCGGATCGCGAGCACGCCGAACTCGTCGCCGCCGAGCCGCGCCACGAAGTCGTGCATACGGACGGCGCCCACGAGCACGTGCCCGGTGTGGCGGATCAGCTCGTCGCCGGCCGCCCGGCCGTGCTCGTCGTTGCAACGCTTCAGGCCGTCGAGGTCGAGCACGAGCACACCGGCCGGGTCGCCGTAGCGGGCGCAGCGCGCCTCCTCGGCAGCGAGGACTTCGTCCCAGAGCCGTCGGTTGGCGATACCGGTCAGCGCATCCGTGCGCGAGCTGCGCTCGGCACGCTCGCTGCGCCGCCGCTCGGTGTCGAGCGCGCGCTCCGACGCCATGACCTGGCCCAGCAGCTGGGCCAGGATCTCGACCATCGGAAGCTCGGCGGAGATCTCGGCCGGCTGCGGCTCCGGATCGACCGCGCACAGCGTCCCGAACAGCTGCCCGTCCTCGTCGGGGATCGGGACACCCACGTACGACTTGACGCCGAGCTCGCGTGCGAACGACGTCTCGGCGTATGCCGGCCAGTCGCGCACCCGCGTGGCGACGCGCGGCGCCTCACGCGAGACCATCCGCGCGCAGAAGGTGTCCGACCAGCGGAAGCGGTCGCCCGGCGCCATGCCGAATGCGTCGCCCTCGGCCTGGAGCACGATCTGATCCTTGCCGGCCGCGCGCGTCACCATCCAGACCGCGAGCGGCAGCCGCGCGTGCAGAAACGCGAGCACGCGCTGCGCATGCAGCTCGAAGCTGGCGTCGGGCAACTCGAGGACCACCGCGTAGGGGATCGGCGCGCGGCCGACCGCGCTTGAGCGCTACGTCTCGAGCCGATACACCGGGACGAGGCGCTTCTCGGCCTCGGTGTCGATCCGCGCGACCACCTCGACGTAGGGCTCCAGGCCGGATCCGCGCAGCTTGGCCTTCAGCAGCCCGTCCACCTGGTAGATGCCGGACGAGTTGTTCATGTGGATCTCGACGAGGATCGGCCGGTCCTCGCCGTCGCGAATCTCCACGTCCTCGATGGCCGCGGCGGACAGGGAGTGCATCGAGACGCGGCCGCGCTCGAACGGGATGCGCGAGCGGCCCTTGGCCATGTCGAGCGCGTCGGCCACGCGCACGATCCCGCCCTCGATCGTGAGCGGGTGCCCCGACTCGCGGTGGCTGATGATCGCGTCGAGGACCTCGGAGACGAGCACCGTCAGCTCCGGCTCCTCGTAGATGCCCGCCAGGAGGTCGCGCGCCTTCGGCTCGGCGAGGAAGAGGCTGAACTCCTCGTGCCCGTCGCGGTGCACGGCCATGCCGATGCAGTGCAGGAGGGCGCCTAGCGTGACAACGACCTCGGCGTCGTCGTTCTCGAACCCGTAGTCGCGCACGACCGCCGGCTCGATGCCGTGCTTGGTGAGCTGGCGCAGCAGCTTCAGGGCGATGTTGGCGACGATCTGGATGTGCACCCAGGAGTGGTCGTTGATCTCCATGCGCACCGCCGCGTTCACGTTGGCGACGTGCCACCACGCCTTGAGCTGCTTGTCCTCGTTCGCGCGCGAGATGACCGTGCGCAGCTTGCGATTGCCGCGCACCGGCACGTTGATGCGCATCTGCTCCACCGCGGTCGCCGGCGGCAGGCGCGTCTCGCGCTCCGCCTCGGGCGACAGGGGCTGGTCGATCCGCTCCTCGGTCTCGCGGTCGAGCGCCACGGCCGCTAGAGCGCCGGCGCGGGCTCCGGCACCGGCTCGGTCTGCTCGTCGTGCAGCCTGAAGTACATGAGCGTCCAGGCCGCCGCGATGAACGGCGTGATCAGCGTGTTGGTCACGAGGCTGCGGACGAACTCGCCGCCCGCGCCCGGAATCCAGATCAGCGCGAGCGCGATCACGATGGTCGCCCCGATGTTGATCAGGAAGCCGAGCACGATGACGCCCAGCACCTGCCAGCCGTGGCCGCTCACGAGCTCACGGCTGCGGCCGAACGAGTCGAACACGCCTTTCTGCTCGAGCACGATCACCGGGATGATCAGTGACCACCACGTGGCGAGCAGCAGGCCCGGGGCGATCAAGAGAATCAGGCCGATGATGATCCCGATCCCGGCCAGGATGCCCGCGGCGAGCAGTGTGCCCACGTGGGGGCCGACGCGGCCGATCGTCTCGCCGATGGACAGGTCGGCGCGGCCGTCGCGAACGTCCTGAACGGCGAGCGTCAGCGCGCCCTGTAGCCAGAAGAGGCCGACGAGCGAGGCGATGAATGCGACGAAGAGCCCGAGCCCGCCGGCGATGAGGCCGAGCACGACCGACACGATCGACAGCACGCCGAAGATGACCAGCGCGATCGGAAGAAAGTGCTGCCAGAAGCGCTTGTAGAGCTCCCACGCACCGCCGAATACGTCTCCCGCCATGCGGCGGGGACACTACTAGGCGGCGTCGGCCCAGTCGCCGTACAGGGCGGTGTACAGCCCGCGTTGCGTCATCAGCTCGGCATGCGTGCCCTGCTCAACGACCTGCCCGTGCTCGAGCACGACGATCAGGTCGGCGTTGCGGATGGTCGAGAGCCGGTGGGCGATGATGAACGCGGTGCGCTCCGCCAGGAGGATCTCGAGCGCCGACTCGATCCGCCGCTCGGTGCCGATGTCCACCGACGACGTCGCCTCGTCGAGGATCAGGATGCGCGGGTCGGCGAGCAGCGCGCGCGCGAATGCGACCAGCTGGCGCTGGCCGAGTGACAGGCGCGTGCCGCGCTCTTGGAGGTCGGTGTCGTAGCCGTCCTCGAGCCGCTCGATGAAGTCGTGGGCACCGACCGTCTTCGCTGCCTCGACCACGTCCTCGCGTCTCGCCCCGGGCTGGCCGAAGGCGATGTTCTCGTGCACGGTGCCCGCGAACAGGAAGCCCTCCTGCGGCACCACGCCGAGCTGGCGGCGTAGCGACGCCTGGGTCACGTCGCGCAGGTCGACCCCGTCGATCGTGATCCGGCCCCCGACGGGGTCGTAGAAGCGGGCGAGCAGCTTCGCGATCGTCGACTTGCCGGCGCCGGTGTGGCCGACCAGCGCGACGGTCGTGCCCGCGGGCACGTCGAGGTCGATGCCGTGCAGCACCTCGGCGCCGCGCCCGTAGGCGAAGCGGACGTCGTCGAAGCGGACGTTGCCGGCGATCCGCGGCAGTTCGCCGGCGCCCGGGCGGTCGAGCACCTCGGGCTCCTCGTCCATCACGTCCATGATCTTGTCCAGCGCGGCCACGGCCGCCAGGAACGTGTTGTAGAGCTGCGACAGCTGCTGCACCGGGTCGAAGAAGTTCGACAGGTAGAGGATGAAGGCGAACAGCGTCGCGACGCTCGTCTGGCCCTCGAAGACCAGGTAGCCGCCGTAGCCGAGCACGATCATCGTCGCGATCGCGGAGAGGAAGTCGACGAAGGGGAAGTAGAGGCCGTTCAGGACGACGGTCGTGTGGTTCGCGGCGCGATAGTGCTCGTTGACCTCCTGGAAGCGCCGCTGGTTCGGCGTCTCGCGTGTGAACGCCTGGACGACGCGCATGCCGTTGATGTCCTCGGCGAGCGTCGCGGTCACCAGCCCGAGCCGCTCGCGCACGCTCGAGTAGGCGCGCGACGAGCGCGAGCGGAACAGCGCCGTGGCGACCGCCATGAACGGGACGACCACGAGCGTCGCCAGCGCGAGCCGCCAGTCGAGGTAGAAGAGCAGCACCGCTGAGCCGACGAGGATCAGCGAGTTCTGGACGAGCGTCGTGACGCCGTCGGTGACGAGCTGGTCGAGCGCCTCGACGTCGTTCGTGATCCGGCTGATGATCACGCCGGCCCGGTTGCGCTCGTAGAAGCCGAGCGACAGCCGCTGCAGGTGGCGGAAGAGCCGGTTGCGCAGGTCGGCCAGGATCCGCTCGCCCGTCCAGCCGGTCAGATAGGTCTGCGCCGAGCTCGTCAGGAGCGTGAGCACGCCGGCGAACACGAATCCGGCGACCACCCAGCTCAGCTTCGTGAGGTCGTCGTCCTGGATGGCGTTGACCGCGTCGCGGGCGAGGAAGGGCGGGATCAGCGCGGTCAGCGCAGCCAGCAGCAGTGACACGAGCGCGAGCGTCGTACGCAGCTTGTACGGGCGGGTCAGCCGCGCGAGCGTCGTCACCCGGCGAGTCGTCCGCCGCCACGACCAGTCGCGCACCTCGGCGCCGCGCTGCATCGTCAGGTGGCTCCCGGGTTGCCAGACCCTCATGCCGCCACCTCGTCGCCGCGCGCCTCGACCCGCTCGGCGAGCTCGCGCTCGAGCAGGCCGTGCTCGTAGATGTCGCGGTACACCGGGCTTGACTCGATCAGCTCGTCGTGCGTCCCGCGCGCGGCGATGCGGCCTTCGGAGAGCACGACCAGCTCGTCGGCGAGCGCGATCGTCGAGAGCCGGTGGGCGATGATGATCGTCGTCCGGCCCCGCATGACCTCGCGCAGCGCCGTGCGGATGTGAGCCTCGGTGGTCGCGTCGACCGAGGCGGTCGCGTCGTCGAGGATCAGGATCCGCGGGTCGAGCACGAGCGCGCGGGCGATCGCGAGCCGCTGCCGCTGGCCACCCGAGAGCGTGATGCCGCGCTCGCCGATCACGGTCTCGTAGCCGTCCGGCAGCGCGGCGATGAAGTCGTGCGCCTGCGCGAGCCGGGCGGCGCGCTCGACCGCCTCGTAGGTCGCCTCGGGCACGCCGAAGGCGATGTTCTCGCGCACGGTCGCGGAGAAGAGGAACGGGTCCTGCGCGACCACGCCGATCGAACGGCGGAGCGACGCGAGCGTGACGTCGCGAACATCCGCGCCGTCGACGGTCACGCGCCCGGAGTCGACGTCGTAGAAGCGCGGCACGAGCGAGGCCACGGTCGTCTTGCCGGAGCCGGTGTGGCCGATCAGCGCGACCGTGTCGCCGGGCGCGATCTCGAGGTCGATGCCCTCGAGCACCGCGCGCCCCTCTGCGTAGGAGAAGTCGACGTGCTCGAAGCGGACGCGACCCTCGCCGGGCGGCAGCGCGACGGCGCCGGGGCGGTCGTGGATGACCTCGGGCTCGTCCATGATCTCGAAGATCCGCTCGCCCGAGGCGGTCGAGCGCTGCGCCTGGCCGATCCACATGCCGAGCATCCGCAGCGGCATGACGAGCATGAGCGTCAGGACGTTGAAGAAGAAGAAGTCGCCGTAGGTGAGCTCGCCGCTCGCGACCATGTGGCCGCCGACGAGCAGCACGACCGCCTGGGCGAGAAGCGGCAGGAAGGACAGCACCGGCACGTAGACCGCGCGCTGGCGGTTCGCGTTCACGCTCTGCCGAAAGACGGCCTCGGAGCGTTGCTCGAACTTCTGTGACTCGGCGCGCTCCTGCGCGAAGGACTTGACGACGTGGACGCCGACGATGTTCTCCTCGGCGACGGTGGCCACCTCGCCCATGCGCTGCTGCACGTCGCGCAGGATCGGGTGCGACACGTGCGAGTAGCGGTACGCGAGCACGATGATGAACGGCGTCACGGCGGTCGCGCACAGCGCCAGGCGCCAGTCGACGAAGAACATCACGGCGGTCGCGCCGACCACGGTCAGGATGTGCTGGAAGAAGAAGATCAGCCCGTAGCCGAGGAAGAAGCGCACGGTCTGCAGGTCGACCGTGGCGCGGCTCATCAGCTGGCCGGTCTGGTAACGGTCGTAGAAGCCGAACGACAGCCGCACGAGCTTGGCGTAGAGCGCGTTGCGCATGTCGAACTCGACGCCGAGCGCCTGGTTCCCGGAGATCATCCGCCGCCCGAACATGAGCACCGCGCGGATCACGCCGACCACGAACACCGCGCCGATCAGCACCCAGAGGTCGTGCTCGGACTTCGAGGTCAGCACCTGCTCGAGCGTCGTCCCCGTCAGCCAGGCCATGAGCACGGCGCAGGCCTGCGACCCGACCGCGAGCACGACCGACACCCACAGCGACCACTTGTACGGTCGCAGGAACGTGAGCAAGCGCACGAAGGTCTGCCGGTATGGAGCGGCCACGATCTGAGGGTACCGTCGGCCCCTTGCCGCACAGGGTCTCGCGCCCGAGACTAGGCGCCATGGATGCGTCCGACGTCAGCTACGCGCAAAGCGGCGACGTCTCGATCGCCTACCGGGTCGTGGGCGACGGCCCCGTCGACCTCGTCGTGACGCCCGGAGCGATCTCGAACGTCGAGCTGATGTGGGAGCACCCGCTCTTTCGCGGCTACTACGAAAGCCTGGCGGCGTTCGCGCGCGTGGTCTTCTACGACAAGCGGGGCACTGGGCTCTCGGATCGCGTCAAGCACATCGCGACGCTCGAGGAGCGGGCCGATGACATCCGCGCCGTGATGGATGCGGCAGGTTCCGAACGCTCCGTCCTCATGGGCGTGTCCGAAGGCGGGCCGATGGCAGTCGTCTTCGCCGCCACCCATCCCGACCGCACGCTCGGCCTCGTGCTGTACGGGGCGCACGCGCGCACGACGTGGGCGCCCGACTACCCGTGGCAGGAAACGCTGGACGAGTACCGCCGCTACATCGCCGACGAGGAGCGCTCGCCCCGGCCGGACGATGAGCAGGTCATCCGCCAGATGTTGGAGGTAGCCATGCCGAGCATGGCCGGCGACGACGACTTTGTGCGGTGGTTCGCGCAGTTCAGGCGGATGAGCATCAGCCCCGGTGCGCGGCTCGACCTCGTCCGCATGAACATGGAGATCGACGTGCGGGCCGTCCTGCCGGCGATCCGCGTTCCGACGGTGGTGATCCAGCGTGCCGGCGACCGCATCGTGAAGGTCGGTGAAGGCCGCTACCTTGCCGAGCACGTCCCGGGCGCGCGCTACGTGGAGCTGCCCGGTGACGATCACATCCCCGCGGGCGCCGGCGCAGACAACCTTGCGCATGCGATTGGCGCGTTCATCGAGTCGCTGCCCGATCTTCAAGCCGAGCCCGAGACGGTGCTCGCCACAGTCCTCTTCACGGACATCGTCGGCTCGACGGCGACGGCGGCGGAGCTGGGCGACCGTGCCTGGCGTGAGCTGCTCGAGCGCCACCACGCCGCTGTGCGCGGACAGCTCGCGCGCTTCCGCGGCCGTGAGGTCGACACGGCCGGCGACGGCTTCTTCGCCACCTTCGACGGGCCGGCGCGCGCGATCCGCTGCGCGCGGGCGGTCGGCGAGGCGGTGTCCGAGCTCGGTCTCGAGGTGCGCGCCGGCCTGCACACGGGCGAGTGCGAGCTGCTCGACGAGAAGGTCGCCGGCATCGCCGTCTCGATCGGCGCGCGCGTCGCGTCGCGGGCGGCGCCGGGCGAGGTGCTCGTCTCCTCGACCGTGAAGGACCTCGTCGCCGGCTCGGGGATCCAGTTCGTCGATCGCGGCGTGGCGGAGCTAAACGGCGTGCCGGGCGAGTGGCGGCTGTACGCCGTGGAGGGGACGTGAGCCTCACCGCGCCGCCGATCCGTTACGCCCAGAGCGGCGACGTCTCGATCGCCTACCAGGTGATCGGAGACGGCCCGATCGACCTCGTCTTCGTGTACGCGTTCGTCGCCAACCTCGAGGTGATGTGGGAGCAGCCACTCGTGGTCGCCCTCTACGAGCGATTGTCCTCATTCGCACGACTCATCACCTTCGACCGGCGCGGAACCGGGCTCTCGGACCGGGTCGCGCACCTGCCGCCGCTCGAGGCACGCATGGACGACCTGCGGGCGGTCACGGATGCGGTCGGCTCGAAGCGAGCTGCGCTGCTGGCGACCTTTGACGCCGCGGCAATGGCGTGTGTCTACGCCGCGACGTATCCCGAGCGCGTCGGAGCACTCGCGCTCTACAACCCGACCGTTCGGGGCACGTGGGCGCCGGATTTCCCCTGGGCCGAGACGGAGGAGGAAATCCGCGGATCGCTCGAGGACATCCGCAGCCGATGGGGCACCGACGCCTATGTCGAGGAGTCGGTGCGGGCTAACGCGCCGTCGCGGGTCGATGATCCGGCGTTCGTGCAATGGGTCGCGCGCTACTTCAGGCTGGGCGCGAGCCCGAGCGCTGCGGCCGCGCTGGTTCGGATGTTCGCCGACACCGACGTCCGAGACGTGCTGCCGGCGATCCGCGTGCCAACGCTTGTGATGGCGACGCACCAGGTCCTCGATCAGGCGCGGTTCGCCGCTCAACGCATTGCGGGCGCACGGTTCGTGGAGCTTCCCGGCGAGGACATCATGATCCAACTCAAGCCGACGCTCCCCGACGTTGTGCAGCGGTTCACACAGGAGGCATGGG
>DASTZE010000129.1:0-18142 GCA_035764425.1 Gaiellaceae bacterium
CGAGGCCGCCTGCTCGAGGAACGCGGCGGCGGACGCGAGGCCGCCGCGGCCCTGCGCCCGCTCGGCCGTGCGCTCGAGCTCGCCCGCGACGTCCTCGTCGGGCGCGGCCGTCGCCTGCGCGCGGTGCCACGCCTTGCGGTCGGGGTCGAGCGCCGGATCGGTGACGTCGGCCAGCGCGGCATGCGCCCGCCGCCGCTCCTGCGGCGAGGCCGAGCGGTAGACCGCCGAGCGGACGAGCGGATGGCGGAAGGTCAGCCGCTCGCGCAGCTCGAGTAGGCCGGCCTCCTCGGCGGCATCCGCCGCGTCGCGCGGGATGCCGAGCCGGTCGGCGGCCCGGTAGAGGAGCATCGTGTCGCCGACCGGGTCGGCGGCGGCGACGAGCATGAGCTGCCGCGTCCTCTCGGGCAGGGGCTCGACGCGGCGGCGGAAGCTCTCCTCGATCCGGCCCGAGAGCGGCACCCCGCTATGCAGCGCGAGGCCGCTGGCCTCCTCCGCGGGCGTGAGCGTCCACGGCAGCTCGAGCAAGGCGAGAGGATTCCCGCGGGTCTCGGCCAGGAACCGCTCGCGCACAGGCTCGTCGAAGCGGCCGACAAGCACGGCGTCGAGCAGCTTGCGCGCGTCGGCGTCGGGCAGGCCCGACAGCAGTAGCTCCGGCACGCCGTCGAGGTCCTCGGTGCGCTCGCGGGCGGCGAGCAGAAGCGCGACCGAGTCGGCGCCCAGCCGCCGCGCCACGAACGCAAGCGCCTGGCGCGACGCGGAGCCCAGCCACTGCGTGTCGTCGACGAGCACGAGCAGCGGCTGGTCCTCCGCCGCCGCCGAGAGCAGGCTCAGCGCGGCGAGGCCGACGAGGAAGCGGTCGGGCGTCTCCCCCGCGCGCAGCCCGAAGGCGACCGAGATCGCCTCGCGCTGCGGCTCGGGGAGCGAGTCGATCCCGTCCATGAGCGCCGCGCAGACATGCTGCAGGCCGGCGTACGGCAGCTCGATCTCGCCCTCGACCCCGCTCGCCCTGATCAGCCGGAACCCGTCCGCGGCCTGGGCCGCGTAGCCGAGGAGCGTCGACTTGCCGAGGCCGGGCTCGCCGCGGATCAGCAGCGCGCCGCTCGCCCCCTTGCGGACGCCGTCCAGCAGGCTGTCGATCGCCGCGGACTCGTCGCCCCGGCCGAGCAGCGGCGGCTGCCAGCCGCCGCCGGCCGCGGTGTCGGAGTACGCCTGCCCGGATAGACCGCCGTCCTGCGTCGCCCTCTCCCTTCGGTCGGGACGAGGGTTCCACAAACGTCAAGGGCGGCGCAACGGACTATCCGAAGGTGAAGCAGTAGGCGGCGATGCCTCCTTCCTCGAACTCGATCTCGAAGGTGCGCTCCCTGACGTCGTCGGCCACGCGCACGAGCTGGTACATGCGCGGGATTCCCACCATGCCGGCGCCGTGCTCGTCGCACTCGACGCCACGGGACGGGCCCGGCTCGCTGCCGTCGACGGTGACGCGGAAGGCGACGGGCGTCTCGGGTTCGAGCGAGCCGACGATCAGGTTCACGTCGCGAGCGTGGAAGCGGAACGCGATCCGCCCGCCGACCTCGTCGAGGTCGACGCGGCCGGGACGCATCGTCCACTGCCCGGCCAGGGCCCACTGGTTGAGCCCGAGGTGCTCGGGCAGCCTGTAGGCGCGCGTCTGATTGAGCGTGCCGCCGCCGGGGGACGCGAGGCTCTCCGCCCGCTCGTAGCCCAGGTACGTCTCGGGCGAGCGCACGTCCTCCCAGACGGCGGACACTTCGTCGCCCTGCGGTTCGACGGAGACCAGGTCCTCGTCGACGCCGAGCAGCTGCTGGACGGCCCGCTCGATCTCGTCGTAGCGGCCCTCGCCGAAGTGGCTGAAGCGGATCTGCCCTTCGCCGTCGGCCAGGTACAGGGCCGGCCAGTAGTGGTTGTCGAACGCGTGCCAGACGCCGTAGTCGCTGTCCACGGCGACGGGGTACTCGATGCCGCGGCGCGCGAGCTCCTCGCGGATGAACGGGAGGTCGCGCTCGAACGGGAACTCGGGCGTGTGCACCCCGACGACCGTGAAGCCGCGGTCCGCGTACTTGGCCTGCCACGCCCGGATGTACGGGACGGTCCGGAGCCAGTTGATGCACGTGTAGGTGCAGAAGTCGAACGCGACCACCCGGCCGCGGAGCCCCTCAGGTGTGAGGGGCTCCGAGTTCAGCCATGAGGTTGCGCCCGTGAGCGGCGGGACCGAGCCCTGGCTGACGCTTCCGAAGACGGTCATCGTGCGCCCGCCATCGCGCCTGCGCCGACCCTGGCGAGGGCCTCCATGATCACCTTCGCGACCTGTTGCGGCTGCGAGATCATGATCACGTGCGAGCCCTCGACCTCGGTGATGGTCGCGCCGGCCCGCTGCGCCATCGAACGCGTCAGGTCCGCGCCAGCGGCCTTGTCGCCCGTGGCCACGACGGCCCAGGAGGGCAGGCGCTTCCAGGCCGGCGGGCCGTTCACTTCGCTGAACGCGAGCTCGCTGATGGGCCGCTGCGTCGCGGCGATCAGGGCGATGTCCTTGTCGGGGAGGTCACCTGCGAATGCCTCACGGACCTTTGCCGGGTCGATGGAGAACTCGGTCTTGGTTCCACCGTTCATCGGGTACTGCTTCGGGGCGAGTGCGGTGTTGAGGACGCTGTCCTTGGACTCCGGCGTGACGGCGCCGAGCACCTCCCCGTCGTCGGGGGCGAAGGCGGCGACGTAGACCAGGCCCATGACGTTCGGCGCGTCGGTCGCGGCGTTCGTGATCACCGCGCCGCCGTACGAGTGGCCGACCAGGAGAACCGGGCCGTCGATCTGGGCCAGCACGCTCTTGATGTAGGCGGAGTCGATCGCGATACCGCGCAGCGGGTTGGGCGGGGCGGTGACCGTCAGGCCCTTGGCCTCCAGCAGTGGGATCACGCCGTTCCAGCTGGATGCGTCGGCGAAGGCGCCGTGGACGAGGACGATGGTCGGTTGCGTGTCGGACATGGTTTTGCTCCTCTCAGCGCAGCGGGCTGAACGCCCTGCGCATCTCCTTCGCGAATAGGGTGGGCTCCTCCCACGCGGCGAAGTGGCCGCCGCGGTCGACCTGGTTGAAGTAGTTGAGCGTCGGGTACGAACGGCGCGCCCACGACTCCGGCGGCCGGTAGATGTCGTCGGGGAACACGGTGATGCCGACCGGGACCGTGATCTCGGTCGTATGCAGCCCCGCCGAGCTCGTCGGGCTGACGCCGTGGTTCTCCCAGTACAGCCGGCTCGAGGACGCCGCGCTGTTCGTCAGCCAGTAGAGGGAGACGTCATCGAGGACCTCGTCCTTCGTCTTGCGCCGGTCATCGAGCGTCCAGCCGGCGAACCCGGGATGCCAGAAGAAGAAGCCCGCAAGACCGGCCGGGGAGTCGGTCAGGCCGTAGCCGACCGCCTGCGGCCGGTTGGTCATCGCGATGAAGTAGCCGGAGTAGCCGCTCACGCGGTACTGCCGGAGCGCGTCGAAGGTCGCGCGTTCTTCGTCCGTCATCTCGGGCACCGGGCCCGTGCCGGCGAGCGCGGCCTCGACGTCCGGCGGGACCGCGCCGGGCAGGTTGACGTGGATGCCGCGCAGCCCCGCGGGGCCCTGCCTGCCCATGGCCTCGGTGATGACCGCGCCCCAATCGCCGCCCTGGGCGACGTAGTCGTCGTAGTCCAGGCGCCGCATCAGCTCGTCCCAGGCGCCTGCGATCCGGTCGGGGCCCCAGCCGGGCTCGGTCGGGTGCCCAGAGAAGCCGTAGCCGGGCAGCGACGGAATGACGAGGTGGAACGCGTGCTCGCCGTCGGGCGGGTTCGTCATCGGCTCGATGATCTTGAGGAGCTCGAAGACCGAGCCCGGCCAGCCGTGCGTCACGATCATGGGCAGCGCGTCCTCGTGCGGCGAGCGCACGTGGATGAAGTGGATGTCGACGCCGTGGATCTCGGTGATGAACTGCGGCAGCGCATTCAGCCTGGCCTCGCCCCGGCGCCAGTCGTAGTCGGTGGCCCAGTACTGGACGAGCGCCTCGAGCAGCGCCAGCGGTATGCCTTGCGAGTCGTTCTGGACGGTCTCACGGTCGGGCCAGCGCGTCGCAACGAGACGCCGGCGCAGATCGTCCACCTCCACCTGCGGAACGTCGGCGGCGAAGGGGCGGATTTCGGTTGCGACAGTTGCCATCGATGCCTCCTGGTGTCAACGGAGAGAACGGAACGCGGCGCGTAGCTCAGCCGCGAAAAGCTCAGGCTCCTCCCAGGCGGCGAAGTGCCCGCCCCGCTCGACCTCGTTGAAGTAGATGACGTTCGGGTAGACCGCTTCCACCCAGCTGCGCGGCGCCCGGAAGATCTCGCCGGGGAACGTCGTGAACGCCACCGGTATGGAAACCGCCGGCGGCGTCTTTCCTTTGGCGAGCGCCGCGGCGCGCCCGCCCTCCCAGTACGACCGAGCGGCCGACGCGCCGGTCCCGGTCAGCCAGTAGAGCGTGATGTTGTCGAGGACGTTGTCCCGGGTGAGCTTGCCGGTGGGCTTCCCGTCGACGAAGGCGCTCGCGATCTTGGAGTAGCTGTCCGTGTCGTGGTCGAGCATCCAGGCCGCCAGTGCGATCGGCGAGTCCAGGAGCCCGTAGCCGATCGTCTGCGGCCGCGTGCTCTGCTCGAGGAAGTAGCCGAAGCCACTCGTACGGAAGGCGTTCACGGCCTCGAGCGCCGCGCGTTCCTGCTCGGACTCTGCCGGCAGGCCTTGGGTGCTGCCCAGCGCCCTCCTCAACAGGTTGAGGTGCACGCCTGCCAGCCCCTCGGGCGCCTGGTGGGCCATGTCGTCGGTGACGGCCGCGCCCTGGTCGCCGCCCTGGGCGACGAAACGTGCGTAGCCGAGGCGGTTCATCAGCACCGCCCACGCCTGCGCGGTGCGTCCGCTGTACCAGCCCAGCTCGGTCGGTTCCGACGAGAAGCCGTAGCCGGGCAGGGATGGGATCACAACGTGGAACGCATCCCCGGCCGAGGGCGGGCTCGTCAGCGGCTCGATCACGTCGAGCATCTCGATGACCGAGCCGGGCCAGCCGTGCGTGATGATCAGAGGGAGGGCGTCCTCGTGCTGCGAGCGCACGTGGATGAAGTGGACGTCCACCCCGTCGATCTCGGTGATGAACTGTGGGACGGCGTTCAACCGTTCCTGGACGCGCCCGAAGTCGTAGTCGTTCGCCCAGTAGCGCGCGAGCGCCTCGATCGTCGCCAGCTGGACGCCCTGCGAGCGGTCGCCGACGAGCTCCCTGCCCGGCAGCCGCGTGGCCGCAATCCGGCGGCGCAGCTCCTCGACGTGCTCGTCGCCGATCTCGACCTGGAACGGCCTGATTGCCGTCGCGGTCTCGACGACGCTCATCGGCGCACCGACCTGAAGGCCGCACGCAGCTCCTGTGAGAAGAGCTCGGGCTCCTCCCAGGCGGCGAAGTGCCCGCCCTTCGCGGCCTCGTTGAAGTACCCGAGGTTCGGGTAGACCGCCTCGACCCAGCTGCGCGGAGCCGCGAAGATCTCGCCCGGGAAGGTGGTGAACGCGATCGGGACCGCAACCGGCGGAGGCGCCTGACCGGCCGCGAGTGCCTGCTCCCGGCCGTTCTCCCAGTACGACCGAGCGGCCGAGGCACCGGTGCCGGTCAGCCAGTAGAGGGTGATGTTGTCGAGGATGTTGTCCCGGGTGAGGTTGCCCGTGGGCTTGCCGTCGACGAAGGCTCCGGCGATCTTGTAGTACGCGTCGGTGTCATGGTCGAGCATCCACGCGGCCAGCGCGATCGGCGAGTCCAGCAGCGCGTACCCGATCGTCTCCGGACGGGTCGCCTGCTCGAGGAAGTAGCCGAACCCGCTTTGCCGGAAGGTGGCGGTGGCCTGGGCCGCCGCCTGCTCCTGCTCGGTCTCATTCGGCAGCTTGTCGGCGATGGCCGCTGCGCCGGCGAGCAGGTTGATATGGATCCCGACCAGTCCGTCGGGCGCCTGGCGGCCCATCATGTCCGTAACCACGGCGCCTACGTCGCCGCCCTGGGCGACGTAGCGGGCGTAGCCCAGCCGGCGCATGAGCTCTGCCCACGCTTTTGCCGTGCGTCCGGTGCCCCAGCCGAGCTCGGCCGGCTCGCCAGAGAAGCCGTACCCCGGGATGGACGGGAGCACGAGATGGAATGCATCCTCGGCGCGGCCGCCGTGCGAGGTCGGATCGGTGAGCGGCCCGATCGAGTCGAGCAGCTCGATCACCGAGCCGGGCCAGCCGTGGGTCATGATCAGCGGCAGGGCGTCCTCGTGCTGCGACCGCACGTGGATGAAGTGGACGTCCACCCCGTCGATCTCGGTGATGAACTGTGGGAGGGCGTTCAGCCGTTCCTCGACGCGGCGGAAGTCGTAGTCGTTCGCCCAGTACTGCGCGAGCGCCTTGATGGTCGCCAGCTGCACGCCTTGGGAGCGGTCGTCGACGAGTTCCTTGCTCGGCAGCCGCGCCGCGGCGATGCGCCGGCGCAGCTCGTCGATCTGCTCCTGCGCGAAATGGGTCTGGAACGTCTGGACCTCGGTATCGACGGTGGTGCTCATGACTCCCTCCTCAGTGACTTGAATGCGGCGCGGAGCTCGCGAATGAAGATCTCCGGCTCCTGCCAGGCCGCGAAGTGGTTGCCCTCGTCAACCTCGTTGAAGTAGATGAGGTTCGGGTAGGCCGCTTCGGTCCAGCTGCGTGGCGCCTGGTACAGCTCGTTCGGGAAGACCGTGACGGCGGCGGGGACGGTCGTGCCCTTGATGTCGAAGAAGCCCAGCGTGTTCTCGTGGTAGAGCCGGCCCGACGACACGCCGGTGTTCGTCACCCAGGTCATCGTGATGTTGTCGAGAACCTCGTCGCGCGTGAGGTTGCCGACGGGCTCACCGCGGAAGGCGGCTGCGATGTCGTCGTAGCTGCGGGCGTCATGGTCGAGCATCCAGGCAGCCAGAGCGACCGGGGAGTCCGAGAGCCCGTAGAGGGTCTGCGGGCGGTTCCCCATCTCGAGCGAGTAGCCGAGGCCCGTCGTGTACAGGAAGTTCAGGCGGTCGTAGGCGCGCTGCTCGTCGGGGGACAGGCCGGTCGGCGCGGGCTCGCCGGGTCCGAGCACGTGCGAGGCGAGAATCGCGGAGATCTCGGGCGGAACGGTGCCGGGCATGTTCGAGTGGATCCCGAGCAGCCCCGGAGGGGAGTCCGCGCCCATGACATCGGTGATCTGGGCGCCCCAGTCGCCACCCTGGGCGACGTAGTGGTCGTACCCGAGGCGCCCCATGAGCTGGATCCACGCCTTCGCGATGTGCAGTGGATCCCAGCCGGGCTCCGTGGGCTTCGCCGAGAACCCGTAGCCGGGCATGGACGGCACGACGACGTGGAATGCGTCGTCCGCGGAGCCGCCGTACGCGGTCGGGTCGCTGAGCGGGCCGACCACGTTCAGCATCTCGATGACCGAGCCGGGCCAGCCGTGCGTGATGATGAGTGGGAGCGCATTCTCGTGCGGCGAGCGCACGTGGATGAAGTGGATGTCGAGGCCGTCGATCTCGGTCATGAACTGCGGGAACGCGTTGAGCCGCTTTGCGTACCGCTCCATGTCGTACTCGCCGGCCCAGTAGCGCACGAGCGCCTCCACGGTCGCGAGCTGGACGCCCTGCATGGTGTCGGCGACGGTCTCCTTCTCCGGGAAGCGCGTCTCGTTCAGGCGCCGGCGTAGGTCGTTCAGCGCGCCGTCCGGGATGTCGACGGTGAACTCGCGGATCCCGGTCGCCTCGACGGTGGGTGCGGACATGCCATCTCCTCTCCTGCGGGGTCGGGAGGAGATTGGTCGAGCACCTCCTGGCTCGCACCCGTTGGATGCCCTGGTCTACATGTGACCAGGGTTAGGGAGCTAGCAGTGGCGAAGCTTCTGGCAGGCGCGGTCGATGCGGACGGCGAAGTTGAGGTTCTCGCCGCCGCCCGCGAGCAGCACGCCCACGACATGGCCCTTGCGGTCGATCGCGGGCCCGCCGGAGTTTCCGGGGTTGGCCGCCGCGTCGGTCTGGATCATGCGGCGGGTGACGCGGCTGACGATGCCGGTTGTGATCGTGCCGCCGAGGCCGTACGGGCTGCCTGCCAGGACGAGGCGGTCGCCGACCAGCGGCTTCGCGCGGCGCGCCTTCTGCCAGAGCGGCGGCGCGCCCTGGGGGCTGCCGTCGACGTGCACGAGCGCGAGATCGTTCTTCGGGTCGCGGCGCACGATCTCGCCGTCCCACGACCCGCCCGGCTTCTGGATAGAGACGGTGCCGGAGTAGCCCGAGATGACGTGGTTCGCGGTGATCAGATACGTGCCGCCGGGTACGTGCCAGGCGGCGAAGGCGGTGCCGAGCTTGGAGCCGGCGGTGATCGTGAACACGCTCTTCTGGGCGCGGCGAGCGAGCGGCGCGAGGCTGACGTCGCGCTCCGTCGAGCGGATGCGCTTCGCGAGCCGGCTGTTGTCCGTGTACACGTTCTTGAGCTGGCGCTCGACGCGTGTGGCGTGCAGCTGGGCCACCTTGGCCGCGTCGATCGCGGACTGCTGCCGGGCGAACGAGACGAGGGCGACGCCGAGGGAGACCACGGCGATCGCAAGGGCGATCCACACGATGGTCGTGCGAGGGGCTGCCGCGGTGGTTCCGAAGTCGTCGTAGCTCACGGGGGCGTCGCTGGTCGTATCGCCGTGGCCCGGACCCACTGCCATCCCTCGAATGAGCGACCTCGACCGAGGCTAGGGTGCCGTCATGGCCGATGGCGAGAGGACCGCGTCCGAGAAGATCGACGCCAGGATCGAAGAGCTCGACGACTGGCGCGGCGAGACGCTCGCCCGCCTACGGTCGCTGATCAAGCAGGCCGACCCCGAGGTGATCGAGGAGTGGAAGTGGGAGAAGCCGTCGAGCGGCGGCACGCCCGTCTGGTCCGACCACGGCGGTATCTGCACGGGCGAGGCGTACCAGAGCGTCGTCAAGCTCACCTTCTTCAAAGGCGCTTCCCTGGCAGACCCGGCGGGGCTCTTCAACTCCAGCCTCGAGGGCAACGTGCGCCGCGCCATCGACGTGCGCGAGGGCGAGACCATTGACGCGGACGCCTTCGCGGCTCTCATTCGGTCGGCCGTCGCGCTGAACCGCTCCTAGAAGCCGGCCCAGTCTCTCCAGCGCCCGCCCCGTACGTGCGAGCGAGTCCAGGGGCTGATCGCGATTTCCCTTACACGGGGGAAGGCACGCGGTGGTTTTGTGCCGTTGATGAAAAGGTCTGATGTGAAAGGTCGCGGGTTCCGACAGTGACCCGCCCCGACCGGCTGGAGATCCCGGTCGAGTGAAATTACCCTCAGCTTTTCGGGCGTGTCCGCCGATGGAAGAGCTGGTGGAATCTGCGGAGAACGTCTGGCGACCCCTGGGCGAGCTGCTGGTCGACAAAGGCCTCGTCAGCGAGGACGAGCTTGCGGCGGCGCTTGCGGAGCAAGCCGTTAGCGGCCGTCTGTTGGGCGCCATCCTCGTAGAGCGCAACCTCATCTCAGGCCCGGCGCTGGCAACTGCGCTGGCGGAGCAATGCGGCGTCGAGGTCGCGATACAGGGAGGTTTCGGCACCGGCCTGTGGGCAGAGATCAGCCGGCGCCACCGGGGCGGCCGCGCCCGCCCCGACGCGGACGACGACAACGGCGGTGCGCTCCATCCCATCAGACCGCCCGTGCTCGAGGCGATCCCCGATCCAGAGTTGGAGCGGTTGCTGGCCGAGAACGCGCGGCTCCAGGACGAGCTGGAGCGTTTGAGCGGTGAGCTCGTGCGCGTCGTCGAGGAGCCCCGTCCGGAGTTGGAGCGGGTGATGGCCGAGAACGAGCGGCTGCAGGACGAGCTGGAGCGTCTGGGCCGCGAGTTTGCGCGCGTCGTCGAAGAGCCGCATCCGGAGATGGAGCGGGTGGTGGCGGAGAATGCTCGGCTGCAGGCCGAGCTGGACCGTCTGGGCCAGGAGCTTGCGCAGCTCGTGGAGGAGCCGCATCCGGAGTTGGAACGGGTCGTGGCGGAGAACGCGCGGCTCCAGGACGAGCTGGAGCGTTTGCGCGGTGAGCTTGCGCGCGTCGTCGAGGAGCCGCATCCGGAGTTGGAGCGGGTGATGGCCGAGAACGAGCGGCTGCAGGACGAGCTGGAGCGTCTGGGCCGCGAGTTTGCGCGCGTCGTCGAGGAGCCGCACCCGGAGATGGAGCAGACGCTGGCCGAGAACGGGCGGCTGCAGGGCGAGCTGGAGCATCTGGGCCACGAGAACGGGCGGCTGCAGGGCGAGCTAGAGCATCTGGGCCAGGAGCTTGCGCGGGTTGTGGAGGAGCGGCATCTCGAGTTGGAGCAGACGCTGGCCGAGAACGGGCGGCTGCAGGGCGAGCTGGAGCGTCTGGGTGGTGAGCTTGCGCGCGTGGTTGAGGAGCCGCATCCCGAGTTGGAGCAGACGCTGGCCGAGAACGCGCGGCTGGAGGGCGAACTGCAGCGTCTGGGCCACGAGCTCGCACGGGTTGTCGAGGAGTCCCACCCCGCCCCGAAGCCGCAGCCGGAACGGGCCTCTGCGCACCTGCTGTTCATTCCGACGCCGACGCGCTACGTGCTCGCCGAGCGGGACGGGCCGCCGCCCGAGCCCGGTGCCGAGGTCGGCGTGCCGGAGGCCGAAGGCCGCTTCGTCGTTGCCAGGGTCGGCCGGTCGCCGTTCCCGGCGGAGCCGAGGCCGTGCGCGTTCCTCCTGAGCGGGCATGAGCAAGCGACCTCTCCCGACGCGGCGACCGTTTGAGCGCGAGATCGCTCTCGACCGACTGAACGCGGCGAATGCCCCGCGCGAGGACTGAGCGAACGCCTTTTGAGTGCGTCGGTTAGTCCGAGAACGAACACACATCTTTTACGGGCTCTTACCGGGCGAGGCATGCGCCTCCCTGGCGCCGCGCACCTTCTTAGTACCGGTCTCCCAACCGGGTAGCGACTAGCTAGAAGGAAGGGACCGAGCCTGGCTACATCACCGGCCTGAGCAACGTTGTCACCGTCACTCGGTGACGAGCCAACGACCAAGCGCGCGGTCGCAGGAGCGGCCGCGCGCTTACCAGATCCGACCACAGCCATTGGAATGGCCCTCTCGGGCCTCTTCAGGTCGCCGCAACGAGCTTGATCTGGAGAAGCGGACGACGGGGTTCGAACCCGCGACCCTCAGCTTGGGAAGCTGATGCTCTACCAACTGAGCTACGTCCGCGCTGGCGCGCAGGATAGCGCGCCTAAGGGACCGGACGTGGGAGCCGGGAAACGCCGCCTAGTGTCGACTGGATCAGTTCGGGCCACCGGCCGTGCAGCCGCCTACTGCGCGAGGGAAAGGGGGCCGGGACATCGCCCGGCCCCCTCCGCTCAACTCATTTCTGTGCGAAGTAGATGAACTGCGAGAAGAGGCCGGGCACGTCGGACGGATCGCGCATGTCCGTCCAGACCATGTTCGCCTTGCCGTTGCTCCCGTAGCTGAGTCCGACGTAGTCGCCGTGGAAGGTCGCGCAGTTCTCGCACCCGGGAACGTGAGCCCGGAAGAACCGCGACTGCGTCGGGTTCGAGGGCGCCGTGCTCACGATCGTCTTCACGAGCGAGCCCGGGGTGCCCTCGGCGATCGCTGCGTTGTAGAGCGGCCCGTTCACGGAACCGCGGTCGTTGTAGAGGATCCCGATCCTGCCGTTCGCCGGGTTGACGGCCACCCACGGGAACCACTGGTCGCCTGCGCCGGCGTCGACGAGCATCGGACCGCTCCAGGACGCGCCGCCGTTCGACGAGACCATCAGGAAGACGTTCGTGTTCGTCACCGGGTTCGGTGAGTCGTGGATGCCGTTCCGATTGTCGCTGAAAACGAGGTAAAGCTTCCCGTCGGTCGGGCTCGCGGCGATGTTCCCCGGGGCCCACACGCGAACCTGGTAGCCGGTGAGTGTCTGCCGGCCGTTGACGTTGACCGGGTAGTCGGCCGACCCGTCCTCCATCCCGACGACGAACGTTGGGTTGGACCACGTCTGACCGCCGTTCGTCGACTTGACGAGGAGGTACTGGTCCTCGAAGAGGTCACCCGGCTCCCAGAGCGCCTGGTTCTGCTCGTTCATGAAGGCGACGTAGACCGTGCCGTCCGGTCCGACCGTCGGCACCGAGCCCTGATCCTCGTCGCACTGGCCCGCAGGACCGCTGACCTGGAACGTGCAGAGCGCCGCGTTCGAGCCGGAGATCTCCTTGGCCTTCGTCCAGTGTTCGCCGCCGTCGTCGGAGTACGACAGGAAGATCGCCGACGACTGGTATTGCCCGCTCGCGGAGACGTACTTCGTCCAGCTGAGATACGTCCTGCCGTAGTGCGGCGAGGACGGGAAGTTGTCGGTGGAGATCCACTCCTTGTCGTTGAAGATCTGCGTGTTCGAGAGGTCGCAGCCGTACCCGGAATCGACGACGATCGCGGGATCCCAGGTGATCCCAGCGTCACCCGAGACGGAGACGGTCACGTCGCCCCTGCAGGTCTCGCCGGTCGGATTCTGGAACGAGTAGTTCAGTGACGAGTGGATGGCCACGCCGTGCTTCCGGTCGAATGTCGTGACCGGGTCGCTGCCCGTCTGTTGCGGGTTGTTGCGCGACATGTTTCCGGTCACCCACGTCGCCGTGTTGTCGAGCGTGGTGTAGAACTGGTCGCAGCACGTCCCGTAGTCGTTCGAGCTCGCGATCATGTGGCCGGGCGCGACTGGATTCACCTCGACCTGGGGCTCATTGTTCGGAAACGGGTCGTCGCAGTCGATGTTTGTGTTCGCGCCTCCGCTCACCGCCACACACTCGAACTGCGAGTGCGGGCCGTGCTGCTTGTCGTAGCCGGCGACGTCCGGCGTCACCGTTCGCTTCCCGGCCATGCCGGCGTCGGGTTTTGGCTCGTCCCCCGCCGCGATACTGCCCGCCAGTGCCGCCGCCAGCATCCCGGCAGCGACCACGAGCAGCATGACTCTCACGATTCGCATGCCGTCTCCCCTCTGATTCGCGGCCTACCGCCCAGGCCGATGGCTCCGACGCTACAAGACGACCCGATGGCTGTCCACCGGCCCGCTAGCGCGGCTAACGGAGCGTGATGCCCGCGAAACGGGCCAGCTTCTCGAAGGCGTGCGTCGCCTCGATGCGCCGGAACGTGCCCGAGCGGGAGCGCATCACCAGCGAGTGCGTAATTGCGCCGTCGCGGGTGTAGCGGACGCCCCCGAGCAGCGCGCCCGACGTCACGCCCGTTGCCGCGACGAAGAGATCGTCGCCGGCGACGAGGTCGTCAGTCGTCAGCACCTTCTCCGGGTGGTGGCCGGCGCTGATCAGCTGCTGGCGCTCGGCGTCGTCCCGCGGCCAGAGCCGACCTTGGAGGGCACCGCCGAGCGACTTCACGGCGGCGGCTGAGATCACGCCCTCGGGCGTGCCGCCGATGCCCATCAGGAGGTCCACCCCGGTCGCGCTCTGTGCCGCCGCGATCGACGGGGCAACGTCGCCGTCGCGGATCAGGATCACCCGTGCGCCGCAGTTGCGGAGCTCTTCGATCAACAGGTCGTGCCGCGGGCGCTCGAGCACCACGACCGAGACGTCGCTGGTCGAGATGCCCTTTGCGGCCGCGACCCGGCGCACGTTTTCCGCCGGCGGTGCCGTGATGTCGATGACGGCCGCCGCCTCCGGGCCGCACGCGATCTTCTCCATGTACACGGCCGCGCCCGGGAAGAACATCGTTCCGCGCTCAGCGAGCGCGATCACGGCGATCGCGTTCGGCTGGCCGAGGGCGGTCAGGCGCGTGCCCTCGAGCGGATCCACGGCCACGTCGACCTCGGGGCCGTGCCCGGAACCGACCTCCTCGCCGTTGTAGAGCATCGGCGCCTTGTCCTTCTCGCCCTCGCCGATGACGACAACGCCGGCCATGTTCACCGTGCCGAGCATGAGGCGCATCGCGTCGACGGCTGCCTGGTCGGCGGCCTCCTTGTCGCCGCGCCCGACCCAGCGACCGGCGGCCAGCGCCGCCGCCTCCGTCACGCGGACGAGGTCGAGCGCGAGGTTTCGGTCGGGCGGGGTCGTCGTGCCGTTGGTCGAGCCGGCCTGCTCGGTGGCGGTCACGGCGTGATCCTAGAACTACATGCGCTCGGGCGCGTCGACGCCGACGAGATGCAGGCAGCGCGCGATCACCATCTGCGCCGCCTTCACGAGCCCGAGCCGAAACGCCTGCTCGTCGCTCTCGAGCACGCGGTGATGGTGGTAGAAGCGGTGGAAGTCGTCGGCCACGCGAATGGCGTAGTTCGGGATCGCCTGCGGGCCGCGGCGGAAGGCCGCCTCCTCGGCGGCACCGGGGAAGTCCGCAAGCCGCTTGATGAGGTCGCGCTCCTCCGGCGCGATCACGCGCGGTGCCTGCGCCGAGACCTCGGCGTCACCCGCGTTGCGCAGGATCCCGGCGATGCGCGCGTGCGCGTACTGCACGTAGTAGACGGGGTTCTTCTCGCTCCGCTCCGCGGCTAGGTCGACATCGATCTCGATGGTCTGGTCGGGACCGCGGTTGACGAGGAACCAGCGCGCGGCGTCGACGCCGACCTCGTCCATGAAGTCGTCCAGGAAGACCACGTCGCCGCGGCGCTTCGACATCTTGGTCAGCTCGCCGCTCCGCGTCAGGTGGACGAGCTGGTAGAGCAGCACCTCGACGCGCTCGGCGTCGTAGCCAAGCATGCGTGCGACGGCGGCGTACCACTTGCGCGTGCCGTGGTGGTCGGCGCCCAGCACGTAGATCGCGCGGTCGAAGCCGCGGTCGAGCTTGTCGGCGAGGTAGACGACGTCGGCGGCGCGGTAGGTCGGCGTCCCGCCCTGGTCGGCCGACCGGATCAGCACGCGATCCTCGTCGTCGCCGTAGGCGGACGACCGGGCCCAGATCGCGTCGTCGCGCTCGTAGGTGTCGAGCCGCGGCAGGTAGTCGGGCAGGCGCTGCTCGAGCTCGCTCTGCCGGGTCCAGCTGTCGAAGTGGATGCGGAAGCGCTCCAGCGTCTGCTCGATTCGCTCCAGCATCGGCGGCACGGGGTCGCCCGGGAGCCCGGCCAGCTCCTCGAGGTACGCGCCGCGATAGCCGTCCTCAGGCGGGTCCTCCCCGCGCCGCACCGCCTGAACCGATGCGCGGAAGCGCTCCATCTGGGTGCCTGCGTCGTTGTAGTAGTACTCACGCTCGACCTCGTGCCCGCCCAGCTCCAGCAGCCGGGCGACGCAGTCGCCGTAGGCGCCGTTCCGGGCCGAGGCCACGGTCAGCGGGCCGGTCGGGTTGGCCGACACCATCTCGACCTGGATGCGCTTCGGGTCGGTCTCGGCGAAGCCGGCCCCGTAGGCCGGCCCTGCCTCCAGGATCGCCGCCAATGCCTCGCCGAACCACGCCGGCGCGAGGAACAGGTTCAGGAAGCCCGGGCCGGCGACCTCGGCGCGCTCCACGGCAACAAGCTGCTCGGCCTTCCCGGCGAGCTCCTGCGCGAGCTCCCGCGGCGTGCGTCCCACGCGCGGCGCCGCCCGGAGCGCAACGTTCGTCGCGTAGTCGCCGTGCTCCGCGTTCGTGGGCCGCTCGAGCGCGACCGTCTCGCCGGCGGCGTCCGAGAGCTGGGCCGCGAGCTCGCGGACTGCGTCAGCGGGCGGCAACGGTCCCACCGGGTGTGAAGAGGCGTTCGAGGACTGCGAGCTCGTCCGGTGTTCCCACACCGATCAGGATGTCGCCCGCCTCGACGACCGCGCTCGGCCCCGGCGTCGCGTCAAACGTCCCGTCATGGCGGCGCACGGCGACGATCATCGCGCCGTCCTCCGGTATCGACAGGTCGCGGATCGGGCGCCCGCAGCCCTCCGACCCCTCGGCGACGAGGACCTCCTCGAAAGCGGAAGTCGGGGCCGCCGCTCGTCGACACAAGCTCGAGGAACGTCGCCACTTGGGGCTTCAACACGAGGTTCGCGAGCTCCTTGCCCGCCGTCGAGTAGGGCTGCACCACGCGGTTCGCGCCGGCTCGCCGCATCTTCTCGGCGGCGTGCTCCTCCGACGCGCGCGCCACGATCAGCAGGTCAGGCCGCAGCGTCCGGGCCGTAATCGTGATGTAGAGGTTGTCGACGTCAGAGTCGGAGGCGGCGGCGAGACCTGCGGCATGCTCGATGCCGGCGGCGAGGAGATCGTCGTCGTTCGTCCCGTTGCCCTCGACGACATGGTCATGGCGCGCCCGTGCCTCGCTGAGCACCGTGGGATTGAAGTCGACGACGACGTACTCGCGCCCTGCCTCGCGCAGCTCCGAGCCCACGCGACGCCCGACGCGCCCGTAGCCGCAGATGATGAAGTGGTTACGCAGTCGCTCGATGGCACGCCTCCGGCGACGGTCGGACAGCGCTCCGGTCAGAACGCCGCCTGCGATCACCTCCACGATCACGCCTGCGACGTAGAGGAAGATTGCCACGCCCGCGAGCAGCATGAGGATCGTGAACAGCTGCGCGCCGGCGCCGTCCGGCTTCGAGTCGAGCCCCGTCAGAGAGATCGTGACGACGCCGCGGTAGAACGACGCGGTCCAGCTTTCGTCCCCGATGGCGTGGAACCCGACCGTGCCGACAGCGAGGACGACGACGAAGGCGGCCAGGGCCAGGGCGAACCGGCGGAGACTGAAGTTCTCCATGGGGCGCGTAGTATCCCGGTCGCGTGGACGACCCCGGGCAGCGTCAGCTCAACATCCACATGGATCCCGAGCACCTAGGCGGGGTCTACGCGAACTTCGCGAACATCACCTTCTCGAACTACGAGTTCACGATCACGTTCGCGCGCATCGACCACGAGGTCGGCGAGGGCGAGATCCCCGGCGTCGTCGTCTCCCGGGTGAATATGTCCCCCCGGTTCATGCAGGAGCTGCTGGCGGCCATGCAGGACTCCTGGTCGAAGTGGTCGACGAGCGAGGGGATCCGGAACCTGCCGGAGACGGACCCACCCCCGGACATCTGACGCGCGCCGCCGTCATCTCGGACGTCCACGCCAACGGCCCCGCGCTGGGAGCCGTCCTCGCCGACCTCCATCAGCAGGGCGTCGACGAGCTCTGGACGCTCGGCGACACGGTCGGCTACGGGCCGCAGCCGAACGAGACCACGGCGACCATCGCGCTGCACGCCGACCTCGCGCTCGTCGGCAACCACGACCTGGTCGCGCTCGGGCAGGCCGGCGTCTCCGTGGCGGAGTTCAACCCGGACGCCGCCGCAGCCGCGCGCTGGACGCAGGCGGTCCTGACCGGGGCCTCGCGCGAGTTCCTGAGCTCCCTCCTGCCAACCGACACCCGGTCGGGCGTGGCGCTCTTCCATGCGAGCGCCGTCGACCCCGTCTGGGACTACGTCCTGACGATCGAGGACGCTCGGCGCACGCTCGAGCTCACCGACGACCCGCTCGTCCTCGTCGGCCACACGCACGTGCCGATCGCGATCACCGGCGACGGCCGCGAGGCCCGCGGAGCCCATGCGCCCGGCGGCCACGTCGTCGACCTGGCCGGCGGCCGCTGGCTCCTGAACCCCGGCTCCGTCGGCCAGCCGCGCGACGGCGACCCGCGCGCCGCGTACCTGCTGCTCGACCTCGCGGCCGGCCGCGCCGAGTTCCGGCGGGTCGAGTACCCGGTCGAGAGGACGCAGGAGCAGATGCGCGTGGCCGGGCTCCCGCCGGCGCTCGCGCAGCGCCTGGCCTACGGCGTCTAGGAGAAGTCGACTTCGACGACGGCGTCGGCCGGCCGAGCGTTCTTGCCGAAGCGGATCCCGTCGCGGGCGAGTGCGAGCTGCACCTCTTCGCGCGCCTTGTAGATGCGCCACTTCACCGTCGCAAGCGTGATCTCCAGGGAGTCGGCGATCTCGGTGTACGAGAGCCCGACGACGTCGCGGAGCAGCAGCGCCATGCGCAGGTCGACGCTGAGGTCGTTGATCGCCTTCCACAGCGCGTCCATCTCCTCGAGGTTCTCGAGCGGCGTGTCGAGCACCTCGAGCGACGGCGCGTCCTCGATCGCGACCACCGTGCGCGGCCGGCGCTCGACGGCGCGGAGCTCGTCCAGCACCCGGTTCTTCGTCACCTGGAACATCCAGGTCGTGAAGCGTGAGCGGAGCGAGAAGTTCGGCAGAC
>DASTZE010000130.1:0-3199 GCA_035764425.1 Gaiellaceae bacterium
GGCGACGCTCGCCGTCTTGTGAGCGGTACTGCACTGCAGTGCGAAGTTCGGCACGAACTGAGACACTGTTCGCCAGGCGGCCCTGACACTCGCGGCCGCCATGAAGCGAGCGAAAGGGGGAGGCACCGATGAGGAAGCCTCTCGTTCTTGCCGCGGCGTGTGCGGTGCTTCTGGTGGGTATCCAGAGCGCGACCGCGGCACCCGCTGATGTCATCTGCACGGATGCGTTCTCGGGCACGGCGCGGGACGTGATGGTTCCCAGCGACAACGAGTGCGACCTCTCCGGGGCAACGGTCGCGCGCGACGTGGTCGTGGGGCCAGGGAGCGCGGCGTTCGGCCTGGGGCTGACGGTAGGCCGCGACGTAGTCGTCCACCGGGACTCGGGCATCTTCCTGGCCGTGGCCACGATCGGCCACGACCTGATCGCGGAGGAGGCCGCGGAAATGCATCTCGAGCGGACGACGATCGGCCACGACTTGAGCGCCTCGCAGCCGCAGACGGTGCAGACAGGGCACGTCGCACCCGAGACCGCTGGCGGTCCGGTGTTCGTCGGGCACGACGTGACCATCGACGGCTCGCCCGACCTGCCGTTCGTGTTCGACGGGATCTGCGATCTCCACGTCGGCTATGACTTCAGCGTCACGAACCGGTCGGTGACGCTCGGATTCGGGATCGGCAACATCTGCGCGGGGAACGGCCTGCCCTCGAACACGATCGGCCACGACATGGTCGTCACCGGAAACACGGCGCTGGTCGGGTTCTTCGGCCCGTCGTCCCTCAAAGTCGGCGCGAACCACGTCGGCCACGACCTCGTGTTCAGTAACAACACGGCGGCGCTCGGCGGGACGCTTGAGGTCTCCGCCAACATCGTCGGACACGACGCGACGTGCGCGGCAAACGACCCCGCCGTCACGGTCCTCAGCCCGAACATCGCCAGCCACTCAAACAGCTGCGGCTAGCTGGTAGCCAATGGATGCGAGGGGACCCCTTCCAGCGGGTCCCTCGCACCCACGGACCCTGCTCTACCAACTGAGCTAACGGCCCGCCGCCCTCTTGAAGCGCGCGAGTGAGGAGCGCGGTTCCCGGGTATCTCCCGAACGATGCGCGCGACGGAGGCTCTGTCCCTCGTGGAGCGGGGTCTCGGAGGGGCCGTGGAGCATGCCGTGGTCGCCCACCACCGGCGGCGGCTGCGGCACCGCGGCCACGAGGCGACGCTCGACGCTCCCGCCGGCGGCTGGGCATCCGGCGACCCGCCGCCGCGTCCCGGAAGCACGGTCGACGTGCTTGTCGACGGTGCGGCAGCGTTGCCGCGCCTCGCGGATGCGATCGCCGCCGCCGAGTCGCATGTCCACCTCGCCGGCTGGCACTTCTCGCCGGACTTCGCTCTCCGCCGCGGCGACGACACGTCGGTCGTGCGCAACCTCCTCGCCGAGACCGCGGAGCGCGTTCCGACCCGGGTGCTCGCCTGGGCGGGACCGCCGCTCCCGCTCTTCCGCCCGTCGCGGAGCGTGGTCCGGCAGATGCGCGACGCGCTCACCTCGGGAACGCGCGTGCAGTGCGCGCTCGACTCGCGCGAACGGCCGATGCACTGCCACCACGAGAAGATCGCGGTCATCGACGACCGCACCGCCTTCGTCGGCGGAATCGATCTGACCTCGCTCGCCGGCGACCGCCTCGACGTGAGCTCGCACCCGGCGCGCGCCACGGTCGGCTGGCACGACGCATCCGTGATGCTGCGCGGCCCTGCCATCGGCGATGTCGCCGAGCACTTCGCGATGCGCTGGCGGGAGGTCACGGGGGAACGGTTGGCGGCGCCCGAGACTCCCGCTCCCGAGGAGGACGGCATCGAAGCCCAGATCGTGCGCACGATCCCCGAGCACGTCTACGACGCTGTGCCCGAGGGCGACTTCCGCATCCTCGAGTCGTACGTGCGCGCGCTGCGCGGCGCTCAGCACCTCATCTACCTCGAGAGTCAGTTCCTGTGGTCGCCCGAGCTGGCGCGCATCCTGATCAACAAGCTCCGCGACCCGCCGAGCGACCGCTTCCGCCTCGTCGTTCTCCTGCCGGCCAAGCCGAACAACGGCAACGACGACACGCGTGGCGTGCTCGGCGAGCTCATCGAGGCGGACGGGGACGCCGGCCGCTTCCTTGCCTGCACGCTGTACGCACGGCACGGCCGGCTTGCCGACCCGGTGTACGTCCACGCCAAGATCGGCATCGTCGACGACCGTTGGCTGACCGTCGGCTCGGCCAACCTCAATGACCACTCGCTGTTCAACGACACGGAGATGAACGTGGTCGTACACGATGCGGCGCTGGCCCGGCAGACACGGCTGCGCCTCTGGGCGGAACATCTCGAGCGCCCTGTCGACGAAGTCGCGGGAGAGGCTGCCGACGTGGTCGACTCACTGTGGCGGCCGATCGCAGGCGAACAGCTCGAGCGGCGCCGGCACGGAGCGCCGCTCGAGCACAGGCTCGTCCGTCTACCGCATGTCTCGCGTCGCACCGACCGCCTACGCGGGCCGGTGAACGGGCTGCTCGTCGACGGCTAGAGGCCGGCCGGCGCGAAGACCGCGCCGTCCTTCGGGTAGATCGCGCCGCTCGAGCTGCCGGTCGCCTCCGGGATGCCCCGCCGAGGACGACGAGCTTCCGGCCTGTCCAGACCACCTGCGATCCGTCGCGCGGGCACATCGGGGCCTGGGCGAAGATCACCCAGATCATCCAGTTTGCGACGTCGGCAATCGACCGCCAGGTCTCCGATTTGGCGTCGTGCTGCACGATCAGCACGGGGATCATCTCCCCGGCAGGCGGCGTTTCCCCGACCCCTCCCTCCTAGCCCGACCGTCAGCTAGCGTCGCCGGCGGAGCGGCATGGGCCCGGTGGCCCAACCGGTCTTCAAAACCGGTGAGGTCTGGCAGCCCCAGGCTGGGTCGGTTCGACTCCGGCGCCGCTCCGTTGAGCGAAAAACAGCTGATTCGAGCCAAATCCGCGCTCGTAAGAAGCTCGTTACGTGGCTGCGCCGCGGTGGCGTTGAGAGTGCTGCAGACCTCCTGAACCGAGTCAAGTCCCAGGACGTGGTGTAGCTCGTCGACATGATCTTCGGCTGCTCAGGCCGGGGTGAGCTCGCGTGTCTCCTCTTTGTCTTTGTCTTCTTTGTTTTCTTGATCGAGGACGGCTTCCAGCGAGTGGTTGCTGAGGT
>DASTZE010000131.1:0-14954 GCA_035764425.1 Gaiellaceae bacterium
TCACCGCCGGTGACATCGAGGCGCCCGCGGAGCTCGAGATCCTCAACCCGGAGCTCGAGATCGCGCACCTCTCCGACAACGGCAAGCTGGAGATGACGATCACGATCGGCCGCGGCCGGGGGTACGTCCCGGCGGAGCTGAACCGCGGGCCGGAGCACACGATCGGCGTGATCCCGATCGACGCCATCTTCTCGCCGGTGCGGCGCGTCTCGTACGACGTCGAGGCCGCCCGCGTCGGGCAGCGGACCGACTACGACAAGCTGCGGATCGACGTCACCACCGACGGCTCGATCGACCCGCGCGACGCGATCGGCGAGGCGGCCGAGATCCTCATCCGCCAGCTCGCGATCTTCACCGACGTGGACAAGATCGAGGGTTTCGGCGAGGCCGCCGCGGCCGCCGAAACTGCCGAGCCGTCGCTCGCGCACGGGATGGAGAACTTCCCGATCGAGGAGCTCGAGCTGGGCGTCCGCTCGTACAACTGCCTCAAGCGCGTCGGCATCGAGACGATCGGCGACCTGGTTGGCAAGACCGAGAACGAGCTCGCCGCGATCCCGAACTTCGGCAAGAAGTCGATCGAGGAGGTCAAGGAGACCCTCTCGGCGCACGGCCTGACCCTGCGAGGGGACGAGTAACGCCGTGAGGCACCGCCGCTCCGGCCGCAAGCTCGGGCGCGACAGCGCCCACCGCAAGGCGCTCTACGCCAACCTGGCGGGGGCGCTGATCGAGCACGGGCGCATCAAGACCACCGAGGCGAAGGCCAAGGAGGTGCGCCCGATCGCCGAGCAGATGATCACGCTCGGCCGGCGCGGCGACCTGGCGGCGCGGCGGCGCGCCCTGGCCTTCCTGCGCAAGCAGGAGACGGTGCACAAGCTGTTCGCCGAGGTCGCTCCGCGCTTCGTGGACCGGCCGGGCGGCTACTCGCGCATCGTCAAGCTCGGGCCCCGGCCGGGCGACGCGGCGCCGATGGCGTACCTCGAGCTGGTCGACTATTCGCCGCAGGGCCCGTCCGAGGAAACGCAGCGCCGGCGGCTACTTCGGCGGCGCCGCGAGCAGGAAGCCGCCGCCGCCGGCTAAGCCGGTCGCGTGCGGCTCCGCCTCGAGCTCGAGTACGACGGCACCAACTTCCACGGCTGGGCCGCGCAGCCCGGCCTGCGCACCGTCGAGGGCGAGCTCCGTGCCGCCCTCGACGCCGTGTACCCGACGTGGGGCGGGCTCGCGATCGCCGGGCGCACCGACACCGGCGTGCACGCACTCGCGAACGTCGCCTCGCTCGACGCCGAGCGCGGACCGCCGCCGGAGCGCGCCGCCGCGGCGCTGAACGCACTCCTCCCGGAGGACGTCGCGGTCGGCTCGGCTGAGTCGACGGCCGATGACTTCCACGCGCGCTTCTCGGCGCGCTCGCGCTCGTACCGCTACCGCATCTGGCGCCGGTCGGAGCCGTCACCGTTCGAGCGGCGGCGCAGCTGGTGGGTGAGGCGACCCGTCGACGAGGGCGCGCTCACCGAGGCGGCTGCGCTGCTCATCGGCAGGCACGACTTCCGCGCCTTCACGCCGACGCAGACCCAGCATCAGGTCTTCACGCGCACGGTGGAGACGGCCGTCTGGCGCCGCGAGGGCCACCTGCTCCTCTTCGAGATCACGGCCGATAGCTTCCTGCGCCACATGGTCAGGACGCTCGTCGGCTCGATGCTCGACCTGGCGCCGGGCGAGCTCGAGCGCTTGCTGGAGGGACGTATGCGGGCCGAGGCCGGCACGACCGCTCCGCCGTGGGGCCTCTACCTCGCCGGCGTCGGCTACTGACGGTCGACGATCGCCTCGGCGAAGGTCGCCATTGCGATGGGGTTGATCCACATTCCGCTCACCCAGGCCCGTCGAGTCAGCGTGCGGTCGGAGTACGCGAGTGGCACAAGGGCGGCCTGCTCGCCGATCCAGCGCTGCTCGTACGCACGATAGAGGCCGAGGCGCTCGTCCTGGTCCCGCGACGCTGCTGCCTGGTCGAGGAGCCGGTTGAGCTCCGCGTCGCGACAGAGGGGAAGGTCGGCGATGATCGCCTCGAGGAAGCCCCCGCCGGGGTCGGGCAGGTCGGCGCCCCAGGCCCACAGGAAGGCGTGGGCGCCGTTGGTCACGGCCGCCTCGAGGGCCGGGTCGGAGGGGAGAACCAGCACTCGAACGGCGATCCCGATCCGCGAGAGCTGATCGGCGATTTCGAACGCCGCCTCATCCCACAGCTCGAGGCAGGCGAGCTCGATCTCGTCGAGCTCGCCAGTCTCGTTCAGCAGGGCTCGTGCGCGTTCGGGATCGAATCGTGGAGCGACGCGCTCCGAGTGGCCGGGCAGGGCAGGCGGAACGAGCCCGCCCGCAGCCGTGGCGCTGCCTCCTAGGGCCGCCGCCGGGCCGGTCCGGTCGATCGCGTGCGCGATCGCGCGACGGACACGGGCGTCGTCGAACGGCGCCCGGTTTGCGTTGAACGCCATGTACCAGGTCCAGGCGGCCGGCCAGGACTCCAAGATGGTGCCGTCGTCCGTGGGGAGACCCAGGCGATGCATCGTGTGGAGGTCGTACATCCCGGTCCGCCACGCCTCGGCGACGCCCGAGTACGTCGCCTCGAGCCCCACGAAGACCTCGCGGACGTTGCCGCGGGCGCCGCACCACGTCGTCGACGCTTCGAGCAGGAGGTGGTCGGCATCACGGCTCTTCACGATGAACGGGCCGCTGCCGACGAGCGGCGCCGCGTGATGCCAGTCCGGGCCGTCGCGCTCGCAGACGTGCCGCGGCCAGGCCGCCAGCGGCGGGACGGCGAGACGATAGAGAAAGTCGCTGCGTGGCTCGTGGAGGCGGAGCTCGAGCGTGCGCTCGTCGACCACCAGGGTGTCCACTCCGTCGAGCAAGCGAGCGACCAGCTCGAGCCCGCCGTCCGCAAGGCGGCCGAAGGTGAAGGCAAAGTCGTCCGCAGTGACGGGGAGGCCGTCACTCCAGCGCGCGTCGCTGCGAAGTGTGAACCGGTACAGGCGCCCGTTGTCCGAGACGGTGAAGCGCTCGGCCATGTCGGGCACGACGTCGACGTCGCGTCCGATCGCGAGCAGCCCGCGGAAGAGGTTCGGCCCGAGGGCGTAGTTCGGGGCGCTGGCGCTCAGTGCGGCGAGCAGCGTGACCGTACCGGCCGCCTCCAACGGCCAGCGCAGGCGCTCGGTTGGCTCCAGGCGCGCCGGCGGCGAGGCCGGTCCGGAGAACGCTCCGCTGAAAGCGGCGTTCGCGGCCGCGAAGTCGAAGGCCAGGTGGTGTGTGAGCCCGATCCTGAGCAGGATCTGGCGGGCCCGGGCGCTGTCGCCGGTCCGCTCCATGAAGCCGAGCGCCCGGCGGTACAGGCTGATTGCCTCATCCTGCGCGAACACCGTGCGCGCGGCGTCCCCGGCCTTCAGCAGGTACTCGACCGCGCGCTCCGGCTCGTCTGCCTCGGCGAAATGGTGGCCGAGGAGCCCGTAGATCTCGGCGGGGGAATCGCGATAGAGGTCGATCAGCGCCTCTGCGACCTGGAGGTGCAGGTCACGCCGGGCGCTCCCGGTCAGCGTCTCGTACGCCGCTTCCCGCACGAGGCCATGGCGGAAGCGGTACTCGGGCGCACGCCCGCTCCGCTCCTCGACCAGCAGCTGCAGCCACTCCAGCTCGGAGAGTGTGGGGAGGAGCCGCATCCTGGGCAGAAGCCGCTCGAGCAGGGCCAGGCCGAAGGAGCGACCTATTACCGCGGCAGTGGTGATCAGGACGCGCGCGTCGCGGTCGAGCCGGTCGAGCCGCGCCTGCAGCGCCGCCTGCAGTCCGGTCGGGATCACTGCCTCGCCGGCGAGCACGAGTCGGCCGTTCTCGTGCCTGAGCGCGCCGCGCTCGCGCAGGTCGCGGATTGCCTCTCCGACGAAGTATGGGTTGCCCCCGGTGCGCTCGGCGAGCGCGAGTGCGAGCGCGTCCGGCAGGTCGCCTCCGGCATCGGTCTCGGCGAGGTCGCGGACGTCCGCGTCCGCCCGCGGCTCGAGCTCGAGCTCGTCGAAGCAGCGGCGAAACCGGCGGCGCGCGCGATCGATGAGCTGCCAGGCGGCGTGGTCGGGGTCGCTCCGGTGAACGAGCACAAAGCCGACCGGGGCCTGCTCGACCACTGGCAACAGCTGCTCGAGAAGCGCGAGCGTCGCCTCGTCGGACCAGTGGAGATCCTCGAGCACGAAGCAGAGGGCGCGCTCGCCTGCGACCGCCCTGACGAGGCGGTCGATCCAGTAGAACGTCTCGTGCTGGACGGCGTCGCCGGCCAGATCGTACTGCTCGTGTCCGAGCCCGAGCAGGCCGGCAACGAAGGGGTACGCGTCGTCCCCGTCCTCGCCCAGCAGGTGGCTCAGCTCCGCACGCAGCTCGAGACGGACGCGCGCCTCGGGGTCCGAGACCCCGAGGCCGAGCCAGCCGCGCAAGAGCTCGCGCACCGGCCAGTACGGGATCGACGCGGCGTACGCAACCGCGTGGCCGGTCAGGAAGCGCACGCCGGCCACGCGCTGCTCGACTTCGGCGACCAGTCGCGACTTCCCGATCCCGGGCTCTCCCGTGATGGAGATGATCGCGCCTCGGCCGTCGAGCAGTCCGCTGATCACCTCGCTCAGGAGGTGGAGCTCACCCCCGCGCCCGACGAGCCGCGGCTCCGGGCGCCGCGGCGCCCGGTCGGGCGTGCCCACCACGCGGTACGCGGCAATGCGTTGGGTCTTCCCTTTCAGGTCCAGCTCGCCGAGCTCATCGAGCTCGAACAGGCCGACCACCTGCTGGGCCGTCGTCGGCCCGAGCACGAGGTCGCCGACGGCCTGCAGTCGCGCGGCCACGTTGACCGTATCGCCGAGCGCGTTGTAGAGCTCGTGCGCCGGTGCGTTGGCGTCAGGGACCACGACCGGCCCCGTGTTGACCGCGACGCGCGCCGCGAGCTCGACGCCGACCTCGCCGCCGTATGCGGCCACCGCCTCGCGAATCGCGAGGGCCGCGCGCACGCCGCGCTCCGCGTCGTCCTCGTGCGCGACCGGCGCGCCGAAGAGCGCAAGCACGCCGTCTCCGGTCAGCTGCGCGAGCGTGCCGCCGAACCGCTCAACCTCCTCGCGCATCAGCCGAACGACGTCGTCGAAGAGGAACTTGGAGCGCTCCGGTCCGAGGCGCTCGGCGATCGTCGTCGAGGCGGCGACATCGGCGACGAGCACGGAGACGACCCGCCGCGCTCCGGCGGTCGCGGCCATGCGTCAGTTATACGCCTGCCCGGTGCATACGATGGGGCGGGTGCGCTACGAGACCGTTCTCTTCGACCTCGACGGCACGCTGATCGACTCCGGGGCGGCCATCCTCGCCTCGTTCCATCACGCGACGCAGACCGTGCTCGGGCGCCGGTATGAGGACGACGTGATCATGGCGAGCGTCGGCGGCCACGGCATCCACCGCCAGATGGCCGCGTTTGACGAGGACCGCGTCGACGACCTGGTGGCCGCCTACCGCGCGCACAACATGGAGCTCTACCGCGACATCCGGCTGTTCCCCGGAATCGAGCCGGTGCTCGCACGGCTGCGCGACAGCGGCCGTCGGCTCGGCATCGTCACGGTCAAGAGCCGCGTCACCGTCGACCTGACCTTCGAGCTGCTGCCGCTCGGCGACTACTTCGACGTCGTCGTGAACGGCGACGACGTCGCCGAGCACAAGCCGCACCCCGCGGCGCTTCTGCTCGCGCTCGACGAATACGGCGCGCCCGCCGAGACGGCCGCGTACGTCGGCGACTCGCCGTTCGACCTGCAGGCGGCGAGGGCCGCGGGCGTCGGTGCGATCGGCGTCGCCTGGGGCGGCATTCATGGGCGGGACCGGCTCGAGCCCGAGCACCCGGACGCGCTCGTCGATCGCCCCGAGGAGCTCCTTGGCGTCCTCTAGGACGGTCGCGCCGGCCCAGCGCGTCGAGGAGCTGCGCACGCAGCTCGACCACCATCTGTTCCGCTACCACGTCCTTGACGACCCCGAGATCTCCGACGCCGAGTACGACCGGCTCTACGACGAGCTCGTCGCGCTCGAGACCGCCCATCCGGAGCTGCTCGTGCCGACCTCGCCGACGCAACGCGTGGGCGCGCCGCCGTCGGACCGCTTCACGAAGGTGGCGCACATCGTCCCGATGGGCTCGCTGGACAAGGTGACGACGGCCGAGCAGCTCTTCAAGTTCGCGGAGGACACGCGCAAGCGATTGGGAACCGACGAACCGGTCGCCTACGTGCTCGAGCCGAAGATTGACGGCCTCGCCATCAACCTCACGTACGAGGACGGCGTGCTCACCCGGGGAGCGACGCGCGGCGACGGCGTCCAGGGCGAGGACGTGACCGTCAACCTGCGCACGATCAGGTCGGTGCCGCTGCGCATGCGCGGCGACGGCGCCCCCCCACTGCTGGAGGTGCGCGGCGAGGTCTACCTGCCGCTTTCCGGGTTCCGCGCGCTGAACGAGCGCCTCGCCGGCACCGGCCAGAAGCTGGCGCCGAACCCGCGCAACGCGGCAGCGGGCTCCCTGCGCCAGAAGAACCCGGCCATCACGGCCGACCGCCCGCTCGCCGTCTGGGTCTACGGCATCGGCGCGCACGATGGGCTCGACTTCGGCACGCAGAGCGAGACCCTGGCCTGGCTGCGCGAGCACGGCTTCCGCACCAACCCGTTCGCGGAGCGGCTGGAGTCGATGGACGACGTCGCCCGCGCGTCGGCCGAGTGGGAGACGCGGCGAGTCGAGCTCGACTACGAGATCGACGGGATCGTCATCAAGGTCGACTCGGTCGAGCAGCAGAACCGGCTCGGCGCGCTGCACGGACGGCCGCGCTGGGCGCGGGCGTACAAATGGGCGCCGATGACGGCGCAGACGCGCCTGAACAAGATCGCCATCCGCGTCGGCCGGACGGGTGCGCTCAATCCGTGGGCCATGCTGGAGCCGGTCGAAGTCGGAGGCGTCACCGTCTCCCGCGCGACCCTCCATAACGAGGAGGACATCAACCGCAAGGACATCCGCGAGGGCGACGTCGTCATCGTCCAGCGGGCCGGCGACGTGATCCCGCAGATCGTGGGCCCCGCCGGCGCGCATGAGCCGGGCACGAAGCCGTTCCGCATGCCGAAGAACTGCCCGCTCTGCGGCGTCGAGGTGGTGAGGCCCGAGGGCGAGGTCATGCACCGCTGTCCGAACCGCGCCTGTCCGTCGCGCGGGCTCGAGACGCTCAACAACTGGGTCATGGCCGCCGCCGACATCGAGGGCGTGGGCGAGCGGCTCGTGGGGCGGCTCTGGGAGCTCGGCCTCCTGCGCTCGCTGCCCGACCTCTACCGCCTGACGAAGGAGCAGCTGCTCGAGCTGGACGGGTTCCAGGAGACGAGCGCGACGAACGTGATCGACGCGATCGCCGCCTCGCGCGCGCTGCCGCTCGGCCGCGTGCTGTTCGGGCTCAACATCCCGGACGTCGGCTGGGTCACGGGGCAGGCGCTGGCGCGCCACTTCGGGACGATCGAGCGCCTTGCCGCCGCGTCGCAGGAGGACATCATGGCCGTCGAGGGCCTCGGGCCGGAGCGCGCCGAGGCGATCGTCGAGTGGTTCGCAGACGAGGCCAACCAGGCGCTTGTCGCCGAGCTCTGGCCGCTGCTGGACGTGCAGGAGGAGGAGCCCGCGCCCGAGGGTCGGCTGACCGGCAGCACCTACGTGATCACCGGCACGCTCGAGGCCATGACGCGCGAGGAGGCGAGCGCCGCGCTCGAGGCGCTCGGCGCCAAGGTGGCCAACTCCGTCTCCAAGAAGACCACGGGGCTCATCGTCGGCGAGGAGCCCGGCGGGTCGAAGGTGCGCGGCGCGGAGAAGCACGGCACGCCCGTGCTGACCGAGGCCGACCTGCGGTCGCTACTGGGCGGCTAAGACCGAGGCGAAGCGGTCCTGCGCGCGCCGCGCCGAGTCCGTGTTCACGGGGCGGCCGTTGTTCAGGACCGCGAAGGCAAAGCGTCGGCGGACGTAGCCGGCGAGCGTCGAGGCGGTATCGGTTGTCCCGGTCTTCGCGATCACGTGTCCGCGCGCAGGCGGCGTGCGCAGCCGGTCGGCAAGCGTTCCCGACCGGCCTGCGACCGGCAGGCTGGCGACGAACGGCCTGCGGATGCCCGGATCCTTCCAGGCGGCCTCGAGGATGCCGACGAGCGCGCCGGCCGTGAGGCGGTCGTACGGCGAGAGGCCGCTCCCGTCGACCAGCCGGACGCCCGCCAGCGGCACGTCCACCGCGGCGAGCGTGCGCCGCACGACCGCCGCGCCGCGCGCCGTCGTCCCCTGCTGGTTCTCGACTGCGCCGAGCTGCTTGAGCAGCAGCTCGGCCATGAAGTTGTCGCTCTCACCGTTCATCCAGCGCACCAGCACCGACATCGGCACCGAGCGCACGGTGGCGAGTGGGAAGGCGCCGCCGTCGGCGCGTCCGGTGCCGGCGGGGCGCGCCACGCGGATGCCGGCGCGTACGAGCAGGTCGCGGAAGGCGCGTGCCGCGGCGAGCGCCGGCTCGGAGGTGATGCGGCCCCGGTAGCTGGAGCGGTCGACGGTGAGCGCGGAGAGCGGCGGCGACTCGGTCATGTAGAAGCCGCGCTTCCAGAGCGGGCCGACGCGCTTGGCGTCGAAGAAGCTCTCGTCGCCGAGCACGCCGCCCGTGACGCGCCGCACGCCGCCGGCCCGCAGCTGGGCCGCCAGGCGGCGGAGGTCACGGCGACTGAGCGTGGGATCGCCGAAGCCCTTGAGCACGAGGTCGCCGTGCCAAACCCCGTCGATCAGCTCGCCCTCGCCGTAGACGGTCGTGTCGATCCGGTACGTCGGGCCGAGGACGGCGAGCGCCGTGTAGGTGACCGCCAGCTTCTCGTTGGAGGCCGGAACGAGGCCGACCGTGTCGCGCCGCCGGAAGATCGTGCTGCCGTCCGCGAGGTCGACCGCGAGCGCGGCCGTCACGCCGGCGTGCGGGACGGCCAGGGCCCTTGCCAGCCTGAGGGCCACGTCGGCGCGTCCTGCCGGTGAGGCGGGCACGGCGACGCCGGCCACGCAGGCAGCGGCGAGCGCGAGGCGGGCAAAGCGGCGCACGGCGCCAGATTGTTCGCATCGCGTCGGCCGTCGTCAACCGGGACTGGCCGGCCGCCAAGATGGGCCAGACGGCCCATGTGGTCGTGGGAGGGGGGTCGGATAATCGGTCGATGGCCGCTGACACGGATGCGCTGATCGAGCAGCTCGCGCAGCCTGGCGACCGTGACACGCTCGAAGAGGCGCTTACGCGCGGCTACGCCCAGGCGCTGTCACTCGAAGCCGAGCGAATGCGGCTCGACCGTCGCATCACGGCACTGGCGGCGGGGCTCGTCGCCGACAGCGCTTGCGTCACGGAGGTGGCCGAGCTGGCGCGGCGGCGGACACGCGCCGACGGCGAGCTCACGCGGCTCCGCGAGGCACTCCTGCTGCTGAGGACGCGATTGCGGTCCGTGTAGCCGCTAGCGGGGCGGCCGGCCCTCGTCGTACGACTTGACGTAGCCGGGCGGCATGCCGTCGCCGCCGGGCAGTGAGTTGCCCGGCCCGCCGAGCACCTGACCCGCCTGGGCCATCGCGTCGGCGTTCTCGACCCGCTGGCGGCCCTGCTCGGCGTGGTCGGTTCGGTTCAGCGACCGAAGGCGGCGCTTGATCGTCTCGAACATGGCCGGAACCTACTCCTCACACCAATCCCGTGCGGACCGCGTAGACGGCGGCCTGGATGCGGTTCTCGAGCCCCAGCTTCATCAGGATGTTCGAGATGTGGTTCTTCACCGTCTTCGGGCTGATATGCAGCTCGCGGGCGATGTAGGCGTTGTCCTTACCGATGGCGATGAGGCGGAGCACCTCGAGCTCGCGCTGAGAGAGGTCGCCCCTCGGCCGGCCGGTGTCGCCGGGGCTCGCGGCACGGACGCGCTGGATGACCTTGGAGGCGATCGCGGGCGACATGAGCGAGTCTCCCTCCGCGGCCGCCCGAATACCGCGCAGGAGGTCGTCGACGGTGGCGTCCTTCAACAGGTAACCCGAGGCGCCGGCGAGCACCGCGTCGATGACGTCGCCGTCGTCATCGGAGATGGTGAGGACGACGACGCGGCTGAGCGGCGCGAGGCGGGTGATCTCGCGCGTCGCCTCAACGCCGTTCATGACCGGCATGTTGATGTCCATCAGCACAACGTCTGGCGCGTGCTCGCGCACGCGTGCCACGGCGAGGGCCCCGTCAGGCGCTTCGCCCACGATTGCGACGCCCTGCTCCTCGAGCAGGGTGCGCAGGCCGGTGCGGAAGAGATCGTGGTCGTCGACGAGCAGGACCGTGGGCCTGCGCGCCTGTCTTCTCTCCGCTGCGTCCTCCGCCGGCGGCGCCGGCATTCCGTGTTCTCACCCCCGCTGGATGGTGATCGTCACGGTGCGTGTTCCCCAGGAGCGGGCTTCTTCAACCGTGGGAAACCAGACGTCGATGCGGTTGCCGCGGATGGCACCACCTGTGTCGGAGGCAACGCCGTCGCCATAGCCGGGGATGCTCAGGCGGCTGCCGAGCGGCACGACCGCGGGGTCGACGGCCACCGTGCCCGGCCCCGTCGGCGTCCCGGTGGCGGTGGAGCCGCGGAGCACGTAGGCGGTCGCGACGACCGTGAGGGTGTCGGGAACGGGCGCGGGCGCGGGCTCGGATCGTGCGGCGAGCTGGCGCACAGGGCCGTCGACCGGCCTCGCCGAGCGGTCGAGCGCGACGACAACCGCCTCGGTGGAGGCGCGCAGGACGGCGAGCGCGCGGCGACGGGCGGCGATCGTGTGCGAGAGGCGGGCCACGCTCCGGCGTGCCTCGCGGCACTGGCGGATCCACGCGCGATCCTGGTCGGCCGCGCGCCGGAGCTCGTCGAGCTGGGTGATCGCATCGCCGAGTGACGAGGCCCCGAGCAGTACCGCGAGCGGCTGCGTGTCGCCTTCCACGTACAGGTCGCGGATCCGCTTCGCGAGGCTGCGCTGGGCGGTGGCCAGCGACCGTCGCGCAGCGCGCTGCTGGACGGCGGCCGATGCCGCGTCGCGCTGCAGCGCGGCGTCGCGGGCCTGCAGCGATGCGAGCGTGGCGAGCACGCGCTCCTTCGCCGTTGGCAGTGGTGGTGCGGCTTCGGCGGTGAAGGCGAGGCTGGTGGCGGCGACCACGATCGCGATCACGGCGCTTCGTCGGGCATGCCTGATCAGGCGCGGGACGGTAACAGGTTGTCGCGTTGTCCGATTTGCAAACCGTCCGTCGCCTCACCGGACAGCGCTCGGGGCACGTGCAGATCGGCACTTTTGGCTGGCGGTAGCCAATTGCGAGCATCCGGACACATTGCTAGTGTCCCCCCTTCGTGACGGTGGTGCCCCTCCACGCGTCGCCGAATTTGGCGTCGCGACATCGGGTCACACGGTGGGTAAAGCGCGGCGTCGGTCTCGGCGTTGCAGTGCTCGCGGTGTTCTTGTACGTCGCTCCGGCGGCGCGGGCGGAGCCTGCCTCGATCGTGTTCAAGAAGCAGGAGGCGAGCCAGGTACTGCAGCAGGTGCAGCAGCTGGACTCCAGCCTGTCGCACGCGATCGACGCCTACAACCTCGCGAATAGCCGTCTCGCACAGATCAACGGCGACCTCGCGACTAACCGCCGCCAGTACCGGTACGCGCGCACGCAGCTGCGCAAGGCGCAGCTGATCCTGCAGAACCGGGTCGTCGCGCTCTACAAGACCCCGGCGACGGCATCGACGCTCGACGTCGTCCTCGGCTCGACCTCGCTGAGCGACGCGATCGACGGCGTCGACACCGCCAACCGCGTGCAGGATCAGGACACAACGGTGATGAAGCGGGTCGCGCACTACCGGGCTGCCGTCCAGAAGCACGGGCGCGAGCTGAAGACGGCGAGCAGGGAGCAGAAGCAGCTCGTCGCCGAACGCGCCGCCGAGCAGGCGTCGATCGAGTCGCAGCTCAGCGAGCGCAAGCAGATGCTCTCGACGATCCAGGGCCAGATCGACCAGATGATGGCCGCGGAGGCACGCCGGCAGCGGATCCTGAAGGCCGAGGCCGAGGCGCGGCTGCGCGCCCAGCAGGAGGCGGCCGTCCAGATCGTGCCGAGCCCCGTCACCGTGTCGAATACGGACACGTCATCGACGGATTCGTCGTCGTCCACGGACATCGTCACGTCGGCCCCGCCGTCCCGCTACGGCGGCGTGGTCGGGATCGCGATGCAGTACCTCGGGGTCCCGTACGTGTACGGCGGCTCCTCGCCCTCCGGCTTCGACTGCTCCGGCTTCACGATGTACGTGTACGGCCAGATGGGGGTCTCGCTGCCGCACTACACCGTCGCCCAGTACGGCATGGGCACGCCGGTCGGGCGCGACGAGCTCCAGCCGGGCGACCTCGTCTTCTTCGACGGGCTCGGCCACGTAGGGCTCTACATCGGCAACAACGAGTTCATCCACGCTCCGCACACCGGCGACGTGGTCAAGATCTCGAGCATGACCGGCTGGTACGCGTCGACGTACGTCGGCGCCCGCAGGCTGTAACCACCCGCCCCATGCGAGTGGGAACCTGACGGTTCCCCCTTGGGCTCCGCGGGAGGGCGCGGCGCCAGCGGACTCTGCACGTGGACGAACCCCCACCCAGGGTGGGGAAGCCGTGTCCCGCCGCCCTCGGCGTCGACGCTACCGGTGAACCTGTGCCGCGTCGGTGCCGGTTCGGTGAAAGTACGCGCGCGGGGCGCGCTCAGGCCGAGTCGTAGAGTCGCTCGATCTCGCCGGCGAAATGCTCCTCGCAGACGCTCCGCTTGAGCTTCAGCGTCGGCGTGATCTCGTTCTCGTCCGCGGTGAAGTCGCGGGGCAGGATGGCGAAGCGGCGCACCTGGCCGAAGGTGGAACGACCGTCGTTGGCGGCGTCGACCGCCTCCTGGATGAGCGCCTGGACAGGCTCGCTCGCCGCGAACGACGACGGGTCGGTGTCGATCCCCTGCTCGGCCGCCCACGACGCCACCTCGGGCTCGTCCAGGGTGATCAGCGCCGCGATGTACGGCCGCCGGTCGCCGACCACGATCGCGTGCGAGATGAACCGCGACGCCTTGAGCGCGTTCTCGATGTCCTGCGGCGCGACGTTCTTTCCGCCGGCGGTGATGAGGATGTCCTTCATGCGGTCGGTGATCTTCACGAAGCCGTCCGCGTCGATCGTCGCCACGTCGCCCGTGTGCAGCCAGCCGTCATCGTCGAGGACGGCCCGCGTCGCCCCCTCGTCCTTCAGGTAGCCGGCGAAGACGGTCGGGCTCGAGATCAGCAGCTCGCCATCCGCGGCGAGGCGGAGCTCCACACCCGGCAGTGCCGGGCCGACGGTGCCGAAGCGGAACCGGTCGGGACGGTTCACGGTCGCCCCGGTCGTGCACTCGGTGAGGCCGTACCCCTCCAGGATGAGGATGTCGAGCATGTGGAAGAACTCGGCCACCTCGCGCGCCAGCGGGGCGCCGCCGGAGATGGCCACGCGAAGCCGTCCGCCGAGGCGGGCCTTCACCTTGGCGAAGACGAGCCGGTCGGCGATCCGGTGCTTCACGGCCAGGCCGCGTGGCACGGGCTTGCCCCGCTGGCGGAGGACGCTCACCTGCCGGCCGACGCCGAGCGCCCAGTCGATCAGGCGGGCGCGGGCCCCCGTGGCCTCCGCGAACTTCGCCTGCACCGCCGTATGCACCTTCTCGTACACCCGGGGCACGCTCGGGAAGACCGTCGGGCGCACTGCCGGCAGCGTCTCGACGACGCGCAGCGGATCGGGGCAGAATGCGATCGTGTAGCCGAGGTGCGGGCCGAGCAGGTGCGCCAGCCGGCCGAAGTTGTGCGCCAGTGGCAGGAACAGCAGCAGCGTGTCGCCGGTCATGAAGCTCCCGGCCTCCGCCGAGCTGCGGCACATCTCGTAGTAGTTGCGGTGCCGGATCATGCAGCCCTTGGGCGGGCCGGTCGTGCCGGACGTGTAGATGTACGTGAAGAGGTCGTCCTCGCCGACGGCCGCCTCCGCGGCCGCGAGCGCCTGCGGGTGCTCGCGCGCGTACGCTCGCCCGCGCTCGCGCAGCGCGTGCATGTCGGCGTAGGTCAGGCGGTGCGCCAGCTCGACGCTGGCGAGCTTCGCGAGCTGCTCCTCGTCCTCGCAGAAGGCGCCGACCGACTCCGAGTGCTCGACGATGTAGACCGCGTCCTGGGTCGAGCTGGACGGGTAGACGGCCGCGCCGATCGCGCCGATCAGCCCGAGCGCGAAGTCAAAGACCGCCCACTCGTGCGTCGAGCGGGCGGAGATCGCGAATGCGTCGCCCTTCTTGACGCCGAGCTCGAGCAGCCCGTTGGCCACCTCGTCGACCGTCCGCTCGGCGTCCGGCCACGAGACCGGCCGCCAGCCTTCTGGATGCTCCACCAGGTACGCGGGCGTCTCCCGCCGCTGCGCGACCGCGTCGCGCCAGAGGCGTCCGATCGTCCGCCGCTGCCCGGGCTCCGGCGCGGTGCGGTCGGGGGCGGCCTGCGTGTCGAGCGCCACGAGGGGAGCTTAATCAGTGCGGCGCGGCCCTCCGAAGACGGCGGAGGAGCCTCGCCGGCCAACTAGAATCTGTTGCAGCCATGCGCACGATCTGGAACGGCTCCATCAGCTTCGGCCTGGTCAACATCCCGATCGGGCTGGCGCTCGCCACGCAGCGCTCGGACATCGCGTTCCGAACGCTCCACCGTGAATGCGGCACGCCGATCAAGCAGAAGCGCTGGTGTCCGTTCCATGAGCGCGACGTCGAGGCCGACGAGCTCGTCAAGGGCTGGGAGTTCGTCAAGGGCGAGTTCGTCTTCGTCGAGGAGTCCGATCTCGAGGCGGTCGCGCTGCAGCGCTCGCAGTCCATCGAGATCCTCCGCTTCGTGCAGCTCGCCGACGTCGACCCCGT
>DASTZE010000132.1:0-4088 GCA_035764425.1 Gaiellaceae bacterium
CGCGCGCAAGGTCGCAGAAGGCAAGACGCCACGCGAAGCACGGCGAGCGCTGAAACGCCACCTCGCCAACGTCATCTACCGCCGCCTCCACGCCTGGGCTGCAGCGACGCCAGCGCTCAACACTTGACATAGGAGAATCGAACGCTTCATCCGCACCCTGCTCGACGGCTGGGCCTACGGACCGATCTACGGCTCAAGCCACGAACGAACCGCCGCCCTTGACGGCTGGCTCTGGCACTACAACCATCGACGCCGACACTCAGCGCTCAACCACCGACCCCCGGTCAGCAGAACCAACCTGCTTGGGTCCTAAATCTAGGCGACGTCGCGCAGCTTCTGCGCGTCCGCGAGCGCCCGCAGCTTCTTCAGCGTCTGGTTCTCGATCTGGCGGATGCGCTCGCGCGTGACGTTGAACGTCCTGCCCACCTCGTCGAGCGTGCGCGGCCGCTCCCCGTTCAGCCCGTACCGAAGCTCCAGCACGCGGCGCTCGCGCTGGGACAGCATCGCGAGGATCCGCTTGAGCGTGTCCTTGCGCAGCGTCTCTTCGACCGCCTCCTCGGGCAGCGGCTCGTTCTCGTCGGTGAGGAAGTGGCCGAACTCCGACTCGTCGTCGTCGCCGACCGGCTTCTCGAGCGAGACCGGGATCTGCGACGAGCGGCGGATGTGCTCGACCTCGTCGACCGTGAGGTCGAGGTCCGCGGCGATCTCCGCCGACGTCGGCTCGCGGCCGCGCTCGGCGCGCAGCTTGCGCTCGCAGCGGACGATCTTGTTCAGCTTCTCGACGACGTGCACCGGCATGCGGATCGTCCGCGCCTTGTCGGCGAGCGCCCGCGCGACCGCCTGGCGGATCCACCACGTCGCGTATGTCGAGAACTTGAAGCCCTTGCGGTGGTCGAACTTCTCGGCGGCTCGCACCAGGCCGATCGTCCCCTCCTGGATCAGGTCAAGGAACGGCAGCCCCTGGTTGCGATAGCGCTTGGCGATCGAGACGACGAGGCGGAGGTTGGCCTCGACCATCTCCTGCTTCGCGCCGTGGTCGCCGCGCTCGATGCGCTTCGCGAGCTCGACCTCCTGCGCGGCCGTCAGCAGGTCGACCTTGCCGATGTCCTTCAGGAAGAGCTGGAGCGCGTCGGTCGAGACCTCCCGCGTGCCCGCGGAGCGCGCGCCGTCATCCTCGGCCTCGTCCCCCGCGGATTCCTCGACAACGTCGATCGACGCTTCCTCGAGCGCGTTGTAGAACTCGTCGAGCTGTCCCGGGTCCAGATCGAGCTCGTCGAACGCGAGCGCGATCTCGTCGGATGTGACCGAGCCGTGCTCCTGCCCATGCGTGAGCAGGGTACGGGCCTCGTCCGTCTCCAGGATGTCTCGAACGTGCCGGCGTGCCGGCTTCCCCTCCGGTGCGTCTGCGTCCACTCGGCCCCCCTCCGATAACGCGTTTCTCACCGTAGCTGTGGGTTCAGGAGTCGTCAACGACTGCGCGATCTTCGCGGGGATCGGGTCTGGGCGCCATGGGCCGAGAGGCTCATCTTTCTGGTGGCTGAGTCCTACCACCAGCGTGACGCTGCGCGGCCTTCATCTCTTCCAGGAAGCGCACGGCCTCCCTGGCGAGCGGGTCGGAGGGATCGATCGCCACGGCCTTCTGGAACTGTTTCCGCGCGCCGGCGATGTCCCCTGCGTACGCCAGCAGGAGCCCGAGATGGAACCGGACGGTCGGGGCGTGGGGAAAGCGCTTCGACAGCGGCCCCAGCCGCGAGAACGCCCGCGCCGGCTGCGAGCGCGAGAACCGGGCGACCGCCTCGGCGACGAGCGGCTCCGGGTCGCGGGGCGCGAGCCGTGCCGCCGAGGCGTACGCGCGCTGGGCGGAGACCTCGCGGCCGACGCGTTGCAGGGCGATGCCGTAGGCAATGCGGGCGTGGAGGTCCCGCGTACGTGCGGCGGCCGCCAGCTCGGCGAGCTGCGCCGCCGGCGTCCTTCCGTGGAGCACCGGCGGCGTGAAGCTCGGCACGAAGACCGGGATCCCCTGCGGCGTGTTCGGGTGCAGCAGGCGGTCGGCGGTCAGGGAGGACTGCGTGTCGGGCTGCGCCTCGTACGCGTCGGTCCACGCCTGGACGGCGCCGGCGTTGTCACCGCTCCAGTAGCGGGCGAGCCCGAGGTTGAGCAGGACGAGCGAGTTGTCCGGGTACCGGTTGGCCATACCCTCGAGCTGGGAGACCGTCCCGTTCGGCCAACCGGCGAACGCCGAGCCGATCTGCGCAGCGAGCGAGCTGTAGCGGTCGAAGATCTCGCCCGCCTGAGCGCGCTTCTTCTGTGAGTAGAGCGTCAGCGCACGGCGGAGCTGCTGCGCCTGGGCGTCGTCGCGCAGGCCGAGATCGAGCGCCAGCGGCGGCGCTCCCTTGCGCGCTGCCGACTGGTTCGCACTGGGGCCGCTGCTCCCCCGCCCGGAGACGAACGCGACGGCCGCGACGGCCGCGACGGCGGCCACCCCGATCACGACGAGGATCCGCGTCCGCGCATTCATCGCGCCCCGACGATAGCCGTCGTACGGCGGTTCCTCCTGGCTATTCTCGGACGATGGAGTCGCTCCCCGTCACTTCCCAGGACATCACCGCCGTGGACGTCGCGCAGGCCCGCGAGCTACTCGCCGGCGGCGACCCGCCGGTGCTCGTCGACACCCGCGAGCCGGCCGAGTGGAATCAGGGGCATCTCGAGAACGCCACGCTCGTGCCGCCGGCGACCGTCGCGGAACGCATCGGCTCGGTCGCGCCCGACAAGGACCGCCCCGTGCTCCTCTACTGCCGTAGCGGTCAGCGCTCACTGCGCGCGGCGCGGCTGCTCAAGTCGCTCGGCTACGCCGATCCGATCAACGTCGAGGGCGGCATCCTCGCGTGGGAGGACGCCGGGTACCCGACCGTCATCCCGAGCACGCTCGACCGCGACAAGATCCGCCGCTACAGCCGCCACCTCCTCATCCCCGAGATCGGCGAGGAAGGGCAGCAGCGGCTGCTCGAGACCAGGATGCTGCTCGTCGGCGCCGGCGGGCTCGGCTCCCCGGCCGCGCTCTACCTGGCCGCCGCGGGCGTCGGGACGCTCGGCATCGTCGACGCCGACTACGTCGACGACTCCAACCTCCAGCGCCAGGTCCTGCACTCGACGGAGGCGCTCGGACGCCCGAAGGTGGACTCGGCGCGCGAGCGCATCAACGGCCTCAACCCGGACGTGGACGTCGTGGCCTACGACGAGCGGCTCACCTCCGAGAACATCGACGCGATCCTCGATGAGGGCTGGGACGTCATCGTCGACGGCGCCGACAACTTCCCGACGCGCTACCTCGTCAACGACGCGTCCGTCTGGCACGACGTCCCGGTCGTCCACGGGTCGATCTACCGCTTCGAGGGCCAGGCGACCGTCTTCAAGCCCTTCGAGGGCCCCTGCTACCGCTGCCTCTTCCCGCAGCCGCCGCCCCCCGAGCTGGCCCCGAGCTGCGCCGAGGGCGGCGTGCTCGGCGTGCTCCCCGGCGTGATCGGCTCGATCCAGGCGAACGAGGCGCTCAAGCTCGCGCTCGGCATCGGCGACCCGCTCATCGGTCGCCTGATGCTCTACGACGCGCTCGACGCGACATTTACTGAAGTCGCGCTCCGCCGTGACCCGGACTGCCCGGTATGCGGCGAGCACCCGACCATCACCGAGTACATCGACTACGTAGAGTTCTGCGCCGCGGTATGACGGTCACCGTGCGGATCCCACCGACGCTGCGCACCGAGACCGGCGGCGAGCGCGAGGTCCCGGCCACCGGCACGACGGTCGCCGAGGTGCTCGAGGACCTGACGCGCCGCTACCCGGAGCTGTCCGAGCGGATCTACGCCAACGGCGGGCTGGCTCGGTTCGTCAACGCCTACGTCGACGGCGAGGACGTGCGCACGCTCCATGGTCTCGACACCGAGGTGCGTGACGGCTCCACGGTGATCCTGCTGCCGGCGATGGCCGGCGGCTGCGCGTAGCCCGCGGAATATCGGGGATACATCGGGACGTTCAGCCTCCTATGGCCGTCAAGACCACGTCATCACTCCTGGACCTCGTCGGCAACACGC
>DASTZE010000133.1:0-2723 GCA_035764425.1 Gaiellaceae bacterium
AAAAAATTCGCTGAGCCGGTGGCGGGTTCGTCCTCGCCGACCGATCGACTTTGGGCTTCCGCCTACGGCCTCCCGGTCGGGATTCGACCTACTTCCGCTCCGCGCTCAGCGCACGAGGGACACTATTGGACACGGCCCGGCGGTGCAATGGCCGCCGCGACGAAATCGTGCGCTCTTTGCGAGATTTGCTTCGCGTTAGTGGTCGGCGGCGTCGCCGTCGTCGCCCTGCTGACGCTTCCAGAAGAAGACCGCGCCGCCGACCGCGGCCGCGATCGCGGCGGGAACGACGAGCCTGCGGCGCGTCGAGCTCCCGTTCCGGTGGACGACATTGCGGGACTTCGAGCGCAGTGCCTCCTTGGCGATCGCCCAGGCGATCCACCCGACAATCGCGTTGCGCCGATTGATGACGGACATTGCAGCTCCTTACGCTACTACGGGCCGCACCAGCGCGACGGGGCGCCTCGCGGCGCCCCGTCGACGCGCCTCCCGACGAAGCTGTTACGGCGTGTGCGCCTTCGCCGTCAACGCCACGCACTTACCGAAGGCGTTGGCGCGGTTCCGGTTCTTGCCGTACTTGGCCCTGAACGCCGCGGGGTCGTTCCCCCGCTCGGTGCGGCACTGCTTGACCGCGTTCAGCACGGTCGCGTCTGCCGCGTCGTCGGCCGCCTTCGCCTTCGCCGACACGCACTTGCCGAACGCGTCCTTGCCGTTTTGGCCGGTTCCGTAGAACTGGTCGAACGTCTTGCCGCCGTGGTTGTCGGCGAACGTGGAGTCCGCCTGCTCGGCGCGGCACTGCGCCGCCGCGGTCGCCGCTGCATGACCGCGCTGGGCGGCCTTCTTCGCCACGCACTTCCCGAACGCGTTCGATTTGTCCGCGTTGGTTCCGTACAGCGCCTTGAACGCGTCCGCGCCCATCGCCTGCCGCTCGGTCCTGCACGCCTGCCCCGGGGGCGTGCCCGGATCGGCTGCCAGCGCGGCGAGCGGGGCCGCAAGGGCGAGGGCCGCGACGACGATAATGATGCGCTTCATGGTCTCTCCTGTGAGCTGAACTCGGCCCCACCTGTATCGACAGCGCGTGGCGCGTCTCCCTCGAAGCAGGGATCAACACTTACAGCCGCCTTACGGAGATCCCCCGAGCGAAGGACGCCGCGGGTTAGAACATCCCGGGTGAGTAGCCGCCTCTGGCGATTCGCGGCCCCTCCGCGAGGTTCAGCAGGTCAGCGACTTCTTGCGCGGCCGGGACGGTGGCGCAGCGCGCCACCCAGACCGTGTTCGTGCCGCTCACGCGGTACACGCGCCCCGGCCACTCGTCGGCGCCCTCGGCCCACATGTAGGGCTCGAACGGCGTCGTCAGCGGGAGCTGCGCCCGCGCCTCACCCTCGGACAGCAGGGGCGCAAGCAGCTCGGCGAAGTCGCCGCGCTCAACCTCGACGGCCACCCCGGAGGGCGTGGCAAGCGCGACGCGCCGTTCCTCGTGCTTCGTCCAGCGTGGATGCGACGCGAGCCCCACGTTCGCCAGATCGAGCCGCGGCGCCACTGCGCTACGCCGTCGCTTTTGCCCGCTTCCGGGCCGTGATGTGGATCGGGCGTCCGAGGGCGACCAGGCCGGCCTCCTTGATCGCCTCGGAGAGCGTCGGGTGAGGCGCCATCCCGTCCGCGACCGTCTCCACCGTCGCCTCGGCGTCGAGGGCGACCACGCCCGCCTCGACGAGGTCCGTGACATGCGGGCCGACCATGACGAGCCCGAGGAGCTCGCCGTACTGCGTCTCGTGGATCGACTTGACCCAGCCGATCGTCGCGTCCTGCATGACGGCGCGGGCATTTGCGATCCACGGGAACTGACCGACCGCGACGTTGTCGCCGTACTGCTCACGCGCCTCGGCCTCGGTGAGGCCGACGGCGGCGATCTCCGGCTCCGTGTAGATCGGGCGCGGCACCCCGCGGTTGTCGACGACGGCGTCGTGGCCCATGGCGTTCTCGGCCGCGATCTCGCCTTCGCGGAAAGCGGTGTGTGCGAGCTGCCAGTAGCCCGCGCAGTCGCCCACCGCGTAGATGTGCGGAACGGTGGTCCGGCGGCGCTCGTCGGCGGCGATGCCCGTGCGCCGGTCGAACTCGACGCCGATGTCGTCGAGGCCGATCCCCTCGACAACCGGACCGCGGCCGGTCGCGACGAGCATGAGGTCGCACTCGACCGACTGGTCGCCGTTGTAGAAGACGCGCAGCCCGTAGCCCGTGTCCTCGACGCGGTCGCAGCGCGACTCGACGTTGACGGCGATCCCGCGACGGCCGAACTGCTTCGCCAGCTCCCTGGACGCGTCGGCGTCCTCCTGCGGAATGAGCGACGGGAGCATCTCGATGATCGTCACCTCGGAGCCGAAGCGCTGGAAGATCGAGGCGAACTCACAGCCGATGATGCCGCCGCCGAGCACCACGAGCCGGCGCGGCACCTCGGTCTGGGCCAGCAGCCCCGTCGAGTCGACGCAGCGCGGCGAGTCGAGGCCCTCGATCGGCGGCCGCATCGGGAACGACCCTGTCGCGATGATGGCCTGCTGGAAGACGACGTCCTCCCCGCCCTCGACCGCGATCGTCTTGGAGTCCTTGAACCGGCCGACACCCTTCACCCACTCCACGCCGTTCGCCTTGAACAGGCTCGCGACGCCGCTCGTCATCTGGAGGACGACGCCCGCCTTCCACTCGTTGGCGGCGGCAAAGTCGAGCTCGGG
>DASTZE010000134.1:0-20474 GCA_035764425.1 Gaiellaceae bacterium
AGGCGCCGATATGCCAGAGCCCGTCGACCGTTGTGCGGTGGCCGGGCCGCCCCGGGAACGGCCGCCAGAGGAAGTTCTGGTCGAGCTGAAGGGCGCCCGCGTAGGGGTCGCCGTCCGTGAGGTTGATGTTCGCGGCGGAGAGGTCGGCCGGGGACAGGACGACGCGCTTGCGGATCGACGATTCGAGGTTCGGGATGTGCCTCGAGATTCGGGCCTGGATGCGGTCGGCATACGCCTCGCGCAGGGCCTCCGTCCACTCGCCGGAGGTCTCGAGCTCGCCGGCGGCATCGCCGCGGACTACCCAGGGCAGCTCCTGGAGCTGGATCCAGAGCAGGCCCGCGCCCTCGGGCGCGCGCGAGGGGTCCATGGTGAGCGGCTGGCCGACGACGATTGTCGCCTCGGCCGGGAGCAGCCCGCGCGTCGCCTCGTTGACCGCGCGCGAGACGCCGTCGAGGCCGGGCGTCAGATGCACCAGGGCGGTGCCGCCGAGGCGTTCGTCGCCGTCCCAGCGCGGCGGCTCCGAGAGCGCGTAGTGGATCTGCATGTCGCAGCGGCCGTAGCGGAAGCGCGCCGCCGCTTCGGCCGTGCGCGTGTCCGTACGCGGCAGCAGCCGCCCGTAGAGCTGGTTCGGAGTGACGTTCGCCAGGACGGCGCGGCGCGCCTCCACGATCTCGCCGTCATCGGTTCGCACACCCGTCGCACGACCCTGCAGCGTCAAGACCTCGTCGACGTCGCGGCCGGTCTCGAGCACGCCGCCGGCATCGTGGATCACGCCGGCCAGCGCCTCGACCAGGCGGATCCCGCCGCCGCGCGGCACGGGCATCCCGCCCTCCTGGATGGCGACGGCGATGACCCGCGCCATGTACCCCGACGCCGTGTCGTCGGGGCCGAGGCCGGTGTGCAGCACCCAGGGCGCGATGAGGCCGTGGGCGCGTTCCGACGAGAACGTCTCGGTCAGCCAGCCGCGCGCGGTCTGCAGGATCGCTCCGCCGAACTCGAGCAGTCCGTTGCGGCCCAGCCTGCGGTACGCCCGCGCGGCGAGCCGGGCGCCGGCACCCGACCAGAGCTCGGTGCCGAGGACGCCGAACGCGAGGTCGGCGTTCGGGAAGAACTCGTCCAGCGTCCGGCGCCAGGAGACGCCGTCGCCCGGCTCGAGGCGGTCGAGCTCCGCGGCGTTGGCGTCCGCGCTGTGCAGTAAGAAGGCCGCCTCCCCGTCCGGGAACAGCGTCCCGGTGGGGAGCTCGGTGTTCAGGTACTCGACATCGCGGGCGGCCAGGTCGCCCGCAAGGCGCGCGTGCGCAGCCCCGCCGACCCAGAGCGGGTGCCACGAGCTGAAGACCTCGTGCAGGTAGCCGGGCTCCGTGATCTCGGCCGTCCGGATCGCCCCGCCCAGCCAGTCGTTACGCTCGAGCACGCAGACGCCCCAGCCCTCGCGGGCGAGCAACGCGCCGGCGGCGAGGGAGTTGATGCCGCTCCCGACGATGACCGCGTCGTACGTGCGCGTCACCGGCCGGCCAGCTCTCGGAACTCGTCGTCCGTGACGAGGCCGCCCTTGTCGGTGCCGAGCTGCTTGACCGCCGCCAGCAGGGCTGCCTCGTCGGTGACCTGCACGCCGAGCTCGGACGCCTTGATGCGGATGGAGTCGATGCCGCTCTTCTTGCCGAGCACGATCGAGCGCTCGGCGGCAACCAGCTCGGACGAGTACGGCTCGACCGACGGTGGGTCATGGAACTGGCTGGCCACCGCACCGCTCTCACGGCGGAAGAGGTTCTCGCCGGTGACCGGCTTCCAGGGTTCGAGCGCGTAGCCCGAGAGCTCCCGGACGCGCTCTGACAGGGCGCGGATGCGGTCCAGCCGGAGGGTGCTCTCCACCCCGTAGAGCGCGCGGAGGGTCAGCGCGATCTCGCCGAGGTTGGCATTGCCGGCGCGCTCGCCCATGCCGTTCATCGTCCCGTGCAGCCAGGTCGCCCCCGCACGCACCGCCGCGACCGCGCTAGCGGTGGCGAGGCCGAAGTCGTTGTGGCCGTGGAAGTGCACCGGCGTCTCGTCGAGCCACTGGATGGTTCGCCCCACGAGGTCGCCGACCGCCTCGGGGCCGGCGATGCCGAGTGTGTCTACGACGGCCACCTCTCGCGCCCCGGCCTCGACCGCCGTCTCGTACGCCTCGCGGAAGAAGCCGAGGTCGGCCCGCGTCGAGTCGACGCCGAAGAAGGCCGCGTGGATGCCATGCTCCGCTGCGAAGCGCATGGCGCTCCCTATGCGCTCGAGCATCGTCGAGCGCGAGACGCCGATCGCGTCCAGCTTGAGATCCGAGATCGGCGACTCGATCACCGAGTAGCGCACGCCGAGGTCGACGAGTGCCTCGAGGTCGGCGGGCACCGCACGCGAGAAGCCCCAGACCTCGGCACGCAGGCCGGCGTCGGAGATGAGGCGGACGGCCTCGTAATCGTCGGCCGAGACTCGGGGAAACCCGGCCTCGATCCGGTCGATCCCCGCGTCGTCGAGGAGACGGGCGATCTCGAGCTTGTCCTGCGGGCCGAGCACCACGCCGACGGTCTGCTCGCCGTCGCGCAGGGTCGTGTCGTACAAGCCGACGCGCCCGTTGATGCGGTACGGGTTGTTCAGGTCACCCGTCCAGATCACAGCGTGCGGAAGTCATCGGGGAAGCGGCAGAGCTTCTCGGCGCCGGCGGCGGTGATCAGGTAGTTGTCCTCCACGCGGAGGCCGCCGCCGCCCGGCCAGTAGGCGCCCGGCTCGATGGCCATGACCATGCCCTCGCGCAACTCGCCGCCGCCGGCCTGGTGCGCGTACGGCGGCTCGTGCGCACGGGCGCCGACGCCGTGGGCGATCGGATGCGACGGCTGGCCCGGGTAGCCGCCCTCGGCGAGACGCGCGCGGATCAGCCGGTCGAGCTCCGCGAGGCTCGCGCCCGGCCGGCAGTGATCGACGGCGGCGTCCAGCGTCCCGAGCAGCAGGTCGAGTAGCTCGTCGTACTCGGGCGTGAGCGTGCCCGGAACGAGGTTCTTGGTGTGGTCGCACCAGTACCCGTCGACGCAGACCCAGATCTCGAACAGGGTCGGCTCGTGCTCCTGCACCGGCCGGTCCCCGGTCGCCGTGAAGGTGCGGATCCCGGGGCCGGACCAGACGAGCGCGAAGCCCCGCGCGAGCTCCACACGGCCCTCGTAGCCGGTGCCGATGCTGTGGACGTAGCCCTCCCAGAGCGCCGCCGCCTCGCTCTCCTTCATGCCCGGCTGCAGCCCGGCGGCGACGTGCTCCATCGCCTGCGCGGCGAGCTCGTTCGCGAGGCGCATCCGCTCGAGCTCCTGGTCGGTCTTGATTGCGCGCGCCTCGACGAGCAACGGCGTCGCATCCTGCGCCTGGCCGAAGGCGTGGAAGAAGTCGTGTGTGTACGTGGTGGGCTCGCCGACCATGCGATCGGAGGCCTGCGTGCCGAGCGAGAGCTCGAGGCCGATGCGCTCGTAGCCACGCTCCTTGACGACCGCCTGCGCGACCTCCACCGCCCGTGCCGTGGGCGGCCGCGGGTCGTCCGGGTGGTAACCCGCGAAGAGGCGGATGTCGTCAGTCCAGGCGCTGCGGGCGGCGTCCTCGGCCTGTGGCTCGAGCGCGGCGAGCGCGAGGTGTCCGTCGGCGCCGAAGACGACGGCGTCGTAGCCCTTCATCGGCCAGTAGCTCGAGAGGTACACGACGTTGTCGGGCGCGCGCACGACGAGCGCGTCCAGCTCCCGCTCGGCCATCAGCGCGCGCACACGCTGGAGCTTGGCGACGTCGCGTGGCCAGCTCATGCCGTCGCGGGCCCGCGCAGCATCCGCGCCAGCGCCGCGAGCCCGATGAGCGTCCAGACGCCGTCGAGGAGCAGGAAGCCCCACTGCTCCTCGTGGAGCGCGACGCAGCTCAGAATCGCCGCGCCGACGACGTTCGCCGCGGTGTACGCATATCCGGTGGCACGTAGCCGGCCGAACTGGTTCGCGGCGTAGGCCGCCAGGATCGTCAGCGCGCCGGCCACGGACACGAGCTGGATCAAGCCGTCTCCCTCCAGACGATGCGCCCGTCGTGGCGCACGACATGGCCGACGCCGCCTGGGTAGTGGCCGCAGACGACGAGCGTGTCCGTGTCGGCCACCTCGGCGACGACCGCGGCTCGGGTCGTCGAGGCGAGCGGCGCGTCGTGGTCGAAGCGAAAGTGCCAGCCACACTGGTCGAGCAGGGCCGGATGGGGTGCCGCGTCGCCGATCAGCAACGCGCGTCCTCCGATGTCGAGGCCCGCGTGCCCCGGGTAGTGGCCGGGGTAGGACACGACCCGGACGTCCGGCAGGAGCTCGTCCCCGGCCGCGACGGTATCGACGCGCCCCTCGTCGAGGAGCGCCCGGAGCCTGCCCGCGAGCCACTCGACGGGCGAGTGCTCGAGCGCGTAGGCGAGGGCGTCCGGGTGGACAGCGACGCGTGCCTCGGGGAAGAGCGCCGGGTCGGCGAGCCAGCCGACGTGGTCGACATGGAGGTGGGTGAAGAAGACCGTGTCGATCCCGTCGGGGAGGGCGCGCGGCATGAGGCCTTCCTGCTCGGCCTCCCAGGTCCAGCGGCCCGCCGGCCCGACGCCCGCGTCCACGAGCACCGTTCGCCCATGCCCGTGGATCACGGTGCACGCGACGGGCAGGCGCCACATGTCGCCGGCGAAAAGCTCCGGGTACGTCGTCCGGTACGGATCCCAGCGCTCGATCGGCACGTCGGGGTAGAGGTCGTTGCAGGCTCCGAGCAGCCCGACGGCATCCAGCAGCTGGGTCAACGTCACGTCGCCAACGTGCACCGCGGACGGCGCGGCGGTGCCCATCTACCAACGCACGCGCTCAGGCGCCGGCTCGCCGTGCGCGTCCTGCCAGGAGATGACGGGGTTCCGCAGGACGCCGATCCGCTCGATCTCCGCTTCCATCACGTCACCCGGGCGCAGGTAGAGCGAGGCCGCGTCCTCGCTGAACCCGGCGACGCCCGACACCGTCCCGGTGGATACGACGTCGCCGGCGGAGTACCCGAGCGCCGAGTAGTGGGACAGGATCTCGGGGATCCTCACCGCCATGTTTCCGGAGTGGGACTCCTGGCGCACCTGGCCGTTGACGCGCAGCTCCATGGCGAGGTCGTGCATATCCGGGATCTCGTCCGGGGTCACGATCCACGGGCCGAGCGGGCAGAAGGTGTCGATCGCCTTGCAGAACGAGAACACGCCCGACTCCATCTCGCGCCGCTGGATGTCGCGCGCGGTGATGTCGTTGAAGATCACGAAGCCGCCGATGGAGTCGACCGCCTCCTCGGGCGAGAAGCACTTGCCCGGCTTCGAGATGACGACGGCGAGCTCGAGTTCGTAGTCGAGCTCCTCGGTCAGGTGCTCCGGGTAGATCACCGGGTCGTCCGGGCCGATGATCGCGTCGACGTTCTGGAAGAAGACGATCCAGGGCGCGATGCGGTGCGACCAGTTGACGCGCCTGGACTCCTCCTCGTGCTCCCGGAAGTTGCCGGCCGTGTGGAAGAACTTCTTGGGGATGATCGGCGCCCGCAGGCGGCCCTCGGCGAGCGGCCAGCCGCGGCCGGTCTCCGCAGTGCCGCCCGGGCGTGCGCCGCCACGCTCGAAGAGCGTGCGCATGTCGGGCGCGTCCAGCTCGACGACGGCATCGCCACGCACGTCGCCAACGACCGTCTCTCCGCCGACCTCGAACGTCGCCAGACGCACCGCGCCGATGCTACGCGAGCGACCGAACCTCAGGGACAGTCCCCTGCGGTCCCGTCATCAGTGCCAGGCACGGCCCCTGAAATTGTGACAGTGCCAGGCTCTGTAACACGGGCGTCACAGTGCCTGGCACTGATGATCGGTGCCTGGCACCGTTCAGCCGCAGATCCGCTGCGCGACGCGCGCGTACACCTCGGCGGTGCGCACGAGCCCGTCGATGTCGAGGTTCTCGCCGAGCACGGTGTCGAGCAGCCCCGTCGACGTCCCGTAGTTCACCGTTGCGATGCCGTAGCGGGTCAGCGCCGACGCGTCGGAGAACCAGCGCGTCACGTCGCGGCCGGGCGGCTCGCCGAACACCTCCTCGTGCGACGCGTCGATCGCGGCCACGAGCGCATGGCCCTCCTCGATCTCGGCACCGGGAGCAGTGACGTAGACCTCGCCCTCGATGCCGTAGTCCGGGAACTGCTGCTTCAGGCCGCGCACCATGTCCATGACCTGCGTCCTGGCGACGGTCATCGGCTTCGTGGGCGGCACGCGCACGTCGAGGAAGAGATCGGTGCGGTGCGGCGTGCGCGACACGCGCCAGCCGAAGCCGCCCGCGATGGCGCCGACGTTCACGATCGCGCTGGCGCCGCGATACGCGTTCTCCGGGTCGCCCTCCCACTCCGGGATCCACGTCATGACGGCGTCGAGCACGTCGCGCATGCGGAGAATCGAGTTGCGGTCGCGCCGTCCCTCGCTGAACGCGGTGTGGATGAAGTCGCCCTGCGCCGAGATGCGCAGCCACAGCGAGCCGAAGTGGCCGAGCACGACCTTGCCCTCGGTCGGCTCGCCGAGCACGCACATGTCGGCGACGCCGCCGTGCGTGACCAGGTAGCGCGAGCCGGCCGCGTAGCCCCGGTACTCCGCGCCCTGCGCGTCCCCGTACTGCGTCTTCTCGATCTCACCGCAGACGGCGGCGATCATCACGTCGCCGCGCAGGGGCGCGTCGCCGAGGGCCCGCAACGCTTCGACGTAGCAGGCGAGGGCGCCCTTCATGTTCGAGATGCCGAGCCCGTAGAGGCGCCCGTCCTGGACGAACGGGTCGGGCTGGAATCCGCGCACGTGGCAGAGCCACGGCTCACGCCCCGAGTACGACGTGTCCATGTGCCCGTTGAACATCAGGCACGGTGCGCCCCCGGTGCCCTCCCGGAGGCCGAGCACGTTCGCGCGGCCGTCCTCGACCTGCTGCCACTGGGTCTGCAGGCCCATCTCCTCGAACGTCTCGGCCATCAGCTCGGCCATCGCGGATTCGGAGCCGGTGAAGCTCGGTGTTGCTATTGCCCGGCTCGCCCACTCGACGAGGCGGTCGCGGTCGACGGTCACTGTCAGTCCCGCACGTGCGGGAGCACGTCCCGCCCGAACAGCTCGATCTGTTCGAGCCGGTTGTCGCCCCAGAGCTCGAGCATGACGTGCGTGCAGCCGGCGTCCTTGTACTCCTCGATCGCAGCAATGCAGTCGGCGGGCGTGCCGGCGATCGGCTTGCACTTGTCGAGGATCGCGTCGGTGACTTCGGCCTTCGCCGCCAGCCGGCCGCCGCGCTCCATCGCCTCCGCGACCGGCCGGATCTCGTCCTGGTCGAGACCCGCCAGGTCGAGCAGCGTGTCCGCCGACCCCTTGATGTTCTGCACCTTGTTGGCGAGGTACATGCCGGCGATCTCGCGGGCGCCGTCGCGGCCCTTGTCGCGGTCCCGGTCGATCGAGGCGACGACCGTGCAGCCGATGTCGATGTCCGCATTGACGTTGTCGCGCGTGTAGCGCACGAACGCCGGTGTGGTGATCGACGGCGTCAGGCAGCCGTCGCCGATCTCGCCGGCGAGCGCCTGCATCTTCGGCGCTGTCGCCGCCACGTACACCGGCGGCACCCCGCGTGGCGTCTCCGCCTCGCTCTGCAGCGCCGGCACGTCGGCGCTCCACGTCTCGCCCTCGTACCGGAACGCGCCGCCCCCGAGCACGCCGCGGACGATCTGGACCGCATCGCGCATCGGGCCGAGCGTCTTCCTGGTCTGCATCTGCGCGTTGTTGAGGAAGATCTTCGAGGTCCCGAAGCCGAGGATGAACCGGCCGGGCGCCGCCTCCTGGGCGACGCGGGCGTCCATCGCCACCTGCACGGGGTGGCGCGTGAACGGCGAGATGATCCCCCATCCGATCGTGAGCTGCTCGGTCTCACGGCCCATGAGCGCCGAGACGACAGTCGACGAACGCGCCTCCATGCCGTGCTTCCGCCACCACGGGTAGGCCTCGGCGAGCCAGATCGTGTCCATGCCCGCGCGGTCCATCACGCGCGCGTGCTCGAGCATCTCGTCGAGCGGCTCCATGGTGAGCTGCATCACCCCGACGCGGAACGGCGGCGTCACGCGGTCAGCCTTTGTGCTTCGGGTGGACGATGAGCACGTCGCAGTGCGCGCGCTTCGCCACGTCCTGGCTGACGCTGCCCTCGAGCAGGCGCCCGAGGAATCCGGGCTCGCGCGTGCCGACGACGATCAGCCCCGCCTTGCGCTCGTCCGCGACCGCGATCAGCGCGTCGTCGGTCGAACCGACGCGGGTCAGGAAGTCGGCCGGAACGTCGCCGACGCGCTCGCGCGCGCCGGACAGCACGCCCTCGGCGATCTCCTCCGGATCGACGAGGGAGACCGCGGGATCGTCGACCGCGGGAGGCAGCCCGGCGATAGGGTCGGCGCCATACGGCGGCACGTAGGCGGGCAACTCGCCGACCGCGACGACCGCGAGTTTCGCGCCGAATGCCTTTGCGTACTCGACCGCGCGGTCGAGCGCGTGCGCCGACTCGTCGGAGCCGTCGTAGCCGACGACGATCGTGTTCACGCCCCGGCCGCCGCCTGCTGCACCTGCTTGTCCAGGGCGGCGAGCACCTGCTTGACCTGCTGGTTGACGATCGGCTGGATCACGCGCTGGCCCATCGCGCCGACCGGGCCGGCGATCTGCACGTCCGCCTGCCACTTCATGTCCGTGCCGTTCCCGGCGTCCGAGAGCTCGAACCGGGTCTCCATCGAGAGCAGCGCGCCAACGCCCGTCCCTTTCGCCTTCAGCATCGCGTAGTCGGGCGGGCGCTCATCGGTCTTGTCGAACTGGATCGACATCTTCAGCGAGCCGAGCCCGAGCGGAACGGCGACGTCCGCGCTCCAGTGGCGGTCGTCCTGGACGGTGAACGACTTCACGTTCGGCATCGTCTGCGCCATTTGCGCCGGGTCGTTGAGCACGCTCCAGACCACCTCGCGCCGCGCGTTGAACGACGTGTTTCCCTCGACCTTCATCGCGCCTCGACCGTCACGTTCTCGCGGGCCTTCGCCGGTTCGCTCATCAGCTCCCACACACGCCAGTAGGGATTGCAGCTGTCGTAGACGATCGCGCCGCCTGCCGAGCGCAGGGCGTTCTGGATCGCCGAGCAGACGGCCGACAGGCCTGCGCCGCCGCCCTCGCCCATGCCCTTCGCGCCGAGCGGGGTGAACGGCGACGGCGACTCGAGGTAGTCGGTCTTCAGCGGTGGCATGTCCATCGCGTGCGGCACGTGGTAGTCGTAGAAGTTCGGCGTCAGCAGGTTGCCCTGCTCGTCGTACGGGAAGTGCTCGTGCGTCGCGCCGCCGATCGCGTGGGCGGTCGCGCCGTGCACCTGCCCCTCGACGATCTGCGGGTTGATGCGGATCCCGCAGTCGTCGACGGCCCCGTAGTCCACGATGTCGTAGGCGCCGGTCTCCTCGTCGATCTCGATGACGCACGCGTGGATCTGCGTCGCGTAGGTCAGCGTCAGGTTCCCGAACTTGCGCTCCTTGTCCGGTACCTGGTGCGGCGGCACGTAGACGTAGCGGCAGTTGAGCGTGATGTCGCGCAGCTCCAGTGGCAGGCCGGCGTTGTTCGCGTTCACGATCGCGCCGCACGCCATGAACGGGAGCGCCGCCTCGGGGTTGCCCTTGATGCGCGCGAATCCCTCCGCCAGCTCGATGTCCTCGGGCGGCACGCCGCCCAGCACGCCACCGGCGAGCCGCTTGATCTCGCCGGCGAGCATGTCGGCCGCACCCTTCACCGCGCCGAGGCCCGTGACCGCGAACTGCGACGCATAGGTGCCCGAGAAGCCCGCGTGCGAGTTCCAGTAGGAGTCGTGGCCGGCGCGGACGTTCACCATGTCGGGCGTCACGCCGAGGATGTCGGCGACCACCTGCGCGGCCGTCGTCTCGTGGCCCTGGCCCTGCGGCGTCGTCCCGATCGTGACGACGATCTCGCCGAAGATGTCGAGCTTCACGGTCGCGACCTCGTTGTTGCCCGAGAACTGCAGGTCGGGGTTCACGAGCTGCGACTGACCGAAGTTGTTCGTGCCGGAGTCGAGCGTCGAGCCGATGCCGACGCCGAGCAGCTTGCCCCGTGACTCCGCCTCGCGGCGGCGCTCCTCGATCGACCCGTAGTCGATGAGCTCCAGCGCCTTGTCCAGGCAGCGCGCATAGTCGCCGGAGTCGTAGACGCAGCCGTTCGGCGTCTCGTACGGCATCTCCTCGGAGCGGATGTAGTTCTTCTTGCGCACCTCGACCGGGTCGAGGTTCAGCTCCTGGGCGACGATGTCCATGATCCGCTCGGTGAACCACAGGTGCTGCATGCGCGAATAGCCGCGGTTCGGGCCGCACGGCGACTTGTTCGAGCACACCTGCTGGAACTCGACGCGGACGTTCCGCCAGCGGTAGACGCCGGGCGTGACCTGGGCCCAGATGATGCAGCCGAGCGGCTCGTAGCGCGTGTACGCGCCGCAGTCGTCGATCATCCGTGCCCTGAAGCCGAGCATGAGCCCGTCGTCGGTGACCGGCACCTCGACGTCCAGGAAGAGCCGCTCGTTGCCGTGCGAGTTCGCCATGTGCTGGTCGGTGCGCCACTCCGTCCAGTTGCATGCGCGCTTCAGCTTCCGGGAGAGCAGGCACAGCGCGACCAGCTGGGGGTGCGTACAGATCTTGTTGCCGAAGCCGCCCCCGATGTCCTGCGTGACGAACCGCAGCTTGTCCATGCCGGTCCGGAGGGCGGGCGCCATCATGATGATCGCGAACCCCGGGAACTGGTTGTTGCAGTGGAGCGTCCACTGCCCGGTGCCGCGGTTGTACTCGACCACGGCGCCGCTCGTCTCCAGCGGGGTCGACGAGAAGCGGTTGAAGTGGAGCCGCTTGATGCGCACGACCTTGTCGGCGGCCTCGAGTGCGCCGTCGTAGTCGCCGTAGTCGAAGTGGCCGTCCCAGATCGTGTTGTTGGGGACGTCGTCGTGGAGCTGCGGCGCGTCCGGGTCGGCCGCGCGCTCCGTGTCGACGATCGCCTCGAGCGCCTCGTACTCGACCTCGACCAGCTCGGCCGCGTCGCGCGCGAGCTCCCGCGTCGTGGCCGCGACGGCGACGACCGGCTCGCCGACGTGCCGCACCTTGCCGGCGGCGAGGGCGTAGTCCTTGACGTGCCCGCCGGGAAGCGGCGCGATCTGGAAGAACGGGTCGGTCAGCGTCGCGACCTCGTCGCCCGTGAGCGTGCCGTAGACGCCGTCGAGCTCCTCCGCCTTCGAAACGTCGACCGAGAGGATGCGGGCATGCGCGTACGGGGAGCGCACGAAGTGGACGTACGCCATCCCGTGCCGCTTGACGTCGTCGACGAACAGGCCCTCGCCCTGGACGAGACGCTGGTCCTCCTTACGCGGCACGTTGATCCCGATGAACCCCTTCTGGGGCGCCTCCGTCTCCGTCGTGGTGGGCGCGACGGTCGTCTCGCTCACAGGCCTCCCTTCGCGGCCGTCTGCACGGCCTCGACAATGTTCACGTAGCCGGTGCAGCGGCAGAGGTTGCCCTGGAGGGCCTTGCGGATCTCATCCTCGGTCGGGCTCGGGTTCTGGCGCAGGAGCGCGGTCGCACTGATCAGCATTCCCGGCGTGCAATAGCCGCACTGCAGCGCGTGGCTGTGCGAGAACGCCTTCTGCAGCGGCGTCAGCTCGCCGTCGCCGGCGAGGCCCTCGACGGTCGTGATGTCGGCGCCGTCCGCCTGGACGGCGAGGACCATGCACGACTTCACGTTCTGGCCGTTGAAGAGGATCGTGCAGGCGCCGCAGTTGCCCGTGTCGCAGCCGATGTGCGTGCCCGTCAGGTCGAGGTCGTCGCGCAGGAAGTGAACGAGCAGGCGGCGGGCGTCCACCTCGCGCTCATACGTCGTGCCGTTGACCGTGACCGTGACGAACGCACTCGTGACCGGCTGCATGCTCACCGGCGCGCCTTTCCGGCAGCCTCGACGACCGCGCGCGCCGCGACGACCTCGGCGAGGTGGCGGCGGTAGTCGCCGGACGCGTGGACGTCGGAGGGCGGATCGAGGGAGGCGCCGACTCCCTTCGCCGCTTCCTTGACGGCGCTCTCGGCCGGGTCGCCGCCTGCGAGGCGCGACTCGAGCTCGGTTACCCGGATCGGGACGGCGTCGACGCAGCCGAGCGCTACGCGCGCCTCCTGGATCGTCCCGTTCGCCCGCACGCAGGCCGCGGCGTGGACGATGGCGGTGCCGTCCCGTCCGATCGGGACGATCGCGAACCCGTCGCCCCGGCCGTCGGGGGCGGGGACGCTGATCCGCGTGAGCAGCTCGCCGGGGCCGGCCTGCGTCATGTAGACGCCGACGAAGAACTCCTCCGCCGGGACGCGGCGCTCGCCGTCCTGGCCGCGCACGGTCATCGCGGCGCCGAGCGCGACCATGAGCGGCGGGAAGTGGTTGGTCGGGTCGCCGGTGCAGACGTTGCCGCCGATCGTGCCGCGATTCCGCACCTGGACGTCGGCGATCATCCCGGCGACCTCGGCGATCACCGGACGCGTGGAGTGCACCTCGGGCGACTGCATGATCGCGGCGTAGGTCGCCATGGCGCCGAGCTCGAGGCTGCCATCCGCGCCGATGCCGATCGTCCGCAGCTCGTCGAGGCCGTTCAGGTCGACGAGCACGTCCGGCGCAGCGGCGCGCGCCTTCATGACGTTGATCAGCGTCTGGCCGCCGGCGAGCGCGCGCGCGTTCGGGTTCGACCCGAGAATCGCCAGTGCGTCCTCGATCGTCGACGGGCGCGCGTACTCCACCTCCCGTAGCAGCACCGCCGTCTTATATCGCGGAGCGACCCTTCGGTGCCAGGCACTGCAACGGAAGTGTCACGCGACCGACACCGTGACACTTTCGTTTGAGTGCCTGGCACTAGGTGGGAGCCGGCGCGGCGTCGGTGTCCGCATGGATGCGGCCCTTCGCCTCGCGCAGGCTGCCGCCGGAACGTCCCGCGCGCACCGCGACGATCTCCGCCAGGATCGCGAGCGCCGTCTCCGCGGGCGTGCCGCCGCCGAGGTCGAGCCCGGCGGGGCCGTGGATGCGCTCCAGCGCCTCCTCCCTCACGCCCTCCTCGAGCAGCCGCTCGCGCCGGCGCGTCTGATTGCGGCGCGAGCCCAGCGCGCCGACGTAGAGCGCCTCGGTCTCGAGCGCCGCCTTGAGCAGCGGAACGTCGAACTTGTCGTCGTGGGTGAGGACAACGATCGCCGTCGTGAAGTCGGGCCGCACCTCGGCGAGGACGTCCTCCGGCCAGCCGACCACCAGGCGGTCGGCGCTCGGGATTCGCTCGGGCGTGAGGAACGTCGCGCGCGCGTCGCCGACGACGGTCCGGAACCCGACCGGCCGGGCGATCGCACAGAGCGCCTCCGCCGTGTCGACGGCGCCGTACACAAGCAGCGTCGGCGGGGGTCCGTACACCTCGGCGAAGACCTTTCGGCCCGGAAGCTCCAGCAGCTTGTTGCGATGACCGCGCAACACCTCGGGCGCCTCGGCAGCGAGCCCGTCGGGCGCGTCGCCGAGCGTCTCACCGGAGTCGAGGACGAGCAGCCTCGCCCCTACCCCATCGCCCTCGACAACGGTGAACAGGACGGCGCGCTCCTCGTCGCGAACGACCTGAAGAAGCCGTTCGAGCACGCCTACAGGCGCTCGACGAACACGTCGATCTCGCCGCCGCACGGGAGGCCTACCGACCAGGCGAGGTCGTCGCTGATCCCGTACGTCACCAGCCGGGGAGCACCACCGGCGAGCACCTCGCGCGCCTGCTCGACGACGTCGCTCTCGACGCAGCCGCCCGAGACCGAGCCGGCCAGCTCGCCCTGCTGCGAGACGGCGAGCTTCGAGCCGAGCGGCCGCGGGGCCGATCCGCGCGTCGCGACGACGGTCGCGACCGCGACCTGATCGTCGCCGCGCTCGTGCCAGCGCTCGACCTCGCGGGCGATGTCCTTCACGGCACCAGACTAGTCTCCTGCGCGTGCCTGCCGTCGCCCCGGTGGACGCCCGCCACGCCCTTTTTGGCAGGCTGATCGACCACGCGCCGACCTTTCCGCCCGCGGAGCTGCCGCTCGCCGAGGCGCTCGCCGACCACGCCGCTGCCCGCGCCGGCGACACGGCGTGGATTGCGAGCCGCTTCGTCGTGCGGGCGTCGCAGCACGCCGAGCTCCCTGCCGACGACCCGCCGCGCCTCTCCGTGGTACTCGACATGGACCTCTGCGAATGGGCCTCGACGACCGGGCCGGGCGTGGAGGCGCTCATCGACGACCCCCGGATCGAGGCGCTGGAGCTGAGGGCAGCCGACGCGAGAGAGCACGAAGGGATGACCGGGTACGAGCAGGTGTTCGTCGAGGTTCCGGCCGGGCCCGACCTCGCGCCGGCAGGGGGCGGTTGGTTCGCGAAGGTCCGGTGCGGCGGCGCCAAGGTTCCGAGTGTCGCCGAGCTGGCCGCGTTCATCAGGGCGTGCAAGCAAGGCGTGCCGTTCAAGGCGACGGCGGGCCTCCACCACGCGGTCCGCACCGAGCGCGAGCATGGGCTCTGCAACCTGCTGGCGGCCGTCCTGTTCGACGACGAGGAGGCCGCGCTGGGCGAGACCGACCCCGCCACGTTCTGGCTGACCGGCGGCGAGTTCGGCTGGCGCGACCGGACGGCGGCGACCCACGAGATCGCCGCCGCCCGCCGCCGAGTGCTCCTGTCCGTCGGCAGCTGCAGCTTCGACGAGCCCGTCGCGGAGCTGCAAGCGCTCGGGCTCCTGTGACACCGCTCGACCACCTCCCCTACGGCGTGTTCTCGACCGCCGACCGCCCGCCTCGGGCCGGCGTGCTCGTCGACGACCGCGTCCTCGACCTCGCCGATACCGCCGAGTCCGGGCTCTTGGACGTCGACCCGGCGCTCTTCGCCGCCCCGAGCCTGAACGCATTCATGGCCGCCGGGCGGTCCGTCTGGCACGCGACCCGCGACGCACTCCGTGACCTGCTCCAGGAGGACGTCGAAGGCCTCGTCCCGCTCGCCGACGCCCGCCTTCACCTGCCGTTCGAGGTCGCCGACTACGTCGACTTCTACTCGTCGCGCGCGCATGCGGAGAATCTCGGGCGCCTGTTCCGGCCGGGCTCCGACCCGCTGACGCCGAACTGGCTGCACCTGCCGATCGGCTACCACGGTCGCGCCGGCACGGTCGTCGTCAGCGGGACGCCGGTGCGCCGGCCATCCGGGCAGGTGAAGCCGCCCGGCGCCGACGCCCCCGTCTTCCGGCCCTCGGCCCGGCTCGACATCGAGCTCGAGCTCGGGCTGGTCATCGGGACGGGGAGCAACCGGGGCGAGCCGGTCCCCGTCGACGAGGCGCTCGAGCATGTCTTCGGCGTCGTGCTCGTGAACGACTGGAGCGCACGAGACCTCCAGGCGTGGGAGTACGTCCCGCTCGGCCCCTTCCTCGGCAAGTCGTTCGCCACCTCCATCGCCGCCTGGGTGACGCCGCTCGAGGGGCTGCAGCGCGTCGCCGCGCCGGCGCAGGCACCCGAGCCGCTTCCCCACCTCCGGGCCGCCAAGCGCGCAGTCTTCGACATCGAGCTCGAGGTGGACCTGAACGGCGAGACGATCTCGCGGACGAGCGCCCACAACCTCTACTGGACGGCGGAGCAGCAGATCGCACACCTCACCTCGAACGGCGCCGCCCTGCGCACGGGCGACCTGCTCGCGTCCGGGACGATCTCGGGCGACGACCCGCGCAGCCGCGGCAGCCTCATCGAGCTGACCTGGAACGGCGCCGAGCCGCTCCGGCTCGCGGACGGCTCGACGCGCACGTTCCTGGAGGACGGCGACGAGGTCGTCCTGCGCGGCACCACCGCCGGCTTCGCACTCGGCGAGGTGCGCGGGCGGATCGAGCCGGCGGGCTAGTCGGCGAGCTCTCGGCGGAGCACCGACGCCGTCGCGAGCAGCGCGACGTGCGTCTCGTTGAGCCGCGGCTCGGCGGTCGTCAGTCGCTGGAGCACGAGCCCGGGCATGAGGAGCAGCCGCGCTAGCCGTCGCTCGGACGACTGCACGGCGCGCCAGAGCTCCATGGTGAACGCCAGCGACAGCACCGCCACGAGCACCGTGCCCAGGAACGCGCCCGGCACCGGGACAACCGCATCGCCCAGCGCCGCCACCGGCAGGACGAGCGCGGCGAAGTTTGTGCCGCAGCGGCGCGCGAAGCGCGTCGGTCGCGCGGCGCCGCCCCAGGTGGCAACCAGGCGCCGCTCCTCGACCGCGGCAATCGCGCGGTGCTCCGCGCCGTGCAGCGAGCGGGTGCGGCCGCGGAACAGCCAGGCGAGCAACGCGAGCGTCACGAGGATGCCGGCGACCGTGCCGTCACGGTGCGGCAGGAACACGAAGCCGAAGGGGATGAGCATCGCCGCCGCCAGCAGCGGGCGCTCGTAGCGCCGCGCCACGCCGGTGCCGCGGAACAGCGGCGCCATCGCGGAGAACAGGCGGACGAGCCCGCGCAGGAGCGGCAGGCGCGACAACCGCTCCGGCGGCCTCGGCATGACTCCCTCGCGGATGCTGCCGTCGGTCCGTGCGAAGGCCCAGTAGCGGTCGCTGGCGATGACGACGCCGTCCGCGCGCGCCATGCCGCCGAGCCGCGGCAGCGACCCGTGCGCGTCCGCGCGCACGAGCAGGGCGGCGAGATCTGCCATGCCCCTAGAGTCGCGAAAACACGGCCGCCCGGCAAGTGCCGGGCGGCCCATCGCGGTGGATCAGTGGTCCTAGGTGGATGGCGGAACTCGTCGCCGCGGCGACTCAGAGGTTCCAGTGCCAGGCTCTGTAACGCGGGCGTCACAGTGCCTGGCACTGATTTCTTGCTCCGCCGAACCCTCGTCGTTACCAGCGGCCGCGCGAGAAGAAGCCGAGCAGCGCGAGGATGAGAATCACGATCAGGATGATCCAGAGAATGCTCAAGTGAAGCCCTCCTTCGTCGTTGCGACCGGTATCCCCCGTGCCGGGTGGGGCGAAACGGGACGATTGGTCCCGCGACCAGCGGGTACGTCCGCCACATGGATGGGCGACAGCAACGATTCGTCCAGAACGAAGATCTTTTCCGGCGCGCCAACGATCGCCTGCGCGAGGACTGGGGACGGCTCGGCATCGAGCGGGCAAGCCAGGCGATGTTCCTGTGCGAGTGCAGCGATACCGCGTGCCGCGAGCCGATCCGCATCCGCATCACGGACTACGAGGCGGTCCGGTCCGACCCGGACGCCTACATGCTCCTACCCGGGCATCAGGACGACGCGATCGAGACGGTGATCGGCGAGCACCGGCGCTTCCTGGTGGTTCACAAGAATTAACGTACGAGCGACGGCAGCGCCCGGCCCGAAACGAGGCCTCGTGCCGCGTGCTCGGATGCAGCAAGGTGCCTAAGGACTACACCGAGACAGGCGCGAGCTCGAGCCGCGCGAACGCCGTGCGCGCGTGCCAGACGCCCCAGAGGGCGAGCGCGATCAGGAACGGCGTGCCGGTCAGGAGCGAGACGACGATCAGGCTGCCGGCGCCGCTCGCGAGCAGCACGAAGAGCCGCAGTGCCGACCGTGCGAGGCAGTAGACGCCCCAGACGACGGACTGCATGCCGAACTCGTGCCGGTAGGGCGCGCTCGCGCGAAACTCGGGCGGGAACGGGTACCAGGCGCATGCGAAGGCGCCGATCAGGGGCCGCCCGATGGCGACCGAGACCAGGTAAGCGATGCCCCAGAGTGCGCTGACCACGACCGGCTGCGCGAGGTAGACGGTCGCGCTGTCGGCCACCAGCGCCACCACCGCCTGGATGACGATGAAGACGAGCGCGGCGGCGGCGAGTGCCACATCGAGCCCGCGCCGCGCCTGCACCACGACGATCAGTCCGGCAACGACGGCCGAGGCGACAACGCCTGGGCCGAGGCCGGCGGCACGCCACACGGCGTAGAAGACGAGCACGGGGACAAAGCCCTCGAGCGCGAAGTTCGGCAGTCCGCGCCCCAGCAGCAGGCGCCAGGTCGGCTCGGGCAGGTCGGTCAGGCCGCCGCCCGCTGCAGCCGGCTCAGATGTCGGTCGCACCATTCGATCCCCCATTCGCAGTACTCGAGCCCCCACCGGTAGACGAGGTCGACGAACGGCGGGTCGGGAACCCCGCTGCCGTCGTCGAGCCCGCGCAGGTACTCGAGCATTTGCCGGTAGCCCTCACGCCGGCCCTGCAGGAGCCCGAGCGCGAACTCGGGCGGCAGCAGGTCGGCGAAGAAGAGGCGCAGCAGCGACTCGTCGCGCGCCTCGATCCGCGTCTCAACGCCGGCGAACCAGCCGTTCAGTGCCTCACGCCCCGCGTCGGTGATACGGAACACGCGGCGCGCGCGGCCGCCGTTCGGCACGTCGTCGCCCTCGATCCAGCCGGCCTCTTCGAGGCGCTTGAGCTCCGGATAGATCTGCCCGTAGCTCGCTGCCCAGAAGTGGCGGATCGTCCGGTCGACGATGCGCTTGATGTCGTAGCCGCTCCGCGGCTTCGATGCGACAAGCCCGAGGACGGCCCACGTCACGGCGTTCGGCCTCATGTATCGGAACGATATATCTACGCGATGTATTTGTCAATGGCATGTCGCTCATGGATCGGATCCCGGCGGGCTGAAGTCCCACGCGCGCGGCCGCTCGAGTGCTTCCCACTCGCCGCGCAACAGGGACATGACGACGGCATCGCCGGCCTTCCCACGGCGGAGGTCGACCCGCCGCAGCGTCCCGTCGATGGTGAAGCCCGCCTTGGCAAAGGCGCGCTGCGAGCGTTCGTTGTCGGCACTCGTGTAGAGCCAGATCTTCTCCAGGGGCCAGAAGCCGAAGCCGGCGTCGACTGTCGCCTTGATGGCGTCGGTGCCGATGCCCGAGCCCCAGCGGCCGGGGTCGCCGATGTAGATGCTGATCTCCGCGCTGGCGGGGCCGCCGAGCCGGAAGTTCCGGTTCCAGAGCCAGGTGGTTCCGGCGAAGTCGTCGCTGCCGAGCGGCGAGACGACGAACCACAGACCGTCCCGGCCGTGGTTGCCCCGAACCTGCTGCTCGTACCAGTCGGTCACGTTATCGCGGCTCTGCGGCGTCGTGTAGCCGGCCCAGTAGGCGACATCTCGATCGGTGATGCAGCGCCAGTAGTCCTCGAGGTCGTCGCGCTCGAAAGCGCGCAGCCAGATGCTCTCGCCGCGGACGATGGCGCGGCTCCCGTCAGAGGCCATCCGCGGACTCTATGACCTCCTCGAAACCCTTACCCCGTTCTCAGAAACCGTCGCTTTACTGTCCCGATGCGCCGCGCCCTTGCCCTGCTCGCCGTCGCCGCCGCGTTCGCCGGCGCGCAGAACGCCGCCGCCGCGACGCCGAAGACCCCGTCGCCGACGAGAGGGGTCGTGATCGTCAACACTGACCTGGGGCTCGAGGACGCGAGCGCGGCCGGCACTGGCATTGTCCTGACGAAGGACGGCCAGATCCTGACTAACAACCACGTCATCGCCGGCGCGACGACGATCAAGGTCACCGTCCCGGCGACGCACAGGACGTACACGGCCGACGTGATGGGCTACGACGTCACCGACGACATCGCGCTCCTCAAGCTCGAGGGCGCGTCCAGCCTCGCGACGGCCACGCTCGGCAACTCGGCCAGGCTGAGGCTGGGCCAGGCGGCGCGCGCGGTCGGGAACGCCAACGGCGCCGGCAAGCTCGTCATCACGAAGGGCAAGGTCGTCGCCCTCAACCGCACGATCAGCGTGCAGCAGGAGGACGGCTCCTTCTCGAAGCTCGCCAACCTGGTCGCCACAACCGCGAAGCTCGTGCCCGGCGACTCGGGCGGCCCGCTCATCAACGCCGCCGGCAAGGTGATCGGCATGGACGCGGCCGGGTCGGCGAACAGCTCGAGCGCGGTCGGCTACGCGATCGCGATCAACAAGGCGGTGTCGATCACGAAGCAGATCGCCGCGTCCAAGGCCTCCTCGCTCGTCCACATCGGGGCAACAGCCTTCATGGGCATCCAGGCGCAGGACGGCCCGACCGGCGTCCTCGTCGGCGGGGTCATCCCCGGCTCGCCCGCCGAGGCCGCCGGCCTCCAGGGCGGCGACGTGATCACCTCGATCGACGGCACCACGATCGCGGACTCCGCGGGCCTCCGCGCCGTCCTCTTCGGACACCACCCGGGCGACTCGATCACGATCGCCTACACGGACAGCGCCGGCGCCCCTCAGACGACGACGCTCACGCTGACGGACGGACCGCCCGTCTAGCCCAGCGCCTCGCGCACGCGCCTCGGCAGCGCGCCCACCACGAGCTCGTACGAGTGCGCGACCAGCTCCTCGACCTCGTCGTCGGGAACGGAGCCATCCAGGACGACGGTGTTCCAGTGCTTCTTGTTCTGGTGGTAGCCCGGCCGAACGGCCGCG